>JAISVR010000022.1 GCA_031271465.1 Prevotellaceae bacterium | reverse complement strand
ATCTCCGAAAGGAATTTTTCTGAAACGGTAACGGGCAACACGCCGTTGTTCAACTCATTGTTTTTGTGAATATCGGCAAAGAAACTCGACACCACCACCTTAAAGCCATAATCGGCAATTGCCCAGGCGGCGTGTTCGCGACTACTGCCCGAACCGAAGTTTTTGCCCGCCACAAGGATTTTTGCGCCTTTGTAAATCGGGTTGTTCAATACAAAATCCGCTTTCGGGCTTCCGTCTTTGTTGTATCGCCAATCGGCAAAAAGGTTATCGCCAAAACCGTTTTTGTCGGTCGCTTTCAGGAAGCGTGCAGGGATAATTTGGTCGGTATCGACATTTTCAATCGGCAAAGGAACTACCGATGAAGTAAGTGTTATAAATTTTTCCATTTTCTTTTTTTTAGAACGCAAATGACGCAAAGAGCGCAAATTTACGCAAATTTTTATTTTCTGTTATTTGAGAATACTTTTCTACTGAATTTCGGTTTTTTGCCAAAATTCAAAATATAGCCAACTTCTATATCGGTGGCTTTTAAGTAATTTATCAGTTGCGCTTCGTGTGCAGGATTTATTTCTTCGCAGGCTTTTAATTCCAATAAAATGCAATCTTCAACAAGCAAATCTGCACGATAATCACCGACTACACGATCATTATGATATACTTTTATCATTTTTTCAGCCTCACATTTCAAACCTGCATCAATCAAAGCAAAATATAAAGCATTTTGATAAACACGCTCTAAAAATCCATAGCCCAAATCATTATAAACTTGATAAAAGCAATTCAAAACCGTATCAACCAATTCTTTCGGAACAAGATTATCGTCTTTATGTTTGTAATATTCTAATAAATCCATTTTTATTTTTTTTAGAACGCAAATGACGCAAAAAACACAAGTTTACGCAAATTTTTTATTTAGTTTGATTTAGATATGCAAAAAAATCACGCAAATAAATCTGATTGTTTTTTGAAGAACGATTTATATACATCGGGTGATAAAATTTGTTGTCATAAAATTCTGTTTTATAAGGGCTAATATCAGAATTTTCAGATTTATATTTAGAAAAAATATCAGTTGCAATGTCTTGCAAAAAACCATATTTACCAACATTTCCCCAACCAAAATATACAGGTTTATCTGACAATAAATAATTTTCTTCAAAAATATATTCTGAATTTTTTGAGAAATTTTCTTTGGCTTTTTCTACATCTTTATTTCTATAATAATAACAATTAAAAAGTTGGATAATTCCATCTAATTTTTTATTCTCGCCAATATATCCGCCATTAAATATTTTTTCACAAAAACGCATTGTTGGGTCATCTTTGAAAATATACCATTCATTTTCATTTGTTAATTTAATTTTGTGATTTTCTTTAAAAAATGATTTTACTATTGCGATTTCTTGACCACAATCTTTTATCGGTTTTGCACTTCCCGGGTTCATCAAAACTGCACTGCCTATGAGTTTTGTGCTGTTCCCAAATTGAAGCAATGTTTTTTTACGATATTCTTTTTCTTCTTCTTTGATGAATTCTGCATATACCTTCATAATTTATTTTGTTTTAAATTTTGCGAAAATTTGCGTTTTTTGCGTCATTTGCGTTCTACAAAAAATCTCTCGGGTCAGCCAATTTTCCTGTAATCGCAGAAGCAGCAGCCACAAGCGGACTTGCCAAAATAGTTCTTGCTCCGGGACCTTGACGACCTTCAAAGTTTCTATTGGAAGTAGAAACAGCGTATTTTCCAGCAGGTACTTTGTCTTCATTCATTGCCAAGCAGGCCGAACAGCCGGGTTGACGGATTTCAAAGCCTGCTTCGGTAAGGATTTTATCCAGTCCTTCTTCCCGTATTTGCTTATCAACTTCCCATGAACCGGGAACAATCCACACAACCACATTGTCGGCTTTCTTTTTGCCTTTCACAAAGTTGGCAAACGCGCGGAAATCCTCAATTCGTCCGTTGGTACAGCTACCTATGAAAACATAGTCAACAGGTTTGCCGACAATTTTTTCGCCTGCGCGGTAGCCCATATATTCGAGCGATTTTTCATACGATTGTTTTTCTGCTGCCGAAACATTTTCTGCCAACACAGGAATTATATCGTTAATACCCATTCCCATGCCCGGATTAGTGCCGTAAGTTACCATTGGTTCAATGTCCTCTGCATGGAAAGTCAATTCTTTATCGAATTTTGCATCGGCATCGGTTTTCAATGTTTTCCAATACGCGAGCTTTTTGTCCCACTCTTCACCTTTTGGTGCAAATTCTCTGCCTTTGATATATTCAAAAGTTGTGTCGTCGGGAGCAACTAACCCACCGCGAGCTCCCATTTCTATGCTGAGATTACATAAGGTAAGGCGTTCTTCCATCGTCATATTGCGGACAACTTCGCCTGCATATTCTACAAAATAGCCTGTTGCACCGCCGGTAGTGAGTTGGGAAATCATATAAAGGGCAACATCTTTGGCTGTAACGCCTTTCTTTAATTTCCCTTCAAAATTAATCCGCATTGTTTTGGGGCGGGATTGGAATACGCATTGCGTAGCCAGCACCATTTCCACTTCGGAAGTTCCGATACCGAAGGCGATAGCACCCATGGCACCGTGTGTGGAAGTATGCGAGTCGCCGCAAACCATCGTCATTCCCGGCAATGAAAGTCCGTTTTCGGGACCTACGACATGGATAATGCCGTTTTTCGGGTGTCCTATCGGATAATAGTTTACGCCGAACTCTTTTGCGTTTCTGTCCAAAGTATCCACTTGATTTTTCGATACCGGGTCTTGTATCGGCAATTCCTGATGAAGCGTAGGAATGTTGTGGTCGGGCATACAAGTGATTTGCGCGGGGCGAAACACTTGTAAGCCTCTTTGACGCAATCCTTCAAATGCTTGCGGACTGGTTACTTCGTGACAGTACAT
>JAISVR010000014.1 GCA_031271465.1 Prevotellaceae bacterium | reverse complement strand
TTTGTGAGTTCAGCCGATTTGTCCGAAATAGCAGGCGTGATACCCGACCAGTGGAACCAGTCTGCGCCTTTCATAATAGCATCGAAATCGAAATCTGATGGATTTGCTTCAGCGATAGCTGAGTTAGCGCGGTCGTAAATTACTTTTGAAGGACGCATCGATGCGCCTGTTTCGAGGAAATAGATACCTACGCGTTCGCCGCCACGAGCAATAAAATCAGTGTTTACGCCGAATTTACGCAGTGCGTTTACAGCCGATTGACCGATTTCGTGTTTAGGTAATTTAGTAACGAAATACGCTTCATGTCCGTAGTTCGCAGCACTAACTGCTACATTGGCTTCGCCTCCTCCATAAACTACATCGAAAGAATCTGATTGAACAAAACGAGTACAGCCCGGAGTGGACAAACGGAGCATAATTTCTCCTAAGGTTACAATTTTAGCCATAATTGTGTTTTAAATAAATGAATTAAATATGTATAAATTAAATTTTTACGAAAAATCGCTTGCAAATATACAGCTAATAATTAACAATGAAAAATTAATAATTTAAAAATGATGCTTGGGTTATGATACATAAATACAAAGTCCGCAAACAATTGTGTTTGCGGACTTTGCTTTAGAAAATATCCTTTAGAATTTAAAGAAATTTTTAGCATTGTTATAGCTGATGTTTTCAACCATTTTGCCCAAAGTTTCCATTTCGGAGCTTGGCAACAATCCTGCTTCTACATCATTTCCGAGCAAGTTACAAAGAATGCGGCGGAAATACTCGTGGCGCGGATATGACAGGAATGAACGGGAATCGGTCAACATACCTACAAAGCGGCTCAACAAGCCAAGTACGGAAAGCGAGTTCATTTGCGCTTCCATACCTACTTTTTGGTCGAGGAACCACCAACCTGAACCGAACTGGATTTTACCGGCAACGCTACCGTCTTGGAAGTTACCAATCATGGTTGTAATCAAATCATTGTCGCGAGGGTTCAAGTTATAAAGGATGGTTTTTGCCAATTTGTTTTCAGTATCCATACGGTCTAAGAATTTCGACATGGCTTTTGCTACCGTAAAGTCGCCGATAGAGTCGAAACCTGTATCAGGTCCAAGCTGTTTGAATAAGCGAGTATTATTATTACGGATAGCGCCATAATGGAATTGTTGCGTCCAATCTTTTGCGTGGTCCATAATAGCACCTTCGTACATCATCGCCGATTTGAATTTCAAAATTTCTTCTTTTGTCAATTCTTTTCCTCCATATACTTTGTCGAAAATAGCGTTGATTTCCGATAGCGTATAGTCTTCTGCATAGAATTCTTCGATACCGTGGTCAGACAATTTACAACCTACCTGTGCGAAGAAATCGTGGCGATTTTGAAGAGCGGCTAATAAATCGGCATATTTGCTGATTTTCACGCCCGACATTTCCGATAATTTTTCCACATAAGCGCGGAATTCTGCCGGCACTTCTACTGCCATTGCTTTATCCGGACGCCAAGTTGGAAGCACTTTAATTTCAAAACCTTCTTTTTTCAACGCGATGTGGTGTTCCAAAGTATCAACAGGATCATCAGTTGTACAAACTACTTCTACATTGAATTTGCGCATTAATCCGCGGGCTGAATATTCGGGAGTACGCAATTTTGCAGTACACTCGTCGTAAATTTCGCGAGCCGTTTCAGGTTTCAATATTTTTTCTACGCCAAAAGCGCTTTTCAACTCTGAGTGCGTCCAGTGGTAAAGCGGGTTACGCATTGTATGAGGAACGGTGTCTGCCCATTTCTCGAATTTTTCGTACCAAGAAGTATCTTTGCCTGTGCAATATCTTTCGTCTACACCATTCGTACGCATTGCACGCCATTTGTAGTGGTCGCCCACAAGCCAGATTTCACCCAGGTTGTCAAATTTATGATCTTCTGCTATCCAAGCCGGATTTAAGTGACAGTGGTAATCAATGATTGGCATTTTTTTCGCGTGTTTGTGATACAAATCCTGCGCAGTCTTCGTGTCGAGCACGAAATTTTCATCCATGAATTTTTTCATAAGTCTGTAAAAGATTTAAGTTTATATTGAAATTAATTATTCTCCTTTTTTCAAACGCTCACAAAAATACGCTTTTTTTTAATTCCTCAAAAAATCAGAGAAAAAAAATATTTATTTTTGTGCCGAACAAAATATTATCAATATAAAAATTATGACTCCAGTAGTAAGTATTATTATGGGTAGCACTTCCGATTTTCCGGTGATGGAGAAAGCCGCTCAGTTGCTCAACGAATTTCAAATCCCGTTTGAAATCAACGCATTGTCGGCACACCGAACGCCGCAAGAGGTAGAACTTTTTGCCAAAAATGCGCAGGCGCGCGGCATCAAAGTGATAATTGCTGCTGCAGGTATGGCTGCCCACTTGCCCGGCGTAATTGCTTCGATGACAATTTTGCCGGTTATCGGAGTGCCTGTCAATGCTACGCTCGATGGTATGGATGCGTTGCTTGCCATAGTGCAAATGCCTCCGGGAATTCCTGTGGCAACGGTTGGGATTAATGCTGCACAAAACGCCGCAATCCTTGCCATACAAATGCTTTCTGCCGATAATGCCGAGTTGAAAACCAAACTTGCTGCCTATAAGGAAAGCCTGAAAACCAAAATTGTGGAAGCCAACGAAGAGTTGAGAAAAATTAGCTATCCCTACAAAACAAATTAGCAGAAGAAAGAAATATTGAAATGTAAGGAGGTTTTTTTTAATAAGAAAAACCTCCTTATATTATAAGGTGCGTATAACCTGTTCAATCACTTGTGGAAAATGTATATATTCCAATTCGTGCACTTTGGCTGCAACATCGTCGGGCGTGTCGAAAGGAAGCACCGGACATTTGGCTTGGAAAATAATATCGCCCTCGTCGTAATTTGAATTTACGAAATGAACGCTGATGCCGCTTTCCGTTTCGCGTGCCGCAACCACGGCTTCGTGTACAAAATGCCCATACATACCTTTGCCGCCGTAGTTGGGAAGCAATGCAGGATGAATATTCACAATCCGATTGGGATACATATTAATAAGGTATTCCGGTATTTTGAGCAGAAAACCGGCTAACACAATAAAATCAATATCGTAAAAATTTAGCATTTCGATAAGTTTGCTGCCCTCTTCAATATCTTTTTTGCCCAACACTGCCGATGGAATTTGATATTTTTTGGCTCTTTCGAGTACAAAAGCATCGGAGCGGTTGCTTAGCACGAGGCAAATTTTAATAGTTTCATTTTGTGCGAAATAATTAATGATGTTTTCGGCGTTTGAGCCTGAACCTGAGGCAAATATAGCTACTTTTGTCGGCATGTTTTTTGGGGTTGAATATTGCACACTTTTATAAATTGTGAGCAGAAAAAATCATTTTCTTATTAAAAAATTGTTCTAATTCGGAAAAAATTTATTCCTTTGCAACCGCAAAATTAAAATTAAATTTTTATTATTCACTAAAAACTTAAAATTATGTCAGAAGTTGCATCAAAAGTAAAAGCTATCATCGTTGATAAACTTGGTGTAGAAGAATCAGAAGTTACTAACGAAGCGAGCTTTACAAACGATTTAGGCGCAGATTCGCTCGACACTGTAGAGCTGATTATGGAATTTGAAAAAGAATTCGGCATCTCTATTCCGGACGATCAGGCAGAGAAAATCACTACCGTAGGTGATGCCATTGCTCACATTGAAGCTGTAGCGAAATAATTTTAATTCTTCAACATTCTATTTTTTATGGAATTGAAAAGAGTAGTAGTAACGGGTCTTGGCGCAATAACGCCACTGGGCAACAATGTTTCCGATTTTTGGAATGCGTTGCTCAATGGGGTTAGTGGGGCAGGACCCATTACTCATTTTGATGTTTCTGCATTTAAGACTCGCTTTGCTTGCGAAGTAAAAGATTTCGATCCTGCGCAATATTTCGACCGGAAAGAAGTGCGTAAAGTTGACCGATATGCTCAATTGGCTTTTGCGGCAGCTCGCGAAGCTATCGAACATTCGGGATTAGATTTGGAACACGAAAACAAGGATGAAATAGGTGTGATTTTTGCCGCCGGTATTGGTGGTATCAGTACTTTTGAGCAAGAAGTGGGCTACTATTATGCCAATAAAGAACTGGGTCCGAAGTTCAATCCGTTTTTTATACCGAAAATGATTTCAGACATTGCTGCCGGGCAAATATCTATTGCTTACGGCTTTCGAGGTCCGAACTTTTCTACCGCATCGGCTTGTGCCTCTTCGACCAACGCATTGATTGATGCATTTAATTATATCCGCTTAGGTCAGGCAACGGCTATTGTAGCCGGTGGAGCCGAGGCTGCCATTACTCCTTCGGGAGTGGGTGGTTTTAATGCGCTCACTGCGCTTTCGACCCGCAACGAAGAGCCGGAAAAAGCCTCTCGTCCGTTTAGCAAAAGTCGCGATGGCTTTGTGATGGGCGAAGGAGCCGCTTGTCTTATTTTGGAAGAATTGGAACATGCTATTGCACGCGGAGCAAATATTATTTGCGAAGTTGCCGGTGGAGGTTTATCGGCAGATGCTTATCACCTTACAGCTACTCATCCCGAAGGCTTGGGAGCGAAATTAGTGATGAGCCGCGCTCTCAAAGATGCAGGTATGAAAGCCGACGAAATTGATTATATCAATGTGCATGGCACATCGACTCCTGTGGGCGATATTTCGGAAGCCCGAGCAATAAAAGATGTATTTGGTGAGCATGCCTATAAGTTGAATATCAGTTCGACTAAATCGATGACCGGACACCTGCTTGGTGCAGCCGGCGCAGCCGAAGCTATTGCAGCCGTACTCTCGGTAGTAAATAGTATTGTGCCGCCAACCATCAACCACGAAGAGGGCGATGATGACGAAAATATCGACTACAAGTTGAATTTTACTTTCAATAAGGCGCAAAAACGCGAAGTGAGGGCAGCGTTGTCCAACACCTTTGGTTTTGGTGGACACAATGCAAGCTTGATTGTAAAGAAATTTGAAAAATAAAACGGTGATTGAGAAAATCTACAATCTAATAAGGCTCTTTGCAAATTTCCGCAGAGAGCCTTATTTGCAATACCGGAAAATATTAGGGTTTTATCCTTACAACCCGAAGCTTTACCAGCGGGCATTGCGGCACAAATCGGTAGTAAGAAGTCATAAGCAAAAGGATAAAACACACAACGAACGGCTCGAATATTTGGGCGATGCGGTGCTGGGTGCCATTGTGAGCGATATTCTTTTTCACCGGTTTGGCGAAAGGTCGGAAGGTTTCCTGTCCAACATGCGCTCGCGTATAGTGAATCGCAAATCGCTTAATCGCCTGGCAATGGAAGTGGGAATTGCTCCGTTGGTTTTGGTCTCTCCAAGAACAACAAATATTGCTCGTACAAGTATTTATGGGAATGCTTTCGAAGCATTTGTTGGAGCTATTTACTTAGACCGCGGGTACGATAAATGTCGTCAGTTTGTAGAGCAGCGTGTGATAAACCGGCTGCTCGATATGGAAAGTATTGCCCACAGTGAAGAAAATTTCAAATCGCGCTTGCTCGAATATTGCCAAAAGCATAAAATCGAATTGCATTTCGAGTTACAGGAGGAAGATACTGCTTCGGGAAACCGGCATCAGTTTACCTGCTGCCTTTATTTAAATAATAGAGCTGTAGCCATTGCAACGGGTTTATCTAAACGCGAATCGCAGCAAAAAGCCGCTTATATTGCTTTGCAAAAAATAAATGATAATTGGACTCCGGAATAAAATTCGTATCAATTACGCACTGTTGGGAAAAATAATGACCATAGAAGAATACATACTTGCACATATTGAGCCGGAACCGGAATTGCTGCGACAACTCAACCGTCAGACGCATCAGAAAATCATTAATCCGAGAATGCTTTCCGGACATTTGCAGGGGCGAATATTGAAAATGCTTACGCAAATGTGTCAAGCCCGTACGATATTGGAACTCGGTACATTCACGGGTTATTCTGCGCTTTGTTTTGCCGAAGGATTGCCCGACGACGGAGTGCTGCATACCGTTGAAGAAAACGATGAACTGGAAGATTTTGCCCGGGATTTTTTCCATCGTTCCGAATATGGACACAAAATTGTGCAGCATATCGGAAAGGCTCTCGATGTGATACAGACGCTCGATTGTGAGTTCGATTTGGTGTTTCTTGATGCCGATAAACGCGAGTATACGGACTACTATCGTGCTGTATTCGACAAATTAAAAGCGGGCGGATATTTGCTTGCCGATAATACCTTGTGGGACGGCAAAGTGCTGCACACGCCCGATCCGCGCGATGCGCAAACAATTGCTCTTCAAGCGTTCAACAACCTTGTAGCTACCGACCCACGGGTAGAAACCGTAATACTGCCTCTGCGCGATGGGTTGACGGTGATTCGAAAAAAATAGTTTTTACAAACCATATTTCTTATGCAACAACAATATGACTACGAAATGCGTATGAAAGTACGCGACTACGAGTGCGATATTCAAGGTATTGTAAACAATTCTGTGTATCAAAATTATTTGGAGCACACGCGACACGAATTTTTAATTGCTCGCGGAAAAAGTTTTCCCGAGTTGCACAAGCGAGGCATCGACCCTGTAGTGGCGCGTATCGAAATCGCTTTTAAAAACTCATTGTATCCGGGTGATGAATTCCTGTCGCGACTTTTTGTGAGAAAAGAAGGAATAAAATATGTGTTTTATCAAGATATTTTTCGGGCAGCAGACGAAAAACTCTGCATTCGTGCACGGGTAGATACTGTAGCACTTATCAACGGGAAGCTTGGATGTTGTGCCGAACTCGATGAATTGATTCAAAAATAAAGAGCAACCTTCGCAGTTAATCCATTGCACTGTATAGTGAAAACTACACGAGTCACTTTCAGTTGACATGATGAAGGCTTAGTAACATTGAACTTCACCTTACATTGTTTATTTTGATTAATTGAAGTTTGTTTGGTTATGTAAAAACACAGTGTAATCGAATCAAAAAACCTATCTTTGCCGCCAGAAGAAATATTAAGATGCAACTATCTTTTCCCAAAAATACGCTTAAAGCCGTGTTGTTCGATATGGACGGCGTACTGTTCGATACCATGCCATATCACGCTCGCGCATGGACACAGGCAATGACCGAAGTCGGGCTGCCCTTTAACGAATACGAGGCTTACCTCAACGAAGGACGCACCGGCGCATCGACTATCGATACCGAGTTTGTTAAGTTTTACGGTCGCCCAAGCAGCCAAGCCGAACAGCAGCGGATTTACAGTCGTAAGAGTGAACTTTTTCAGCAATATCCGCCGGCACCGGTAGTGCCTTTTGCCCTCGAGTTGGCACAAAAAATCAAGACTCAGGGCTTGCAGACGCTCGTTGTTACGGGTTCGGGCGAAACGGAGATGTTCCTCCGCGTGCAGCAATCTTTCCCCGGTATTTTCGATCGCGAACAAATGGTTACCGCCTACGATGTTATCAGGGGCAAACCTCACCCCGAACCTTACCTAAAAGCCCTTGAAAAAGCCGGCGTGCAATCCTACGAAGCCGTGGTGATAGAAAACGCACCCTTGGGTGTAGAAGCCGGTGTGGCAGCAGGTATTTTTACTATTGCCGTCAATACGGGCATTCTCCGCAGCGAAGTGTTGAGTGAGGCAGGAGCTTCGCTGATGTTCAATTCGATGAAAGAATTGTACGATGCGTGGGATAATTTAACTCATTAATTAAATAATGCTCTCCCTCTCGTTCACACAACAATCGCTTTCCGAATGGCAAAAAATCGCCATTGAGAAACTTACATTGCCTCGTTTGGCAAGCTGGGAAAGAAGCCTTTGGCAATTTGTGGCAGACTGGTATTCGCCTGCTACAACGATTGAGTTACACACATCGGGTTCCACGGGTGCGCCAAAAACTATTATGGTGAATAAAGAAATGATGCGCCTATCGGCACAGAAAACGCTCGATTTCTTCAAACTCAAACCCGGTGATACTGCCTTACTCTGTCTTTCTATCGATTATATTGCAGGAAAAATGATGGTAGTACGCGCTATCGAAGGCGGTTTACGGCTGTTGGCAGTCGAACCGAATTCCGAGCCGTTGAACAATATTTCACAAGAAATAGATTTTGCAGCCATGGTGCCTATGCAGGTTTTCGAGGTAATGAAGACAGATAAACCGCTCAATCGCGTAAAAACGCTGCTTATCGGAGGCGGAGCTGTATCGTCCAAGTTACAGGCAGCTTTGCAAAGCGTGGAATGCACCTGCTATGAAAGCTACGGTATGACCGAAACCGTGTCGCACATCGCCTTGCGGAAAATTAACGGCAAGAACAGGCAGGATTTTTTTATACCGATGAAAGGCATCGAAGTTTCGGTTGACAAGCGCGATTGTTTAACGATTTCCGAACCCGGCTTTTTATCCCAAACGCTACACAGCAACGATATTGTCGAGTTGTTGCCCGACCACCGTTTCCGCATTCGCGGCAGGATAGACAATGTGATAAATTCGGGTGGAATAAAAATTCAACCGGAAGAAATTGAAGCACAGATAGCGTCGTTTTTTACACACCCTTACGCCGTAACTTCCTTGCCCGATGAGCGACTGGGCGAACGCCTTGTACTTGTTGCCGAAGAACTTGTTTCACCGGAACAACTCGATGTTATCAATGCACTGTTGCCAACTTATCACCGTATTCACGCAGTATATTATCTTGCCGATTTATCTAAAACACCGAATGGAAAACTCGACCGAAAAGGTATTCGCGCCACTTTGTGAATTTTTGTTGATAATCTTTTCTTTGTCTGTTTTCCGATTTCGGGCTAAGTGTGTAACTTTGGCGTTTTCAATATAAAAAATAATTTTCGATGCATATCCAATCCGAAACGCCGCTGATGCGCCAATACAACGAAATGAAAACGCAACATCCTGATGCGATTTTGCTGTTTCGGGTGGGCGATTTTTACGAAACCTTTGGTCGAGACGCGATAAAAACTGCCGAGATACTCGGTATTACACTCACAAAACGCAACAACGGTTCGGCACAAAACGAATTGGCGGGTTTCCCACATCATGCACTCGATACTTATTTGCCAAAGCTCGTTCGCGCAGGTATGCGCGTTGCGGTGTGCGACCAGCTTGAAGACCCGAAACTCACCAAAAAGCTGGTTAAACGCGGTATCACCGAGCTGGTTACACCGGGAGTAACCATCGGCGACAATATTCTCAATCACAAAGAAAATAATTTTCTCGCCGCAGTTCATTTTGGAAAAACGGCGGTTGGCGTTGCTTTTGTCGATATTTCTACGGGCGAATTTCTTACCGCCGAGGGAAATGCCGAATATGCCGACAAGTTGTTGAGCAGTTTTGCTCCCAAAGAAGTGCTTTTTGAGCGCACACGCCGTAAGCAATTTGAAGAAGCTTTCGGTACAAAATTTCTCACCTTCGGGCAAGACGACTGGGTATATACTTCCGATGCTGCCAACGACCGTTTGTTGAAGCATTTCGAAACCCGAACACTGAAAGGATTCGGAGTGGATAAGCTCGAAAACGGTATCATTGCCGCAGGAGCTGTGCTTTATTATTTAGACCACACGCACCACAGTCAACTGGGACATATCTCTGCGTTGAGCCGTATTGAAGAAGACCGCTTTGTGTGGCTCGACCGTTTCACCGTGCGCAACCTTGAACTTACCGGCAGCAGCAACGAAGGTGCACGCTCATTGATAGATATCATCGACCGCACATCGTGTCCGATGGGTGCGCGTATGTTGCGCCGCTGGATAGCATTCCCGCTTAAAAACATGAAGGCAATAAACGATCGCCTCAGTGTGGTGGAATATTTTTTCAAAAAACCCGAATTAAAAGCCTCGCTGGAACAACAGATTGCGATTGTCGGCGATTTGGAGCGAATTGTCAGTAAGGCTGCTGTGGGGCGTATCTCACCGCGCGAGGTGGCACAGCTCAAAACAGCTCTTTATGCCCTGCAACCGATTAAACAGGCTTGCAACGAGTCGGAAAACGGCTACCTGCGTCGCATTGGCGAACAGCTCAACCCATGTCCCGAACTTTGCAGCCGCATAGAGCGCGAGCTCGAAAACGATCCGCCTGCCCAACTCAACAAGGGCGGTGCTATTCGAAGCGGGTTCAATGCCGAGCTTGACGAACTGCGTAACCTGATGAATAGCGGCAAGGATTATGTGCAGCAAATTCAGGAGCGCGAGAGCGTAGCCACAGGTATTCCAAGCCTGAAGGTGAGTTTCAACAATGTGTTTGGCTACTACATCGAGGTGCGCAATGCGCATAAAAATCGTGTACCTGCCGACTGGATACGCAAACAAACCCTTACGCAGGCAGAGCGATACATTACGCAGGAATTGAAGGTATATGAAGAAAAAATACTTGGAGCAGAAGAAAAAATACTTGTCCTCGAAGCGGCTTTGTTTGCCGATTTGGTACAAAGCTTAACGGAATATATCGCTGCCATTCAGCTCAATTGTAATTTGGTGGCACAGGTAGATTGTTTACTGTCGTTTGCCAAAATATCGGCAGAAAACAAATACAACCGTCCGGTGGTAGACGAAGGAACAGTAATCGACATCAAAAACGGTCGACACCCCGTGATAGAAAAACTGTTGCCTGCCGGTGAAAGCTACATTGCCAACGATGTGTATCTGGACGATGAGCGGCAGCAGATAATCGTTATTACCGGTCCGAACATGGCGGGTAAATCTGCATTGTTGCGGCAAACAGCTCTAATCGTACTCATGGCGCAGGTGGGCTGTTTTGTGCCGGCAGATAGTGCTACAATCGGTACGGTGGATAAAATATTTACCCGTGTGGGCGCAAGCGATAATATTTCGGTAGGGGAATCGACTTTTATGGTTGAAATGAACGAAGCGGCAAGTATTTTGAACAATATGTCTACCCGCAGCCTGATTCTTTTTGACGAACTCGGACGCGGCACCAGTACCTACGACGGCATTTCTATTGCCTGGGCTATTGTCGAACATATTCACGAACATCCTCAGGCAAAGGCAAAAACGCTTTTTGCTACCCACTACCATGAATTAAACGAAATGGAAAAATCGTTTAAACGCATAAAAAACTACAATGTATCGGTAAAAGAAGTGGACAAGCGGGTGATTTTCTTACGCAAACTTGTGCGTGGCGGCAGCGAACACAGTTTCGGTATTCATGTGGCAAAAATGGCGGGAATGCCGCAAAGCATTGTGCGTCGCGCCGACGAAATTCTGTTGCAACTTGAAAGCGATAATCGACGCGAAGGCGTTAGTGCCAAACCCGTAGGCGAAATAGCCAGCCATCGCGAAGGTTACCAAATGAGCTTTTTTCAGCTTGATGACCCTGTGCTTTCGCAAATACGCGACGAAATTATCAATATTGATGTAGATAACCTTACACCCCTTGAGGCGCTCAACAAATTGAGCGAAATAAAACGAATTGTGAAGGGAAAATAATTTTTATGCTGCAAATACAAGATACCATAGTAAGCCTCGACCTGCTCGAGCGAAAATTCGTTTGCGACCTTGCCGCTTGTCGCGGCGAATGTTGCGTGGAAGGTGAAGAGGGCGCACCGCTCGAAGCGGACGAAATAGAACAGCTCGAAAAAGTGCTGCCTATTGTGTGGGACGATTTGCCTGAGGAATCAAAAACGGTAATTAATAAACAGGGCGTTTCCTACATTGACCGCGACGGTGAGCCTGTAACTTCGATAGTAAACGGTGCCGAATGTGTGTTTGTATACACCGATGAAAACGGCTATGCCAAATGCGCTATTGAAAAGGCATTTTTGGAAGGAAAAACAGCTTTTCGCAAGCCGATTTCGTGCTATCTCTATCCTGTTCGGGTAGATAAATATGCGTCTTATTCGGCGGTGAATTACCATCGCTGGCATATTTGCCGTTGTGCCGAGCAACTTGGTGAGCGTGCAGCTGTGCCCGTATACAAATTCTTGAAAGAAGCTCTTATTGGGAAATTTGGTGCGGAATGGTATCGGGAATTGGAACTTACTGCTACCGAGTATAAGAAATATGTGCGCTAATATTTTTTAAGAATGCTTGTTTTTTCTAATTCGAAAAAATATTTACCTTTGAAAGTTTTTTGAAATAAATTTTTTTCTCGAAAAAGCAATTGCGGGATATACTGCGGAAATGCTCAATAACCAAACTTACATACTTTTTTAACTTTACAAACTTTATAAATTTCGATTATGGAACAGGAAATCAAAAAGCCTTCGGCTGATAAACTCAAAGCCCTTCAACTTGCCATGGATAAAATAGACAAGGACCACGGCAAAGGTACTATTATGAAAATGGGCGAAAATAAAATAGAAGATATTTCAGTGATACCTACAGGCTCTATAGCATTGAATGCTGCTTTGGGTGTAGGTGGTTATCCGCGCGGACGGGTGGTGGAAATTTTCGGTCCCGAGTCGTCGGGTAAAACCACATTGGCTATTCACGCTATTGCCGAGGTGCAAAAACAGGGTGGCATTGCTGCTATTATTGATGCCGAGCATGCTTTTGATCGTTTTTATGCCGAAAAACTTGGTGTTGACATAGAAAATCTTCTCATTTCGCAGCCCGATAGCGGTGAACAGGCTCTCGAAGTTGCCGACCAGCTTATTCGCTCTTCAGCGGTCGATTTGGTGGTGATTGACTCCGTGGCTGCTCTTACGCCCAAAGCCGAACTTGAAGGCGATATGGGCGAATCGAAGATGGGTTTGCAAGCCCGCCTGATGAGCCAAGCGTTGCGCAAGCTTACTGCCAATATCAACAAAACGAATACTACCTGTATCTTTATCAACCAGTTGCGCGAGAAAATCGGTGTAATGTTTGGCAACCCCGAAACTACCACGGGCGGTAACGCGCTGAAATTTTATGCTTCGGTGCGTCTGGATATTCGTAAAACGGGACAGATAAAAGATGGCGACGAGGTAATAGGCAACCAAACCCGTGTGAAGGTGGTGAAAAATAAAGTAGCACCGCCTTTCCGCAAGGCTGAGTTCGACATCATGTTTGGCGAAGGCATATCGCTTGCGGGCGAGATTGTCGATTTGGGTGTCGATTACGGCATTGTCAAAAAAAGCGGTTCGTGGTTCAGCTATGGAGATACCAAACTCGGACAGGGGCGTGATGCAGTAAAACAGCTTATCAAAGATAATCCCGAATTGTCGGCAGAACTTTCGGAAAAGATTGCCGCAGAAATGGCGAAAAAATAATAACGAATTAAACAATTAGATGAAATGAAAAAGCTTGCAAGAATGATGTTGACCTTGTTTAGTGCAGTTGTGCTGCTTACTGGGTGTAACGGCGATGATTCTATGCCGATAATTGCTCCCATGACCGGAGCCTGGCAGTGTACGGGTGTTAGTGGTGGTGCTTTGAATGGAGCGCTTAGTACTCCCGAGTTAGAAAATCAAGCCCTCAACCTTTTGAGTGTTGTATACGGTGGCGGTATGGGCGTTGGCGGATATGCGCGTACAGGCTCAGGCGAGATTTCGACTGATGTATCGAGTGTTACGGGTTTGCTAAGTGGAGGAAGCGAAGATATAGCTTCTTCTTGGAGCGATTATCTCTCGGCAGGGACATTCACTTACAGCGGAAACACAACAGATGGTGTTATTATTATGACATCGAAAACAGGATTGGAGCAGGAGTATAGTTATCATATTGAAGGTTCTACGATGACTTTAACCGAAGATAAAACTCCAACAGGTGTTACCAATGCTTTGGGTACGGTGAGTAATATTCTCGGCTCGCTGTTTGGACAATCGTCTGTGTCGGTTTTGCATGTAACATATACCTATGAGAAAGCAAGCATTACAGAAATTATTAATTTGATGAAATAGATTAATAATCATCATCATTAATACGAAATTATCCTTTTGAGACTTGCTTCGTCATTATTCCCTTCGGTCATGACCGTTGGTTGCGAGGAGAAACGACGAAGCAATCTCCAATAAGGTGCAACTCCAATATTGCTTCGTTCCTCGCAATGACGGATAGTGTTTGCTTTGCAAGCCTGAAAAGGAATAATTCCGATTAAAAAAAACGCTCTTGAAACCAAGAGCGTTTTTTTTAATCTCAAAATTCGTGAATTATCTTGCTGAATCGCAGCATCATTTCAGGCTGCTTTTCCAGCATATTTCCCACCACAATAATATCGGCTCCTGCGCCGAGAGCATTGCGAATATCGCTTTCCGAGCGTAACCCGCCACCTACAATAAGCGGCACGGAGATATTTTTCTTTACTGCCGAAATCACCTCGGCAGGTATGGGCAACGATGCTCCGCTGCCCGCTTCGAGGTAAATAAGACGATTGCCGAGCAGTTCGCCCGCAATTGCAGTAGCTACGGCAATATCCGGTTTGTCGCGCGGAATAGGGCGCGTGTTGCTCATATATTCCACCGCAGTAACGGAAGCGCTTTCTATCAACATATAGCCTGTGGAAATGGTTTCGATACCCGAATGGCGAATAAACGGAGCCGACAACACATGTTGCCCGATAAGGAAATCGGCATTGCGCCCCGAAATAAGGGACAGGTAGAGTATGGCATCTGCCACAGGCGAGAACTGCGCCGCGCTTCCGGGGAAAAGTATCACCGGAATATCGCAGTGCTGCTTGATAATGGCAATAGCCTTGTCCGTGCTCTCGGCAGTGAGGCTACCGCCGATAAAAATAAAATCGGGGCGTGTTGTGCAGGCAAGCTCCGCGAAATGCGGCAAGGAATTGCCTGCACATTTGTCGGGGTCGACCAACACAGCAAAAAGTTTTTTCCCTGCTGTTGCAGCGGCTTGTATCTGCTTATAAAATGTCATAGGTTATTTCTTTCGTTCCGCTACAGCAGTAAGTTGCAGTCCGCCACGGACATTTTGCTTAAGAGTAATTTTCACCCAATGAGGTTCGAGAGCCAGGAAAATATCTTCGGCAATTTCGCCTGCAAGAGCTTCGGCAAACTTCGCCTCTTCGCGAAACGACCACAGGTAGAGTTTCAAACTCTTGCTTTCCACGCAGCGTTGGTCGGGGCAAAATTCTATTGTAATATGATTAAAATCGGGTTGATGCGTTACGGGACAAAAACTTGTCAATTCGTCGCTCTCGAAGCGTACCAAGCCTACATTTGCAGGAGCAGGAAAAGTATCTAACTGCTTGGTGGGCGCGTTGCTTTTATGTCCAAGATGTTGAAATGAATTCATAAAGTTTGTAAAATTACAAAGTGATGAAAAATATTTTATTGTCGCATTATTCTCGCTGTCGAACTACAGGTTTCGCCTATTTCTACGCAGTATACTTTCACGCTTTCGTTTTCGAACAAGGCTTGCGCCTGTGCAAAAATCAGTTCGGCAATATGTTCGGCAGTAGGATTTTTTTCGGTGATAAACACTTTGTTCCCAAAGTTTTGTAGCATTTCAAGCATAGGGTCTTCATGCCAAAGAATGGTAGCATGGTCAAACTTATCGTCGAGCCAAGCCTGCAAACGCTTTGTTTCATGGAAATCGAAGAGCATATCGGTGGTTTCGAGCTGCTCGCCTTCCAATGTGAGTCGCACGCGATAAGAATGCCCGTGGTTATTGGAGCATTTCCCGCTGTAGTTTTTGATAAGACGATGCGCTGCTTCGAACGAAAAATCTTTGCTGATTTGGTATTTCATGGCTGTTTGAGTAATTTGTTAAACGAAAGAGGAAAGATTAAAGTATAAAAAATAGTATCATACAGACATACTATCTTCCCCGCTCTTGCTTCCAAAGCAAAATGTGTAATCGTGGTGAAAAATTAAAGCCCCGGTGTATTATTTCTTCTACCAGTGTGGGACGAAGCTGCGTTTTAAGCGTGCATCCTTCTATGCCAACATACACCTTGTTCCTGTCTATCCCGAAAAGGATAACAAGTTTTTCCACTTCCTGCAAATCTTCGGTTCTTTGAACGATAAATTTAAATACACAATACTCTTGTGCAGCCCAAAAACGCAGTGCCGGTTCGCAAATCTTTTGTCCGGCATTCGTTGCTTTGGGCGATACAACCCAGTTGAAATGGCGTATCACATCCTCGTCCATTGCATCGCGAGAGAAACGGCTTCCGTCGGGCAGAGTGGCAATGAGCGGTTTGGTGGGAATTATAGTAGCGTTGGTTTCAACATGGTATTTTTTTCCTTCCACAACAAGTTTATCCAACCGGTACAGCGTAGGCTCACCACCTGTTAGTATTACATTATGAGCCGACGAATTGGAAATTATCGATTTCACTTCGCCGGCAGTAAGAGCTTGTAAACTTTCATCTTTTCCCCAGGTATATTTGCTGTCGCACCACGAGCAGCGCAAATTGCAGCCCTGAAAACGAACGAATAATGCCCGTATTCCGGCACAATTCCCTTCACCCTGGACAGACATAAATGTTTCCGTGAGATAATACAAATCATTCATATAGATTAAGATTATGTTTAACTAATGGTTTTCAATATGATATTGATGTGTTTTTCAAATCTTTATTAAAAGAATAAAAACCTTTTGCCCGCAGTACGCATGCCGGACATTCGCTGCAACCGCGACCCCATTCGTGCAGCGTTTCGTCGCCGTTGTAGCAGCTAAGAGTTATTTCAATAAGCTCTTGCAACTTACCAGCCTCTGCTGCCATCTCAAAGGTTTCCGCTTTGCTTTTCCACATCAAGGGAGTATGTATACTCACAGGGCGGTCTAAGCCCAGAGAAAGCTCCACTTCCTTTGCCTTGATGTAACTGTCGCGACAATCGGGATAGCCCGAAAAATCGGTTTCACATGTACCGGTAACTATTTGTATATGTGGCTCGTTGCGACGAAAAGCATGGTTGGATATGATAGTAAGAAACAATCCGTTGCGGTTGGGAACAAAACTTGCAGGAAGATTTGCCGCCTGCTGATGTTGAGCGTTATGATTACCGTGGTCGAGCAGGGTGCTATCTGCCGTAGCAACGAGGAAATCGCCAATATTGTATACCGTGTGTGGTACACCAAAATGTGCCGCTATCCGAGCCGCATAGTCCAACTCACGCGCGTGCCGCTGATTGTAAGCAATGCTTATGGCTTCTATTTCTGCGAAATGTTGCAGCGCCCACACTAAGCATACAAACGAATCTTGCCCGCCCGAAAGCAATAAATAAGCCTTATGGTTGGATTTCGACATGAATGAAAAATTATCGATTGAAGGCGCAAAGATAAAACATTTTCTGCTAACTTGAGCAATTTAAAAAATAACGGACAACCCTCTTACGGCACTGCAGCATCTATAACAAAGATTGCGAAAGTTGCTTTATCTTCAAGTTCCTGTTAATAAACCCCCCTTTGCTTTGCCTGTTCTCTGCTTATATAACCTCTCCTCCCGTTGGAGTACACCCCTTTTTTAAAGGGGACGAGCGAAGCGGAGCGGTTAATTTCAAGGGGAGTGCCCGAAGGGCGAGGAGTTAAATAATTAAGGGTAATAAATGAGAACCCCAAAACAGAGGAGTTACACAAAAGCATTTCATACCAACAAAAGCATCAGTCATAAAATGCGCCAAATCGATGATGAATTTTCCACTTGAGGAAAGAAAATTTTCCACTTGAGGAAAATATTTTTTTCACTTGAGGAAAATTTTCGTACCACTTGAGGAAAATTCATCCCCCTCAGCTCGGCGTAAAATCTGCCTTCCGTTGCTGTTGCACAAATACATCGCGTGGCGTACAGGCAACTTTCCGGGAAACATATTTTCTTAACCTCATTAAACCATTTGCATTAAAAGTAATCTGACAAAATACCGTTATTTTCGTATCCCGAAACCGGAAGAAATTTAAACTTATTGCCAAATCATTTTAATTAAAAACAAATGGAATTATCCTTTTTAGGCTTGCAAAGCAACCATCACCGCCGTCATTGCGAGGAGGAACGACGAAGCAATCTCAGTCGAGACGAGTTCGTCATTGCGAGGAACGAAGCAATCTCAGTACAGAGAATGGATTGCTTCGCACCTCGCAATAACGAATAATACTTGCTTCACAAGCCTAAAAAAGGATAATTCCGAAAACAAAAAAACAAAATCTTATGAAAAAAACAGTTGTAATTGCAGTTTCCGTATTATTATTGTGCGGATACACCAATGCCCAAAATAACAGTACCGTACGCGACGGCTCGGGTCGCAAAGTGGGCACTATAGAAAGCGATGGCGATCTGCGCGATGCCTCGGGCAGGAAAGTGGGCAGAATAGAAAGCGACGGCGATGTGCGCGACGCATCGGGCAGGAAAGCAGGTAAATTAGAGAGCGACGGCGATGTACGCGATGCCTCGGGCAGGAAAGTGGGCAAAATAGAAAGCGATGGCGATGTGCGCGATGCATCGGGCAGAAAAATCGGAAGCATACACAGCAACGGTGATGTGCGCGACGCATCGGGTCGCAAAATCGGCACAACCGGCAATTCGAGTAACCCGCAGGAAGCAGGATACTGGTTCTTCTTTAAATAAAACGAAACAATCCCTCTGAGGCGAGTTCGTCATTATTACTTCCCTTCGGTCTGTGATTTACAATTCCCTTCGGTCATGACCGTTGGTTGCGAGGAGAAACGACGAAGCAATCTCAGTCGAGACGAGTTCGTCATTGCGAGGAACGAAGCAATCTCAGTTGAGGCGAGTTCGTCATTGCGAGGAACGAAGCAATCTCAGTACAGAGAATGGTGCTTCGTACCGCGCAATGACGAATAATGTTTGCTTTACAAGCCTAAAAAGAATAAATTCGAAATAAACAAGCAGGCATCGTAACAGGAAAGCCGAAAACTATACCGGGCAGGCACGAACAACAAACAGCGTTGTGTCGGTTTTAGGAAAAAGGATTATCTTTGGAGGAAATTTAACACTATGAAAAAAGTCCTCATCGTTTCGCGTCGTCTCGAGCGAAAAAACAAGCCGGTAAACTGGGTGTCGGAAATATATTTGCAACTGCTCGCCGAAAGAGGGCTGATGCCGGTTATCGTACCCGTTGCCGAAGCCACCAAATTGATACTCACCAATTATCTGGCAGATTATGCAGGCTTGCTCTTAACCGAAGGCGGCGATGTAAACCCTGCCCGTTACGGCGAAAACTATCAGCTCGCCGCGCTTGAAGAACTCGACCCGATCAAAGACGAAATCGAACTTGCCTGTTGCCGCCACGCCCTCGAGCACGACAAAGCAATATTGGGTATTTGCCGCGGAATGCACATTATTAATGTGGCGCACGGCGGAACGCTTCTCAACGATGTGCACGAGCACAACCACCACCAACTTCTCCATATAGACTACGAAAACTACGATACGCTGCGTCACCCGCTTCGGGTTGAAGAAAATACGCCCCTGTATGCATGGTATGGCGAGCACGAAATTCGTGTAAATTCCTATCACCATCAGGGCATAAAAAAGCTCGGCAACAAGCTCGTTCCCATGGCGTTTTCTGCCGACGGATTGATTGAAGCAATATACAATCCCGACAAACGCTTTGTAGTAGGACTGCAGTTTCATCCCGAAAGAATGTTGCCCGAATATGCAGGGAATTATAAGGTTTTTGATAGCTTTGCAAACGCAATTAAATAACAAAATAAGAGAATATGAAAATATAAGAATGTGGAAAAAACATCATTAATCTTCGGCATTTTCAAATTAACTCATTTCCCAATTATCATATTAAAAACACGATGAATATTCAAACATTCAAAGAAATATCGCGGCAATACAAAACCATTTTCTTCGATTCCTACGGTGTGTTGCGCAACTATCAGGGTGTTTACGAAGGCGTACGCGAAATGCTGCTGTCGCTCGTTGCCGACGGTATTGACTACTACATCATTACAAACGATGCCTCGCGCAGTCCCGAACAGCTTGCCGAGAATTTCGTCGAACGCGGGCTGCCCGAAATCACCACCGACAAAATAATTTCATCGGGCATGATTGCCAAAGAATACTTGTCGTACAAAATAAATCACGGCAAGGTAGCTTATCTCGGCACCGAACGCTCGGCTCACTACATCGAAAGCGTGGGAATTGAAACCATTTCCATCGGCAATGTAGATTTAGCGGCAGTCGACGATATTTCTGCCCTCGTGCTGCTCGACGACGAAGGCTTCGACTGGAATACCGACCTCACCCGCGCCGTAAACCTGCTGCGTAAGCGGAGCATGCCTGTGGTAGTGGCAAATACCGATACCACCTATCCCCGTTCGAAAGACGAAGTGGCGATTTCCGTAGGCGGTGTTGCCAAGTTGCTCGAATCGCTCTCGCAAAAAACATTTATCCGCTTTGGGAAGCCCGATGCACAGATTTTCAATTTTGCCTACCGCCATGCTTGCGAACAAAAGCCTGTGGACAAACAGGAAATCCTTATGGTGGGCGATACGCTTAAAACCGACATCATCGGCGGCAATAAATTCGGTATCGATACCTGCCTGGTGCTTTCGGGTAACATACAGGCAAAAGATGCCGAACTGCTTATTGCCTCCACGGGCATTATTCCCGATTATATTTGCGCTTCGGTAACGGCATAGCAGTAAACAGACGCCCGCTTGCTTATCGCCCGACAGGAAAAACGAATCTGTACAGCATAAAAAGTGCAAATAAGATTCCCCAATAAAAATATTCGGACTTCTTTATTTCAGGCGTATCCGTCATTATTACTTCCCTTCGGTCAGTGATTTACAATTCCCGTTGGTCGTGATTGCTAATTGCGGGCTTGACCCGCATCGCATACTAACGATTATCACTTTATGGGCGATACCGCGTCAAACGCGACATGACGAATCCTTTTTTATACGCCCAAAAGAGATACACCCGAAAATATTTCCTCAAAGCAAATCCAATCAATCTCAAAATTGCTTACCTTTGCGCACTTAAAAACAGAAAAACCATTTGTAAGGTAAACAAAATCATGATTAAAATCACTTTCCCCGACGGTTCGGTGCGCGAATATGCCAATGGCACAACGCCCTACCAAATTGCTGAGAGCATCAGCCCTCGTCTGGCGCAGGAAGTCCTCGCCGCAACAGTTAATACCGAAGCATGGGACTTAGACCGCCCAATCAACGAAAACAGCAGCCTCAAACTGCATAAGTGGGACGACCCGGAAGCGAAGCATACATTCTGGCATACTTCATCGCACCTGCTTGCCCAAGCCATCACGGATTTGTATCCGGGTACGCATTTTGGCATCGGTCCTGCTATCGAAAACGGCTTTTACTACGACATCGACACGCCCGAAGGCGTTGTTATTAAAGAAGGCGACCTCGCGGCGATTGAGGCAAAAATGTACGAGTTGGCAGCCAAAAAAGAAAAACTCGTGCGCTATGAAATATCGAAAGCCGACGCGCTGAAATTTTTCGGCGAAAAAGGCGAAGAATACAAATGCGAGCTGATTAGCGAATTGCAGGACGGTACGATTACTACTTATACCCTGGGTAGTTTTACGGATTTATGCCGCGGACCTCACTTGCGCGATACTTCCGAAATCAAGGCGATAAAACTCACTTCCGTTGCCGGGGCATATTGGCGCGGCGACGAAAAGCGCAAAATGCTTACCCGCATTTACGGCATTTCGTTCCCGAAGAAAAAACTGCTGGACGAATATCTCGCCTTTCTCGAAGAGGCAAAAAAGCGCGACCACCGCAAAATCGGGCGCGAACTTGAACTGTTCGCCTTTTCGCAAGCCATCGGACCGGGCTTGCCGTTGTGGCTCCCCAAAGGAACGGCACTGCGTACCCGCTTGGAAGATTTTTTGAAAAGAATACAAAAACGCTTTGGCTACCAGCAGGTAATGACGCCGCATATCGGGCAAAAAGAGTTGTGGGTAACTTCGGGGCATTATGCAAAATACGGCAAGGATTCTTTCCAGCCAATCCATACGCCGCAGGAGGGCGAGGAGTTTCTGCTCAAACCGATGAACTGTCCTTTCCACTGTGAGATGTATAAAATTACGCCCAAATCGTACAAGGATTTGCCGCTGCGTTTGGCGGAATTCGGTACGGTATATCGCTACGAACAGAGCGGCGAATTGCACGGGCTTACGCGGGTACGCGGCTTTACGCAGGACGATGCGCATATTTTTTGCCGCCCCGACCAGCTTAAAGATGAATTTCTGAAAGTAATGGATATTATTTTCATCATTTTCAAGGCATTGAATTTTGAAAATTTTGAAGCGCAAATATCTCTTCGCGACCCAGAAAACAAGGAAAAGTACATCGGCTCGGACGACAATTGGGAAAAAGCCGAACGCGCCATTGTGGAAGCTTGCGAAGAAAAAGGCTTGAAAGCTCGCGTAGAACTCGGCGAAGCGGCGTTCTACGGACCAAAGCTCGACTTTATGGTTAAAGACGCTATCGGTCGCCGCTGGCAACTTGGCACAATACAGGTGGATTATAACCTGCCCGAGCGTTTCGACCTTGAATATACCGGCACAGACAACCAAAAACACCGCCCTGTGATGATACACCGCGCGCCTTTCGGCTCGATGGAACGCTTTGTGGCGGTGCTTATTGAGCACACGGGCGGTAAATTCCCGCTGTGGCTTACGCCCGACCAAGCTGTGATTTTGCCTATCAGCGAGAAGTTCAACGACTACGCCAACGAAGTAGCCGAACGATTGAACCGTCAGGATATTCGCGTGGTGGTGGACGACCGCAATGAAAAAATCGGGCGTAAAATCCGCGACAACGAATTAAAGCGTATTCCGTATATGCTTATCGTAGGTGAAAAAGAAGCTGAAAACGGCGAAATATCCGTGCGCAAGCAGGGCGAAGGCGATAAAGGCAGCCTGAAAGTTGATGACTTCGCTCAAATGATAAACAGCGAAGTGGAAGCAATGGTTAATCGATACAATGCATAAAACAATAAAAAGAAATGCCCGATATTAAATTATCGGGCATTTCTTTTTATGTTATCCATAAGAAAGCAACGGAACTATCCCTTTCGTCATTATTCCCTTCGGTCATGACCGTTGGTTGCGAGGAGGAACGACGAAGTAATCTCCGGAAGCGATGAGGCTTATGCGATATTTTGCTACTCTGTAGCTCTGTTCGTTTTTTATGTTTTTAAGCTCAAATACTACGGTACTCTGCACCTGAAATCATAATACAGGGCACAGAGTGCCGTAAAATTGTTTTCTTAAAATTAGACCTAACATAGCATCAAACCTGACAGGTTTTTAAAACCTGTTAGGTCTAATCAGCAAATTTTCATGTTTTTTTGTCTAATCGTAGAAATTATAATATTTTCGTGCCGTTAACTAAAAAATTAAACAAAATGATGAAGAAAAAAAAGACTCCTTTGAACTCGCAGAACCTGACTAAAGATGTGTCGCAACGGCAGTTGCATACTAACTATCTGGTGGCAAAAAAAGTGCTCAAACATTTTGACCTCGATCCCGATTTGATAGATACATTTACAAAAAAACAGCGGCAGACACTTATAAAGTTCGCTTTGGCTGTGCCAAGCATTAAGGCTGAAAAGGAAAATACGATACCGCGTCAGTTTCTAAGTATTTTTCGCGCAGAGATAAATCGTTTTATGAAGGAGAATTATTGGGGAGACCCCGAGAATAAACTTAGCTACATGGAACTGGCTACAAGCGGATTGTCTTTCTTGTTTTTTATCCGCATTTTGGTAGAACAAGGTACTTACGACAACACTCCCCAGCAGGAAACTGCCCGTCTTATTTACGACAGTTTTTTTAAAGACAAAGATTTTTTATTTATTTTCGAAGAAAGTTTTTTCGAAGTATATTCGTATATACAAAATCTGATGCGAAGATATTCGCAGATAAACTTCCGGCAATATGGTTTCAAATATACATGGGCATCCAACGAAACGGAATCAATACGAATGAAAATCCGTTTTACGATGGATGAGTGTCAAACAAAGGCATTTAACCACAAAGGGGCGTATCGTACAGCATTCAGACTTTTTTATCCGCCGAATGGGATTTTTGAGCCCTATAATGTTACTGTTCCCAAACACTGGATTATCCCGGGAATAGACGAAAAGTATTATTTTAATATTTATGTACAGTCGCATGTGCTGCATCGTTTCAAGGAGCGCATGGACATTTTTCAAGCTGCCGACAGAAATCTGCTGGTTCATTATACGCTCACAAACAGGATCAGGGTGATAACAAACGGAAAGCAAAAGTTTCTCTCGTGTACCATACAAACGAAGCAGTATGATGCTCATCCTCTCGGATATTTCTCTTTCTTTGTGCAAAACAACGACCTGATTGTGAATACCTTTCTTCCGCTGATACATGAAAAAACTCCCGAAGGAGAAAAGTTTCATAAGATTATCCCGCTGAGCAAGGAAGACATCATATATTTGGGAATGGACAAAATAAGTTTCTTCTTTGAAATTGATTTAAACCGGATTCCTTTCTTGAAACAGGCACTGATAGATTCCGGCATTATGAAAAGCATTGAGGTGCTGAGAAGTCTTTTCGACAAATTTACTGACAAAAACGGCGAAGAGTCGGACCCGATAGACCAGCAGCGTACCTCGTTTGTAAAGGTTTTTTTTGATAAAATAGAAGAAATAAAAGCTATTGATGCTGCCGATTTTCCGACTGATGCCGAAGTCCCCTGTGCAGAAAATCAATAACGGCAACAAGCTGTCAGAGTATGTTTTTACCACAAAGTTCTAAGAAGGGGTTGTGCCAAAAGTCTTTTAGAACGCAAATGCCGCAAATTTCATTTCACTAAAAATCAATATATTAAAAGCGAATGTTTGTGATTGTATTTGCGAAAATTTGCGTTTTTTTGTCATTTGCGTTCTTTTGGGACAACCTCTTCTGTGTCAGGTCATGCTTCACTTCACTACCACGCCTAATCCTTCCATCAGCTGAGGGTTATCGGCGAGGGCAATGCGGGTTACGGCTCGGAAGTCGCTGTACCAGTCGTACAGACTGTCAAGGAGCCGGTCGCGTTTTACAGTCGAATCCTGCGCTTCGCCACGCTCTTTGAGGTAGTTTTGGTAGGCAGTTTCGAGTTGCTGTATAGCTTCAAGATCAGTTGTAAGTTTCTCTTTGCTGATGCCGAACCCATTCATCGTTTGCAGGTATTCAGCTTGTTCCATCAAATTGGTGTAAAGTATTCGTGCATCTTTTATAAAACCGGCGATTGAACGGCTGCGGCTGCCCGTAGCACGGAGAGAGTGCAGCGCGCCCACCTTGTTTTTCAGCCCGATGCGGCAGAGGTCGCGCGTTTGTTTATAAGCATTTTGGATCGGTTCCCAAAGCTTTTCCACCACTTCGTAGGCAGAATACTGTTCGCCGTATTCCTTCTTGTGTGCGATAACTTCGACTTGCGTTTGATCAAAAAGAGTTTTCCCCGCAGTCATTTTCTCTTCCGTGTAACCAAAGTCTTTCAGGCGGTTCATAATGTCGGGATTCGCCATTGCGCCGTTAATTCCCTGCCCGATAAGAGCCATTCTTGCTGTTAATGATTGATTTATTCCCATAATAATTAAAATTTATAGATTGAAAAAATAAAGAAATTTCAAAAAAAACCATTGCTCTGAACCGGAAAGTCATTGCTCCGAGCTGAAAAGCATTGCTCTGAACCGGAAAAGCATTGCTCCGAGCCGGAAAGTCATTGCTCTGAATCGGAAAAGCATTGCTCTGAGCCGGAAAGTCATTGCTCCGAGCTGAAAGTCATTGCTCTGAGCCGGAAAACCATTGCTCCGAGTTGAAAAGCCATTGTTGTATAAACCTTAGCAGGATAGTTTGTTAAACCAATCGCTTAATTAATTCATCGCGCTCGCCATAAAGCATATCAATCAGCGGAATTTCAATCATCGTATAAGCGCCGGCTTGTTGTAGCGTGCTGGCACGAGCCACCGATACCAATACCTGCGCCGTCAATGCAGGGTTATTGATAGTCATATTAAACTCGAAAATCTGATTTTGAGTAGAACCGGACACACCTTTACGGATAAGCTTTACGCCGTGTCCCATATCCTTTAAATCGTCTACACAAGGCACTTGGAAAACATGCGTTTCGTCGTGCACAAAATAATCGTCGGCTTTAATAGCCGCAGCAACGGTTTGAAAATCGTAGCCGTCTTCTATCTCGATATATACCATACGGCGATGCACACCCGTACCCAGCGGAATAGTCATCGATAACGCTTTTTTTACGCCTTCAATTGCTTTCACGGCAACAGTGTGTCCCATGCTCATGCCCGGTCCGAAATTGGTATAGGTAATACCCTTGGGAGCACAAGCTTCGAGCAGTGCACGCACCACCGAATCGCTACCCGGATCCCAACCAGCCGAGATAATAGACACAGCATTGTTTGCTTTGGCAACTTTATCCAATTCGCGACGCAACTCTACAATGCCGCCGTGAATATCAAAGCTATCCACCGTATTGATACCCATTGACAATATTTCTTTGGCATATTGCTCTATGCTGCGCGTAGGCGCGCATAATATGGCTACATCTACATTCTTTAGTTTTGCTATATTATCTACTATTTCCAAATGGGCAGTTTCTACCGTTTTTTCCGGACTGCGACGCACAATGCCTGCAACCTCGAAATCGGGCGCAGCACTCAATGCTTCCAACACAAACTTTCCAATATTACCATATCCAACTATGGCGGCTCTTATTTTTTTCATTTTATTAAAATTTTAATCGACAAATGTACTACAAAAAAAATCCGGAATCCCTTTGAGGCTTGCAAGGCAAACACTATCCGTCATTGCGAGGAACGAAGCAATCTCCAATAAGGTGCAACTCCAAGATTGCTTCGTTCCTCGCAATGACGAAGCAAGCCTCAAAGGGATTATTCCAAAAAAATCCGCCTGACTTAAACATTCAGCGGATTTTTTCATTCATATTATTCCAAGTTTTATTAATTACAGTGTAACACCGGTTTTAAAGATAGCTATTTCGCGGGAGTCTGATTTTTCGTGATTAACCCACTCGCCGTTAGCTACTTTAATTACATATTGGATAAACTCTTCGTTCAAGTCTTCCATCGATTTCCCTTGCAACAAGCTGCCTGCGTTGAAATCAATCCAGTTTGGTTTGTTTTCGTACAACGGCGTGTTAGTAGAAATCTTCATCGTAGGCACAAAGCTTCCGAACGGCGTACCGCGACCGGTAGTGAACAACACCATTTGACAACCGCACGAACCGAGAGCAGTAGCAGCAACCAAGTCGTTGCCCGGAGAACTTAACAGGTTCAAACCACGGGTTTTTAAGCGGTCGCCATACATCAGCACATCTTTTACATACGATTTACCGCATTTTTGCGTACAGCCCAGCGATTTTTCTTCCAAGGTAGAAATACCGCCCGCTTTGTTGCCCGGCGATGGGTTTTCGTACACAGGCTGCTCGTTCTTGATAAAATATTCTTTGAAATCATTAATCAAATGAACAGTCTTGTCGAACATTTCAACCGTTTCGCAACGATTCATCAGGATAGTTTCCGCGCCGAACATTTCAGGCACTTCCGTCAAAACGGTTGTTCCGCCCTGTGCTACCAAAAAGTCGGAAAATACGCCCAACAACGGATTAGCCGTAATGCCGGAGAAACCGTCCGAACCACCGCATTTCAACCCTACGCGAAGGTCGGAAATGGGACATTCCACGCGTTTATCCTGCGACGCAAGGTTATAGAGTTCTTTCAATAACTTAACACCCTCGGCAATTTCGTCGTGTACCTTTTGCGTAACCATAAATTTAACCCGCGATTCGTCGAACTCGCCCAAAAATTCGCGGAACAAATCGGGTTGGTTGTTCTCGCAACCCAAACCAAGCACCAATACACCGCCAGCATTGGGGTGGAGCACAATGTCGCGAAGAATTTTGCGAGTGCTTTCGTGGTCGTCGCCCAATTGAGAGCAGCCATAGTTATGTACAAACACTTCCATCGCATCAACGCCTTTCAGTTCGCCGATTTCTTTTTTGAATTCGCGGATAATTGTTTGCCCGATACCGTTTACGCAGCCAACAGTAGGCACAATCCAAATTTCGTTGCGAATACCTACTTCGCCGCTTTTGCGTTTGTAACCGTTGAATTTTAAATCCCTTTTAGGGATATTTAATTCTACCTTTACCGGCTCATATTTATACTCCAACAAGCCGGCAAGGTTAGTTTTAATATTTGTTTCGTTTACCCATCCGCCTTGTGCAATGGCACTGATGGCGTGTCCGATAGGATAGCCGTATTTGATTACATTGTCATTTACAGCTAATGCTTTTAATGCAAATTTATGTCCGGCAGGAATAGTTTCGGTAAGCGTGATTTCTACGCCTCCCACATTTACTTTTGTTCCGGCTGGCTGCTCTACAATAGCTACAGCAACATTGTCGGCAGGATTAATTTTTAGATAGTTAGCCATTTATTCCATTTACTATTAGACCATTGACCATTTACTATTTTAATTCTACTATCGTAAAATTGTAAATTGTAAATAGTCAATAGTCAATGATTAATATTATACGATAGTTTTAACGACTTCAAGCATTCCTTTTTCCTGAATCGCATCAAGGTATTTTACTACAAGATCTTTCAGTCCCGGAATTTTGTTCAAGTCTTCTTTCCAAATGAAATCGGCAGCAAGAACACCTTCGGCAACTTTTGTAGTGTTGCCCGTAGCCCACAATTCGGTAAGCAACGACATGATTTTTGGGTCGTCGTTTGGAGTAATTTCTACTCCGTCGGCGCGTTTACCCCCTTTATAGTAAGTGATAATTGCGGCAAGACCCAATACCAACCCTTTCGGCAATTCACCTTTACGAGCAAGATAAGTTTTCAGTCCGGGCAAGTCGCGAGTTTCGTATTTTGGGAAAGAGTTAAGCATAATCGAAGTAACTGCATGGTCGACAAACGGATTATTGAATCGTTCCAATACATCGTTGGCAAACTGTTTCAACTCGTCTTTCGGCAAGTTAAGAGTTTCCATCAATTCGTCGAACATCACTTTGTGGATATATTTGCCTATTACTTCGTGTTGGCATGCTTCGCGTACGATATTCAAGCCCGATAGAAATGCCACGGGCGACAATACGGTGTGAGGTCCGTTGAGCAAAGTAACTTTGCGTTCGTGATAAGGAGCTTCAGAATCAACAAAGAGAACATTCAATCCGGCTTGGTCTGCAGGAAACTCTTTCGCAACCGATTTTGGAGCTTCGATAACCCACAGGTGGAAAATTTCCGCTTGAACAACCAAATTGTCGTCGAATTGGAGTTTTTCTTTGATAGCATCTATATCTTTTTTCGGGAAACCGGGAACAATTCTGTCTACCAAAGTAGAGTATACACCGCAAGCTTCTTCAAACCAAGTTTTGAATTCAGCACCAAGATTCCACAGTTCGATGTATTGATAAATAGTTTCTTTCAATACTTTTCCGTTGTGGAAAATCAATTCGCAAGGGAAAATGATAAAACCTTTGCTCTTGTCGCCATTAAAAGTTTTAAAACGATGATAAAGCAACTGCGTAAGTTTACCCGGATAAGAAGATGCAGGCTTGTCGTCCAATTTACAAGCAGGATCAAAAGCGATGCCGGCTTCGGTAGTATTTGAAATAACGAAACGCATTTCTGGATTTTCGGCTAATTTCATATATTCGTCAAATTGCTCATAAGGATTCATCGAGCGGCTGATAACATCAACCAAATCGAGGCTGTTTACCACATTGCCTTTGTCCAATCCTTGCAAGTTTACATGATAAAGATTATCCTGAGCATTCAACATGTCAACCATCCCTTTGGCAATAGGTTGCACCACAACTACGCCGCTGTTGAAATTAGTTTTTTTATTTGTATTCCAGATAATCCAGTCTACAAACGCGCGCAAAAAGTTTCCTTCACCAAATTGAATAATTCTCTCAGGATAGGTTTTAACGCCCTGAGCCGTCGTCCGATTTAATTTTTTCATAAGTATTTAAAAATATTTTGTAAAATAAAAATTTCTATTTTTTCAAAAGGCTCACAAAAATATTATTTTCTTTTGATTTATGAAAAACAAATCTGTATTTTTTCGGAATATTTACAATAAAAGCAACTGAAATTTGTGATAACCGTGGCAGAATAAAAAAAATGATACCTTTGCAAAAAATATTTTCGAAAAATTACCATGGCAAAACAAAACAAAAGTTACTCCAAAGCAATGGAAGAATTGGAAAAAATCCTGTCGGAAATTGAACATGAAACACCCGATATCGACACCCTCAGCGAACAAATACATCGCGCAGCCGAATTGATAAAATTCTGCAAAGAAAAACTCCAAAAAACCGACCGGGAAGTGCAAAAAATCCTCGATGAAATAGAGGATTAAACGCCAATGACTACGCACCAAACATACATGCGCCGCTGTTTCGAACTTGCTGTTCGGGGTGCGGGTTCGGTAGCTCCCAATCCCATGGTGGGAGCAGTTATTGTATATGACAACAAAATAATCGGCGAAGGTTTTCACGAAAAATACGGGCAAGCTCATGCCGAACCAAATGCTATTAATTCGGTGAACGACAGTTCCTTGCTAAAAAAAAGCACTTTATATGTCAATCTTGAACCTTGCTCGCATATTGGCAAAACGCCACCTTGTGCTGCCTTGATTATCGAAAAACAAATTCCTCGCGTAGTAATAGCCAACGGAGACCCAAACCCGAAAGTTGCAGGACGCGGCATACGAATGTTGCAAGAAGCAGGAATTGAAGTTGTTACAGGTGTTTTGGAGCAAGAGGGACGAGAATTGAATCGTCGGTTTTTCTGTTTCCATGAAAAACATCGCCCGTATATTATTCTCAAATGGGCACAATCTTCCGATGGTTTTATCGACAAACTGCGTAATGACCGACATTCTTCTCCCGTGCAATTTTCTACTCCCGAAACACAACAGTTAAATCAACAGTTGCGCACGGAAGAAGCCGCTATTTTAGTGGGTACGCATACGGTGCTGCTCGACAATCCTCGTCTTACTAATCGCAGTGGCATGGGCAAAAATCCGCTACGCATCGCTATTGACCGAAATGGAAAAATCCCTGCCGATTTCCATTTGCTCGACGACAGTATCGATACTTTGATTTTTACAGAAAAACATCGGGAAAATACCATACATACAGAGTTTTTGCAGCTCGATTTTTCAAAAAATATCATTCCCCAATTGCTTGCCGAACTTCATCGACGCAATATCTTGTCGCTGGTTGTAGAAGGCGGTGCTAAGTTATTGCAAAGTTTTATCTCTGACGGTTTATGGGACGAAGCTCGCGTGGAAACTGCTCCGATACAACTTCAACAAGGTGTTTCTGCACCACAATTGGCGCAAAATTCTCTCACGGAAACCAAATTTTTCGGCGAAAATAAAATAGAATATTTTCGACAGGGAAAATATTCGGAATTATCCCGTTGAGGCGTGCTCGTCATTGCGAGGAACGAAGCAATCTTGGATACTCGTATTTAGATTGCTTCGTCGTACCTCCTCGCAATGACGGCGGTGGTATTTGCTTTGCAAGCCTGAAAGGAATAGTCCCGAAATAATTTTGCAAGAGCATATATTTTTTTTGCAAAAAACGAAAAAACGAAATATCTTTGCGCCCGATTTTAAGAGCGGGATGTAGCTCAGCCCGGTTAGAGTACGCGTCTGGGGGGCGCGTGGTCGCTGGTTCGAATCCAGTCATCCCGACAAAAATAGAAAAGCTCAAGTTTTTACTTGGGCTTTTTTATTGTAAAAAGCCAGATGAATACTGTGAACGACATTTCCATGTTATACAACCTAATATTTTTGCTGTCGGTTCGCTATTTTTTCATACCTTTGTAAGCCAAATTTTCAGAGAGAAAATAAACAAAAACTACATATAATGGTAAACAAATGGAATGTATATTCCTTAACCGAAAAAGAAAAAGAACAAAAAGAAAAATTAGCCAATGAATTAGGAATCAGCAAAATACTAACTCAACTACTTGTACAGAGGGGCATTACGACCTTCGATGAGGCTAAGCGATTTTTTCGTCCTCAGTTGTCCGACCTGCACGACCCTTTCTTGATGAAAGATATGGACAAAGCAGTGGAGCGGCTCAACGAAGCATTAAGGAATAAGGAAAAAATTTTAATTTATGGAGATTACGATGTCGACGGCACTACGGCTGTTTCGTTGGTCTTCAAGTTTTTAAAACAATTTTACACCGAGGTTGATTTTTATCTGCCCGACCGTTATACCGAGGGTTATGGTATTTCGCATACCGGAATTGACTATGCTGTAGAAAACGGCTTTTCGCTTATTATTGCTCTCGATTGCGGCATCAAGGCGGTAGAAAAAATAGATTATGCCTGCAAACGAGGTGTTGATTTTATTATTTGCGACCACCACACGCCCGACAGCATACTTCCTGCCGCAGTAGCCGTGCTTAATCCTAAACAAATCGATTGTAATTATCCTTACAAGCACCTTTGCGGTTGTGGTGTGGGGTTTAAGTTTATGCAAGCTTTTGCGTTGTACAACGATTTTGATATTCCCAAGCGGCTTTATCCCTTACTCGATCTTGTTGCGGTAAGCACTGCGGCAGATATTGTGCCCATTACCGGTGAAAACCGGATTTTGACATTTTACGGCTTAAAACAACTTAATCAAAATCCAAGTTTAGGCTTAAAAACTATTATTGATATCTGCGGACTTGCCGATAAAGAAATAACCGTTAGCGATATTGTGTTCAAAATAGGTCCTCGTATCAATGCTTCGGGGCGTATACAGTTGGCACGCGAAGCGGTAGAGTTGCTCGTAACCAACGATTTGAATTTCGCTCATAAGCGCTGCGAAGAAATTGACCAGCACAACCAAATTCGGAAAGATTTGGATAAATCGATTACCGACGAAGCCATTGTTCAATTGGAACAAGATGAAGAACATGCTCGGCGCAATTCGGTGGTGATATACAATCCCGATTGGCATAAAGGTGTTATTGGTATTGTGGCTTCTCGTTTGGCGGAATATTGTTACCGTCCTGCGGTAGTGCTCACTCATTCTAATGGAATGGTGAGCGGCTCGGCGCGTTCGGTACCCGGTTTCGATATTTATAAGGCTATCGAATCGTGTAAAGATTTGCTCGAAAATTTTGGAGGACACATGTATGCGGCAGGCTTGACTTTGAGGGAAGAAAATGTAGAGGAATTCAGTTGCAGGTTCGATGATTTTGTACGCGCAAACATTCTACCCGACCAAACGGAACCTCAGATAGATATTGATGTAGAAATTCTTTTCCGTGACATTACGCCTAAATTTTTTCGCATACTGAAGCAGTTTAGTCCTTTCGGACCCGACAATATGAAACCCGTTTTCTGCTCACGGCAGGTATTCGATTACGGCAGTTCGCGCCTCGTTGGCAAAGACCACGAGCATCTCAAAATGGATTTGGTAGATGCCAGCTGTAAAAATGTAATGAATGGTATAGCTTTCCGCATGTTTGAGTTTAACAACGATTTGAAAGCTCTTAATCCGCTCGATATTTGTTATACACTCGAAGAAAATACTTTTAATGGAAACACATCCATTCAATTGATGATAAGAGATATAAAATTGAGCGAAAATACTGTTGAGGAAACTCAAAAATAGAGGCGATAGATATAAACGATTTTCATTAAAATAACAAAACGGACAGCACTCCTGCTTGTCCGTTTTGCTACCTTAAATCTAATACTATGAAAAACACAGTACAAAGATAAGCTACTTTTATGCTATAAAACATATTTTTCGAGTTAAAGAATGTTAAAAACATGTTTTATAACATATTTTTAACGGTTCGATGGCTAAAAGCCAATTGATTTTAAGTTTAAACCCGCACATTCATTCAATCCGAAAATAATATTCATGTTCTGTACTGCTTGTCCCGAAGCACCTTTCAACAAATTATCTATTATTGAAATGATGAATAATTTATTGCCGTGTTTTTCCAAGTGCACAATAGCTTTATTAGTGTTTATTACTTGTTTGAGGTCGATATTTTTTTCAGTAACAAAGGTAAATGCTGCATTTTTGTAAAAATCGTTATACAGATTCGTTGCCATTTCGAGACTTAAATTGCATTCGGTATAAGCAGTAACGAAAATACCTCGTGCAAAATTTCCTCGTACAGGAATAAAATTAATCGATTTATCGAAATTCGGTTGTAATTGTTTAATACTCTGCGTAATCTCCGTTAAATGCTGGTGCTCAAATGCTTTATAAACCGAAATATTATCGTTACGCCAACTGAAATGCGAAGTTTCGCTTGGTTTTTGTCCCGCGCCGGTAGAACCTGTAATGGCATTGATATGTACTTCGTTAGTTAGCAAACCCGCATTTGCCAAAGGCAGTAATGCCACTTGAATTGCCGTAGCAAAGCAACCCGGGTTGGCAATTTTTTGTGCAGCTGCAATGCGCGATTTATTTAGTTCGGGCAAACCGTAGACAAAACCATCGTTTTCGTTGCGATAATCGGTCGATAAATCTATGATTTTCAAGTTTGCGGGCAACTTATTTGATTCGATAAATTTTTTCGTATCGCCATGTGCCGTACAGAAAAAAAGCACATCAATTTCGGTAAGCGGCAATTGGTCGGTAAATTCCAGATCGGTTTCACCAATCAATCCACCATGCACAGACGAAATTTTGTTACCCGCATTGCTGTTGCTATTTACAAACGCGATTTCCACTTCCGGATGGTTGAGCAAAATGCGGAGCAATTCGCCGGCAGTATAACCTGCCCCACCTATGATTCCTGTCTTTATCATTGTTTTTTATGTAAGATAGAGAAAAAATTTATAATGCCATTTTTAAGGAAAGCCGAATAAAAAGATTTTCATTCGGCTCTTTATTCAAAAAGAAAGTATTAAAAATGCCCCGATGCTTTTACCGATTGCACAATGATGGAGCCAACTTTATAAGGGTCGCTGTTTGAAGCAGGACGCCTGTCTTCAAGGCGACCACACCAGCCATCGTCTACCGTACCTACAGGGATTCGGATAGAGGCTCCCCGATTTGATACACCCCACGAAAAATCGTTGATTGAAGCAGTTTCGTGTTTGCCGATAAGACGCTGGTCGTTATACGCCCCATACACAGCAATGTGTTCGGCAACATGTTTGCCAAACTCCATGCAAATTTCGTCGAAAACTTTTTTATCGCCACAGCTACGCATCTTCCCGTTAGAGAAATTGGCGTGCATTCCCGATCCATTCCAGTCTGCATCGCGTCCGAGAGGTTTTGGATGCAATTCCACTATTATTCCGTATTTTTCGGCAACACGCTCGAGCAAATAACGAGCTACCCAAATTTCATCTCCCGCAAGTTTTGCCCCTTTGGAAAATATTTGAAATTCCCATTGTCCGGGAGCTACTTCGGCATTAATGCCTTCGATGTTCAACCCCGCCTCGATACAAAGGTCGAAATGTTCTTCAACGATATTGCGTCCAAAAGCATATTTTGCGCCTACTCCGCAGTAGTAAGGTCCCTGTGGTTCAGGTTGTCCGCCCACAGGAAAACCAAGCGGCATATTTGTGCAAGGGTCGTAAAGAAAATACTCCTGTTCATAACCAAACCAAAAATCGTCGTCGTCTGAGTCGATGGTAGCGCGAGCATTGCTTGGATGAGGCGTTCCATCGGGATTAAGCACTTCGCACATTACTAAATAGGCGTTGTGTTTTCGTGCCGGATCGGGACAGATAAACACCGGTTTGAGCAACAAATCGGAGATATTACCTGCAAGCAAATAAGTTGACGAGCCATCGAACGACCACATTGGACAATCGTCTAATTTGCCGCTGAAATTTTCGACAATACGGGTTTTGCTGCGTAACGCTTGTGTAGGCTGACTGCCGTCTAACCAAATATATTCTAATTTTGATTTACTCATAGTGATTTCTTTTTTCTAAAAAGCGATTGTTTATCGCCTGCAAAGGAACAAAATAAATTTTTATCGACAAAATGATTATTTTCTCTTCCGTTTACTGTTTTTTAGTAAGCAAGCTTCGTTCTATTGCAGGCAAATAGGCAATAATCTGTTTGATGGCAAGCTTGGCACGATTGTTTTCGGCTTGACGAATTTTTTGCCGATAGGCAACATAGTGGTTGTGTCGAAAGTTTTCCACATCGCTTTCTTTTTTGAGCCGCTTCATGATGGCATTCATACAGTCGTTTTGAAGGTCGAACTGTTTTTTTAATTCATTATGTCCTGCCATATATGGTTTGAGGTATAGTTGAAAATTATCTAAGTCGCTTATATATCGACGAATTGCTTCTACAAAAATGGAATCTTCCTGCTGGTCGATGCCCGAATTTCGTTTTGCCATTTTGATAAGTGTCAACCGGTCTTTGGTCGACCTTGTATATTGTTTGGTATAATCGAAAAATTTCATCTGGTCGTTGTACATATTGCCGGTCAGGCTATCTACATTTTCGTGTTTGATACTGTCGGCTAAATAAAGTTTTTGGGTGAGCCATTCTTTGCGGATAAAATCGCGACTGGTATGCGCCATAGGAACGCCTTCGGCATACTGGGCATCGTCGATTTTAACCTTCGCGAGGCTTTTTTCATAAATGTCGAGTGCTTGCGGCTCGGTTTGCACTTTACTCATTACTGCATCGTATTTGTATGGATCATTGACGCTATACAAATTGACCAAATACTTGAGGCAGACGAGCTTCCAAATTGAATCTTGTTGATGCAATTGCATTCGACTTAAACGGGCGGCGGTAGAATCGGGTGTACGCGGACGGCGTGAATCCAGAGCAGGTGTACGCATGTATTGTTTATGGCGAGCATCAAAATATTCTTCCATCGATTTACCTTTTTTATCTACGCGATTTATAGTCTTAGTGTTAGCCCCGTTGTGTTTTACTCGGGCTTTCAAGGTAGCAATATGTTGTCGGTTGCTCGATTTTAGCAATTCTTTCCACGATTGGCTACGCTTCTGCATGCGAACAAATTCGAAGTCGTTATCGCGCATCGACTGTTTGAGCAGCGAATCGGAGAGTTGTGCATAACGCCTCATTTGTAGCAGCGTGGCACGGTCGGCATTGATGCTGCGTGTTTTGCTTTCGTAAAGATTTTCGTACATAAAACCGAGTGCCTGCAAGTATCGATAGCCTCGCATAGCATTGTTGAAAGGATTGTCTTCAATTCCATCTTCGGCATTGATAGTGAGTTTTTCAACGGGTGTTTTTGCAATAAATTCGTCGAGTTCGGTATTGGGTACGGCAATAGCCGGCTCTTCGCCCAAAAAATCGGCTATCACGCTATCGCCTTCTACAAACTCGGAGTAGGTGAGCGTTTCTTCGAGCATCTGAAATGCCGGCATTTCGGGCAAATGCGTGAAAATCATTTTTTGCGGTTGTGCAAAAATCCATTCGGGATTGAATTGTTTTCGATAAACGAGTTTTTGCCGGTAGGGAATGCCAAATAATCCGGCGGTATTTTTCTTAAATGTTTGCTTTGCAGGTTGTATTTTTCCTGCCGCCCATGTAAGGTCGAAAAGTTGCCACACGCCATCAACTTTTACGGCATTCCACGCATGGTTGGAGCGAAACAGGGTATCGCCTTCGATAAAATCTTCTTCTTTCACATATCCTCCCACCACTTCGGCTTGCATGCCGGCAAAGGTGCAGAGTTGTTTAAACAGTTCGGCATACTCGCCGCAAAGGGCTTTGCGTTTGCGGAGCACTTCTTCGGGGGTCCATACTTCTGGACGACCTTCGAGATAGCCTTTGTAGTCGTAGCTTATGTTTGTTGCTACCCAGTAGCTTATGGCTATTACCTTGGAGGTTTCGTTGAAATTGTCTGCACTCAAGCTTTCGGCAAGTTGTTCCACGCTTTTGCCTTTGCTTGATACTTGCGCTGCCCGTTTTTGTATGGTGGCGGTATCAATTTGTGCATTAACGGCAGTAGTAACGAGGAGAAAGAATGCGAGGCAATAAAATCGGGAAATGGTTTTCATACACAAGAAAATGCTGAATATTTTTTTTGAGGCATCAAAAGTAATGAAAATTATGGAAGAAATAAAAAGCAAACTGTATTATTTACTTAGCTTGGATTGTCAAATATTCTTAACTTTTTCTAATTTCCAATTTTCACTTGAACGAATAAACCTTGTTCAAAAAACAATCCGTCTTCGGTTGCGTGCAGGCTGCATTGGAGTTTTGTTTTCACGCGAGGCGAATCAATCAGTTTGAGATAAATGTCGCTGCGGTTGTAAATGTCGCTTCGGTAAAACGGGTCGCCCCAATAGAGATGATTGCCTTCGGCGGGATAAAAATACATTTGCGGGTCGCCTGCATAAAACGAGTTTTGCAATCCCAAGCGACGGTATTCAAGCTGTAAATCGGCAACAAAAGCATCATGTCGTAACCATGAGGTGGTGCCACGATTATCTTCCAGTCCACCGAGATAACCTGCCGAAAATTTCAGTTCCGTCAACGGTGTCCGTCCTTTAAAATCTAATCCGACCGAGAGCTGGGCTAATCCATTATCGTGAATAAACTGGTCGACGGGAGGATTTTTCGTTTTGGCATAATGAAACATGTAACCGAACAGTTGTGCAAAAAAGATATTTTTTTGATACCGTCCGCTCCAACCTGCAAAAAATGCCTCGCGCTGTGTTTCCGTTTGCCGCCCCGTCCAGTCGAGCCACAGATTAAAATACGAAAGGTCGTTGTACACTTCCCACAAAAAACCTGTTAGCACAGGACGATACCACAGCACGGAATCTTGAAAAAACGCCCGTGGATATTCTTTCAACCGTTCTGTGCGTGGAAAAGCTCCCATGAGAAAACGGTAAGGAGCCTTGTTGTATTCATAATAGGCAATCGGCGTGTAGTTGTCTACAGCTTGGGTGCTGCCAAATTCCTGCAAAAGCGAAATGCCCACGCGTACGCGGTGCACGGTATCGAAACTCAACCCTATTTCAGGCGAAAGGCGTACTGCCGCCATGGTTTGGTCGTGCTGCACGCGGGAACGGGCAAACTCCGTATTATCAAAAAACGGCGATAGTTCTACTTGCCACTCGGGTTTTATTTTCGAAGATTGGGAAACAAGGACTGAGGAACAAGTTCCGATAATGAGAGCAACGAAAGTGAGGGATATTTTTTTCATAATTATTTCTCATTTAAAAGATTAGGGCGCAATTTTTTTGTTCGTTCCAATGCTTGCTGCATTTCCCATTCGTGGATTTTTCGCTCGTGTCCCGAGAGAAAAATTTCGGGCACACGCCAGCCTTTGTATTCTGCCGGACGGGTGTATACGGGCGGGGCAAGCAAATTATCCTGAAAACTGTCCGAAAGTGCCGACTGCTCGTCGCCAATCGCACCGGGGATAAGGCGTATAACGGCATCGGTAATAATAGCCGCGGGCAGTTCGCCGCCCGTGAGCACATAGTCGCCGATGGATATTTCTTTGGTAATTAAATGTTCGCGTACGCGATAATCCACGCCTTTGTAATGTCCGCAAAGGATAATCAGGTTTTCTGCCATCGAAAGCCTGTTTGCCATCGGTTGGTCAAACTGTTCGCCGTCGGGCGTAGTAAAAATTACCTCATCGTAGTTGCGTTCGGCTTTCAATTTACTTATCACACGGTCAATCGGCTCAATCTGCATCACCATTCCCGCACCAAAACCAAAAGCATAATCGTCTACGCGCCTATGCTTGCCAACAGCGTAATCGCGCAGGTTGTGTATATGTATGTCTACCAAACTCTTATCTTGCGCCCGCTTTACAATGGAATGTGAAAGGGGGCTTTCGAGCAGTTCGGGAAGCACGGTTATGATATCTATTCGCATAATAATTAAATAGCTAATTTAAGTTGCTAATTGATGATAAAAAACTTCGTTATGTCGACCGCTTTTTTGTCTTACCCGTCATTGCGAGGAAGGAAGCAATCTCAGAATCCTTATTGTTTCATATTAAGATTGCTTCGTCGTTCTTCTTTGCAATGACGGAGCGTTTATTTTAGAATACAAAAAGGATATTCCGTTTATTAACAATTTTCGAGCCACATATCCTTGCCGTCGAACACGGCGCAGGAAAAATGTTCGAACCAGTCGCCGATAATCAGGCATCGGCTGCGGTTTACAAGCTGCAAATCGAGCATGAGATGCCGGTGTCCGAATACAAAATAATCGACAGTTGGATGCTTTTGCAAATAATTTTTGGCAAAAAGTACCAGCGGTTCACAGTTTTCTCCTTTGTAGGAGAAATCTTTACCTTGGTCGTTCAGACGACTTTTTTTACTCCACCAATAGCCGAGCTTCACCCCGATACGCGAAGGTATAAGCGTAAAGCATTGTTGCAGAAAACGATTATGAAAGAGATTGTTTACCAAATTTCGTCCGTCCAGATTATCGCCATGAGCAAGAAAAAAACGCTTGCCCAAAATTTCAAGTTCTTCGGGCTTCGAATGCACTTGCAAACCGATTTCCTGCTCGAGGTAGCCGAATGTCCAAATATCGTGGTTGCCGGTAAAGAAATGCACTTCAATCCCCCTGTCCGCCAGTTCGGCAAGTTTGCCCTGAAAACGAACAAAGCCCTTAGGAACCACATTGCGGTATTCGAACCAGAAATCGAACATATCGCCCAGCAAATATACCGCTGCAGCATCGTGTTTGATTTTGTCTAAGAAACGCAGTAACCGTTGCTCGTGTGCTTTGTGGTTGGGTATCAACAACGAACCGAGGTGTGCATCGGAAAGAAAGTATATTTTTTTCATAGCTTGGAGGATTTGAATTTGAAGCGAAGTTAGACGAAGTTAAGCGAAGTTAGGCGAAGTTAAGCGAAGTTAGGCGAAGTCTAAGAATTTCCATAACTTCATCTAACTTCTGTAACTTCCCATTATAAAAATCCCAGTTCGAGTTTTGCCTCGTCACTCATCATGTCGCGATGCCACTCCGGCTCAAATACCAGATTGATTTTCACCCCGGTGATGCCTTCCACGCTTCCTACCTTCATTCGAACATCTTCCATGATAAAATCGGCAGCGGGACAGTTGGGCGCTGTAAGTGTCATGTCGATAATTGCCACGCCGGCATCATCGATTTCTATGTTGTAAATCAACCCAAGATCGTAAATATTCACAGGGATTTCGGGGTCGAACACTGTGCGGAGCATTTTCACTATTTTTTCTTCTTTTTCAAGCATTGGAGTTTAATTTTGTTTTAAAAAAATTGAAAACGCACAAAGATAAAGTTTTTATTCAATCTCTACAAACACATGAATACTCGTCTCAACTGTAAATTTGGGGAAGTAAAAAGCAAGATATTGTGTGATTTTATATCGCTACAATCTGCAGAATCATTACGGGAATATTTTTTACGATTCTACAATTTGTAGAATATAAAAAGTTTATATAATTGATAAATCCCGCTTTTAATTTCTAAAAAAGCGGGATTCAATTCCTGTTTGAGCAAAAGACTGATGCTATTTTCCCTGTTCCCTGCAATATTTACGCAACATTTCTTTGGCGCGCGAAGAACGCGGGTCGAGAGCGAGTGCTTCATTGAAATCGTTGCAGGCTCCGGTGCTGTCTTTTATTTCGCGTTTCAAAGCTCCGCGATTGATTACAGCGTTCACATAATTGGGATAAAGCGTAAGGGCTTTGTTTAAATCTTCCAACGCCTCGCGGTATTGCTTCATTGCTGTAAGCAGCTGTCCCCTGCTGTTGTAGGCGCGCACAAAAGTGCTGTCGATAGCAATAGCCATATCAAAATCGATAAGAGCCGATTTGTTGTCGCCGATTTGCTGATAAAGCAATCCGCGGTTAATATAGGCATCGAGAAAAAACTGGTCTACCCGCAGGCAATTGGTATAATCTTCGATGGCTCCCTGAAAATCGCCATACTCCACACGCGACATAGCTTTTTTGTAAAACTCGGCAGCACTTTGCGCATTCGCGCCTACGGCAATAAAAAGGAAAAAAAACGGGGCAATAATTCGTTTCATAGTATTGTTTACATGTTAAATCGTGAACCGGTTAATCGAGGGACGATGCTTCAATTGTTGGCACTTAGTATTATTTCGGCGCCTGGCAAAATAAATCGAGCATCTCTTTGGCATATTCAAACCCCATGTCGTAGGCAATAGTCCAATTCTCGCAGGCACCTATTTTATCTTTCATAAAATAAAAAGCATTGCCGCGATTGCAGTAAATACGCGGCATATCGGGTGCCAGATAAAGAGCGCGATTGTAGTCGCCCACAGCACCTTTGTAGTCTTTGAGTACATATTTTACATTGCCGCGGTTGTTCCAAAAATCGGCATCGTAGGGGTCGATGGCAATAGCTTCGGAATAAAGTTTAACGGCTTCTTGAAGATTGCCCTGCCGGGTTACAACAAGAGCTTTGTTGTAAAACGCCTCGGCATAAAGCGAATCGAGCGTAATAGCAGCATCGAAATCGGCAATGGCAGCATCAAATTCTATCAAAAAATACTTGGCAACGCCGCGGTAATAATACGCTTCGGCGTTGATACTATCCAACTCTATCACTTTTGTAAAATCGGCAATAGCGGCACGGTTGTCCTTATCTTCGGCGTATGCCAATCCACGATTGAAATATGCATTTATATATGTAGAATCCAGTTCAATTGCCTTACTGAAATCGACAATGGCTTCTTTGGGATTATCCATCATATCATTTGCATATCCGCGGTTGAAATAGGCTTGCGGATAGGTAGAATCGGCAGCCATGGCTTTTTCAAACAGTTCGATAGCTGCTTCGACATCGCCTTTTTTACCTTTGACAATACCTTTTTGCACAAGCTTTTCGGCATCTTGCGCCTGCATTACAACTGCGCAAAGCAGAAATACAAAAGAAACAAGTATTTTTTTCATAAACGATATTTTTCTGAGCCGGCAAATGTAGGAAAAATTTTAAAACAAAAAAACTCCGAAACCGAGATGATTTCGAAGTCTTTTCACTTTTTCAAGCGTGCCGTCAAGCGGGTATGACGAAATCCTTTTTTAATTCTTCGTATGTTTAAAAACTTATTTTTTTGAAACAATTTCCATTGTGTCCGAAGCAATCATCAATTCTTCGTCGGTAGGAATGATGGCTACGCGCACTTTCGAGTTTTTGGTAGAAAGTTCTACCTCTATCCCGCGCACTTTGTTGTTCAATTCCTTGTCTATTTCTACGCCTGCATAACTCAAGCCTTCGCATACGCCTTCGCGCACCACTTCGTCGTTTTCGCCGATACCACCCGTGAAAATCACAGCATCAACGCCATTGAGCGCCGCAATATATGAACCTACATATTTCAACACGCGGTAGATAAACATATCCATTGCGAGTTTGGCACGCTCGTTACCTTCGGCAATAGCATTGTGTAAGTCGCGCATATCGCTCGATACACCCGAAATGCCCAGCAAACCGCTCTTTTTGTTTACCAATTCCGTAAAACCTTTCAAATCCAAGTGTTCTTTTTCCATCAGGTAAGTTACCACGCCGAGGTCTAAGTCGCCGGTACGAGTACCCATCATCAATCCTTCCACAGGCGTCATACCCATGGAGGTATCAATCGATTTTCCGTTCTTAACAGCAGTTACCGAACCACCGTTGCCGATGTGAGCAGTAATAATTTTCGAGTTGTTGTGGTCTAAGCCTAAAAATTCGCAAGCACGACGACTCACATAGCGATGACTTGTACCGTGGAAACCATAACGGCGAACGCCGTATTTTTCGTATGCTTCGTAGGGCAACGGATACATGTAAGCTTTTGGTGGCATCGTTTGGTGGAAAGCCGTGTCGAACACACCTACTTGTGGCACCGAAGGAAGAATTTTGCTTATTGCAGCTATTCCTTTCAAGTTGGCAGGATTGTGCAAAGGAGCCAGTTCAATACATTCTTCTACCTGTGCAATCACTTCATCGGTAATCAATACCGAAGCATTAAATTTTTCGCCGCCATGTACCACACGATGACCTACCGCGTTAATCTCATCGATCGATTTAATGCAACCATACTTTGCATCAACCAAAGTGCTGAGAATAAACTCAATACCGGCAGTATGTTCTACAATATCTTTGTTTAGCTGTACTTTTTCACCGTTTGGCTGAGTAAATTTAAGAAAAGAGCCTGACAAGCCGATTTTCTCTATACCACCTTGAGCAATTACCTCCTTGCTGTCCATGTCAAACATTTTGTATTTGATAGACGAGCTTCCACAGTTTAATACCAGTATTTTCATAAATGTAAGAATTAAAAGTTGAAAAATTATTTTATTGCCTGATTGGCAGTAATAGCCACAAGTTTCACAATATCTTCTACCGAACAGCCCCGCGAAAGATCGTTTACAGGTGCTGCCATCCCTTGCAGGATAGGACCCACTGCTTCGGCTCCGGCAAATCGCTGCACAAGTTTATAACCGATGTTTCCTGCTTGCAGGTCGGGGAAAATAAGCACATTTGCCTGTCCGGCAATTGCACTGCCCGGAGCTTTGCTTTGTCCCACCGAAGGAACCAAAGCCGCATCGGCTTGAAGCTCACCATCTATCTGCATATCGGGAGCCATTTCTTTGGCAAGTTTAGTTGCCTCTACCACTTTGTCTACCAATTCATGTTTAGCCGAACCTTTGGTAGAGAAACTCAACATGGCAATTTTTGGCTCGAAGCCGGCAATATTGCGCGCAGTCTGTCCGGTACACACGGCGATTTGTGCCAATTCGGCAGCCGTAGGATTTGGGTGTACGGCACAATCGGCAAAGATCAACAATCCGTTTTCGCCGTATTCGGGCGTTTGGGTAAACATCAGAAATGCACCCGAAACGACATTGATTCCGGGCAAGGTTTTCACGATTTGGAATGCAGGACGAAGCACATTGCCCGTAGCATTCATCGCACCGGCAACTTCGCCGTCGGCATCACCGTTTTTAATAAGCAAACAAGCAAGATAAAGAGGATTTTGTGCCAATTTTGATGCATCTTCAATAGTCATGCCCTTACTTTTGCGCAGTTCGAAAAGCAAGTTGGCATAGTTTGGCATCGACGAGTTGGTAGCAGGGTCTATAATCGTTGCTTTACCGATATTTTTCAATCCAAACTCGGCAGCTTTTGCCTCAATTTCAGCTTTTGAGCCAATGAGGATGATTTCTGCAAAACCTTCTGCCAAAATAATATCGGCAGCTTTAATCGTGCGTTCTTCTGTGCCTTCGGGCAACACAATGCGTCGTAAATTCTGTTTGGCACGAGCAAACATTTCGTTAAGAATATCCATAATATTAGTTCTAAAATAAATTTGCTTTTTGCTTTCTCTACATTGCACTTCTTTAATAAAAACGCAAAGTGGAGGTGGCAGAAATAAAGCAGGGCAAAGATATGGAAATAATATTTAAAAATTACGATTATGCTAACTAAAATTTACAAACCGGCGAATAATAATTTATCGTCCGTAATTTTTTGTCGTACAAATACATTTCCTACCTTTGCAGGGTAAACGCAAAAATAAATACTGATATGCAAATAGCAATTATTGGAGCGGGAAATATGGGAGGCGCCATTATTCGCGGACTGCTTAAACACGGAACGGATAACAATTTACTGGTTGCCGATATTGCTCAATTGCCCCTCGACGAACTGAAACAACTTTCGCCCACAATAAGCGTAAGCCTTTCGGCAAAAGAAATTGTTCCCAAAGCCGATATCGTAATAGTAGCCGTAAAACCATGGCTGGTTGAAGCTGTGCTGGAAGATATTGCACCCATGTTGCGCCGCGACCAACTATTGATATCTATTGCGGCAGGAGTCGATTTTGAATGTCTCGCCAAGTTGACAGACAATCCCGAAGTACAACTTTTCCGAGTGATACCCAACACCGCTATTGAGCATGGCGAAAGCATGACTCTTGTGGCAAGCTTCAATGCGAGCAAAGAGGGAGAAAACACAGTGCTCGGTTTATTTAATCAACTTGGAAAAGCAGTGCTGATTGACGAAAATTTGATGACTGCGGCTACTTCGGTGGCTTCGTGTGGCGTTGCGTATGCATTACGCTATTTGCGCGCGGCAGTGGCAGGAGCGGTGGAACTCGGTTTTCGTGCCGATGTGGCTACTCAAATCGTAGCACAAACCATGAAAGGAGCCGTCAGCTTGGTGGAAGGCGGCGCACATCCCGAAGTGGAAATCGATAAAGTATGTACTCCCGGCGGCTGGACTGTCAAAGGGTTGAACGAAATGGAAGCTCACGGATTTACAAACTCGGTAATCAAGGGTTTGAAAGCCAACAGCTAATCTCTGTAAAAAAATATTCCATTATTTGAAAGGCGAAATTAATTTTTCGTCTTTCATTTTTTATTATTTCACGATAAAAAAATTTCATTTCGAAAATAATTTGGTGTTTTTTCCGACAAATTCATTACTTTTGCCGCCAATTCATCTTTTTTATTTTAACTCTATGAACAACCAAATTAAGCAAATAGCCGAGCGATTGAAAGGTCTACGCGATGCACTCGATTTATCATCGGCACAAATAGCTGAAAAGACAGGAATTTCGCTTGCCGATTACGAAAAATATGAAAGCGGTAATACCGATATTCCGATGAGTTTCCTCTTTGAAGTAGCTAAAGCGTTTCACATTGAGCTTTCTTCACTTATTTCGGGCGATGATGCACACATGGCAAGTTATTTTGTTACCCGCAAGGGGCAAGGCATTGCCGTTGAACGCACAAAAGCATATAAATATCGCGCGTTAGCAAGCGGTTTTAAAAACGCCAAAGCTGAGCCTTTTTTCGTAACCGTAGAACCAAACAATAGCGACGAAATCAACCTCAACACACATCCTACGCAGGAATTTAACCTTGTAACAAAAGGAAAAATGTTACTTCGTATAGCAGGTAAAGATATTATTCTCGAAGAAGGCGACAGTATTTATTTCGATGCTTCCAAACCGCATGGAATGAAAGCATTAAACGGTGAATCTGTGCGATTTTTGGCAATGATTATTTAGAAGTTACGGAAGTTAAGCGAAGTTACAGAAGTTAGAGAATGGAAAACAAGACAAATACATGTACAGATTTGCGTGTGTGGCAAAAATCACACGAATTTGTTATTTCTATTAAGCTTCCCAACTTCGCAAAACCGCAGTTTCTATGTCTTGCAAATAATGTAAACAATATAATAATTTGAATAACCAATTGGAAGAAACAAGTAAATCATTAAACAGTTACTGTAAAAAAATGTACGAAGAAACAAAACCATAACTTCGTCTAACTTCCGTAACTTCTTGTAGCTTCTGTAATTTCATATCTATGCTCGAAAAATATTTAAAAAAAATAGACTTCTCTTCCTACGAAGACTTCAAAAAAAATCTCGAAATAATAGTTCCCGAAAATTTTAACTTTGGCTACGATGTAGTAGATGCATGGGCGGAAAAAGAACCGAACAAACGCGCCATGTGCTGGACAAACGACAAAGGCGCGCATCGCGATTTTACTTTTGCTGACATCAAAACCTACAGCGACCAAGCCGCCTCTTACTTTCAATCGCTCGGCATCGGCAAGGGCGACAAAGTAATGCTGATACTCAAACGCCGTTATCAATTTTGGTTCGCCATTGTGGGGCTACACAAAATAGGCGCGGTAGCAATCCCAGCTACTAACCTTTTGACCGCAAAAGACATTATTTACCGTTGCGAGGCAGCCACCGTCAAAGCCATTGTAACGGTAGGTGAGCAAACGGTAATCGACCATATAAGCAAAGCCCTACCCGAGTGCCCGACGGTAAAAAAAGTAATTTCAGTCGGCGACATCATCCCCGAAGGCTGGGACGATTTTAATGCGGAATTGGCAAACGCAAAACCCTTTGTCCGCCCCGAAAATGTAAATACAAACAACGATATTTTCCTGCTTTACTTCACTTCCGGCACAACGGGAAATCCGAAAATGGTAATCCACGATTTTACCTATCCGCTGGGACACATCGTTACCGCAAAATATTGGCACACATTGCACGAAAAAAGCCTGCACTTAACCGTTGCCGATACGGGCTGGGCAAAAGCCGCGTGGGGAAAAATTTACGGACAATGGATTGTAGGCGCAAGTATATTTGTGTACGACCACGACAAATTCACGCCCGCCGATATGCTTAAAATGATTTCCGACTACAAAGTAACTTCATTTTGCGCGCCTCCCACCATTTTCCGCTTTATGATACGCGAAGATTTAACGAAATTCGACCTGTCGGCGCTTGAATACTGCACCATTGCCGGCGAAGCCTTAAATCCGGTTGTGTACGAGCAATTCTATCAATTAACAGGCATTAAATTACGCGAAGCTTTCGGACAAACGGAAAATATGCCCATCATCCTTACCACACAATGGAACGAGCCGAAACCCGGCTCCATGGGACTGCCCAATCCGCTGTACGATATGGATTTATTAACGCCCGACGGTCGCTCGGCAGAAGACGGCGAACAAGGCGAAATCGTGATGCGCACGCCAAACGGCAAACCGGTCGGTTTATTTATAGGCTACTACCGCGACGAAGAAAAAACAAAAAGCGTTTACCACGACAATATTTATTATACCGGCGATGTGGCTTGGCGCGATGAAGACGGCTATTATTGGTTTGTAGGACGCAACGACGATGTAATTAAATCTTCGGGTTACCGTATCGGACCTTTCGAGGTGGAAAGCGCGCTGATGACACACCCTGCTGTAGTAGAATGCGCCATCACCGGCGTGCCCGACGATGTGCGCGGACAGGTAGTGAAAGCTACCATTATTCTTGCTAAAGATTATAAGGATAAAGCAGGCGAAGCCTTGGTAAAAGAAATTCAGGAACATGTCAAAAAAGTAACCGCTCCTTACAAATATCCGCGTATTATCGAGTTTGTAGATGAACTCCCTAAAACCATCAGCGGAAAAATACGCCGGGTAGAAATTCGGGAAGGAGACAAGAAGTAATGGATAATTGAAAGTTTTTTGGTCTTTCTTCTACTTTGCTTGTTCACCGTTATATAAAAGGGTTTTTAGTAACAAATTAGCAGAAAAGTTTTATCTTTGCACTTTTATTTTTGAAAAATAAATATCATGTCGATTGAAATCAGAGAAGTGCTTACCAAGCGGGATTTGAAACGCTTTATCCAATTTAACTTAGACCTTTACAAACATAATGAGTTTGTGGCTCCTCCGCTTATTGTGGACGAAATGAGCACGCTTGACAGAGAGAAAAATCCGGCTTTTGATTTTTGCGAAACTGCGTATTTTCTTGCCTACAAAAACGGTGAAATAGCAGGGCGTATAGCGGCAATTGTTAATTACTCGGCAAATAAATACAACAACACTGAATATGGTCGTTTCGGCTGGATCGATTTTATTGACGACCCCGAAGTATCTGCCGCTCTCCTTGCCCGCGCCGAAGCATGGGTAAAGGCAAAAGGCATGAAAGCTATTGTGGGACCTATGGGTATTACCGATCTCGACTGCGAAGGGATGCTTATCGAGGGTTTCGACCGCATGAGTACCATGGCTACTATCTATAATTATCCTTATTATCTGCAACATCTCGAAAACTTGGGTTACAGCAAAGAGGTGGATTGGAACGAATATCTTATTAAAGTTCCCGATGTTGTGCCCGAGCGTTTTACCCGCGGTGTAGAGCTCATTAAAAAGAAATACGGTTTGCGTTCGGTAGAGTTGCGTAGTCGGAGGGAACTGGTAACAAAATACGGTAAAAAGATTTTCGATTTGTGGAATATTTGTTACTCCGAACTTTATGGCGCTTCGCCGCTTACTCAACGACAAATTGACCATTACATTAAAATATATCTCAATTTTATTTGTCTCGATACGCTTTCGCTCATTGTAGATAATAACGACGAGGTGGTTGGTTTCGGTGTGTCGCTGCCCAGCCTCACCAAAGCTTTGCGTAAAGCTAACGGGCGACTTTTCCCGTTTGGTTTTATCCATTTGCTGCGCGCTTTGAAGAAAAACGATACGGTAGATTTACTCATTGTGGGCATTCATCCCGAGTACCAAAACAAAGGAGCCATTGCATTGCTCTTTGGCGATTTGATTCCCAAGTTTGTGAAACGCGGTTTTAAACAGGCGGAAAGCAATCCCGAACTCGAAACGAATGTAAAGATTACTGCCCAATGGGGCAGCTTCGAGTACGAGAACCACAAAAAACGGCGGGCATATATTAAGGCATTGGATTGATTTTTCTACATCAATTTAAAATCCAATTGTTTTTTCTCCAAATTAGCTTTCACAATTTTCACGGTAATGTCATCGCCAAGCTGGAATTTCCTGTGGCTGTGCCGTCCGATAAGGCAATAATTCTTTTCGTCGAAGAGGTAATAGTCGTCGTCGAGCGTACGAATAGGGATCATTCCTTCGCATTTATTTTCGTTCAGCTCCACATAAATGCCCCATTCGGTAATGCCCGAAATCACGCCGTCGTACACCATACCTATTTTATCAGCCATAAATTCCACTTGCTTGTATTTGATGGAAGCCCGCTCGGCATTGGCGGCAATTTGCTCCATATTGGAGCTGTGTTCGCATTTTTCTTCATATTCTTGCTGATTTACGCTTCGTCCGCCGGCTAAATATCGCTCCAGCAAACGATGCACCATCATGTCGGGGTAACGGCGGATAGGAGAGGTGAAGTGTGTGTAATATTCAAACCCTAAGCCGTAGTGTCCCACATTGGTAGTGCTGTATACGGCTTTTGCCATCGAACGGATAGCGATGGTTTCGATAAGATTTTGTTCCTTGTGCCCTTGCACTTCGTCGAGCAGATGATTGATAGACGACGATATTTCGCTTTTTTTGCCGGTAACTTTTAGTTTGTAACCGAATTTGCGGATAAAATCGGAGAAAACGCGCAATTTGTCCGGATTTGGCTCGTCGTGTATGCGGTAAACAAAGGTTTTTGGCTTAGTCCCTTTTTTATCGGGTTTGCCTATGTGCGTGGCAACGGTTCTGTTTGCCAAAAGCATAAACTCTTCTATCAATTTATTGGAATCTTTTGCTTCTTTGAAGAAAACGCTGAGCGGTTTGCCCTTGTCGTCAATCTCGAAGCGCACTTCTACTCGCTCAAAAGCAATTGCTCCTTTGGCAAATCGCCGTGTGCGAAGAATTTTTGCCAATTCGTTTAATTTCAATATCTCATCTTTAAAATCACCTTCTTCGGTTTCGATAATTAATTGTGCTTCTTCGTAGGTGAATCGCCGGTTGGAACGAATTACGGTGCGACAAATTTCGTAGTTTTTCACATCGCCAAATTCATCTATCTGAAAAATAACGGAGAAACAAAGTTTATCTTCATTCGGGCGAAGCGAACACAACTCGTTGCTCAATCGTTCGGGAAGCATCGGTATAGTTCTGTCTACCAAATAGATGGAAGTCGCCCGCTTTTCGGCTTCCTGTTCGATGATGCTGTCCGTTTTTACATAATGCGTAACATCGGCAATGTGTACGCCCACTTCCCACAACCCGTTTTCAAGCGGCTTGATGGAAAGCGCATCGTCAAAATCCTTAGCATCGCGCGGGTCGATGGTAAAAGTTACGGTGTTGCGCATATCTATTCGTTGGGCAATTTCGTCGGCAGTAGTGGTATCGTCGGCAATTTCATCGGCGGCTCGCTCTACGGCTTCGGGATATTTGTAAGGCAAACCAAATTCTGCTAAAATAGCGTGCATTTCGGTGTTGTTGTCGCCGGTATCGCCCAACACATCAATCACTTCGCCTACCGGATTTCTATCCTGCGGGTTCCATTCAACGATTCTTGCAATGGCTTTTTGCCCGTTTTTGCCGCCTTTGAGTTTATCGGCTGGGATAAAAATATCATTCGTCAAAATTTTATTATCTACCCTGAGAAATGCATAATTGTGTCCAACCTGCAATATACCTACAAATTCTTCGCGGGCGCGTTTGAGTATTTCTGTTACTTCACCTTCGGGTTCGCTTCCCGGGCGTTTGGCGTAGAGGAACACGCGCACCCGGTCGTTGTTCATGGCTTGGCGCAGGCGGCGTTCGGCAATGAAAACAGGTGCAGCTCCATCGTCGGGAATAAGGTAGCTTTTGCCGTTCGAATGTCGTTCAATAATGCCCTCAACAAGTCCTCCGCGCATGTTGAGTTTGTATTTTCCTTTATCTACTTCGATTATGTCTTCTCGCAAATGCAATTCGTCGAGCGCGGCAATAAGCAATTGTTTTTCAGGTGTGGTTTTTAGTCCGATGCGGGCAGCTAATTGTTTATAATTAAGGGGTTCATGCGGGTTGGTACGCATAATTTCCAGCACTTTGTTTATTAAATCTCCTTTTTTTTGGCGTTGAGGTTTTGTATTTTTAAACTTCTTTTTGATCATAGTGTTAATATTTTGTATTCCGCAAAGATAAAAACAAATCCTTATCTCTTTTATTTTCTGACGATTAAATTTTTCCTATCTTTGCCGACTTATTTATAAGCAATCTAAGAAAGTGATGCAGCAGAAAAATAGAGATTTACTCAATCAAAGCATATCGCAATTAGTACAACGGGAAACGCACGGGATAATTTATCATAGTTGCAACGAAACATCTCCATTGCCGTCGGTACACGAGTTGGAAGAGGTAGTAACAATTACGCGGGCAATAGTGTTTCCCGGATATTTTGGTAATTCGGAAGTCAATTCCGAGAATCTCGCTTTGCATATCGAACAGCATGTGAAACGGCTTTTCAATTTGCTCGAAAAACAAATTTATGCAGGCTTGTGTTTTGACCCTGCCGATAATTATCAAACAAAGCTTGAGCGTGCGCAGCGCTTGGCAGCCGAGTTTATTACCTGTTTGCCTCAGCTGCGCGAATTGCTCACCACCGATGTGATTGCTGCTTATAACGGCGACCCTGCCGCCAAAAGCTATGCCGAAGTTATTTTATGTTATCCTGCAATTCGTGCGATAAGCAATTACCGTATGGCACACGAATTATTGCATCTCGGAGTGCCGCTTATACCTCGTATTATCACCGAAATGGCGCATTCCGAAACCGGAATTGATATTCATCCGGGAGCGCGTATCGGAGCGTATTTTACTATCGACCACGGAACGGGCGTAGTTATCGGTGAAACGGCTGTTATCGGAAAAAATGTGAAACTTTATCAAGGTGTTACACTCGGAGCAAAGAGTTTTCCGCTCGACCGAGATGGTAATCCTATTAAAGGTATCAACCGCCATCCGATTATTGAGGATGATGTGATAATTTATTCTAATGCTTCTATTTTGGGGCGGATAACCGTAGGACGCGGTTCCGTTATCGGCGGCAATGTGTGGATAGACAACGATTTGCCTGCGGGGTCGAAAGTTTTGCAGAAAAAATAGTTGAAAGGTGAATTGCACGCTTGCTGCAACCCCAAAGAGGATAGAATTTTATGAAAAAAACATTTCAGATAATAGCTAAAACATTCAAAGGCTTGGAAGAAGTGCTTGCCGCGGAACTTGTCGCGTTGGGTGCCGACGAAATACAATTGGAACGCCGCGCTGTGAGTTTCACGGGCGACAAGGCATTACTTTATAAAGCTAACCTGCATTGCCGTACGGCGGTACGCTTTTTAGTCCCCATCGCTTCGTTTCAGGCGCGGAATGCCGATGAGATTTACGAGGGAGTAAAAAAAATCCGTTGGGAAGAATATATGGGCGAAGATACTTCGTTTTCTATTGCTTCCACGGTATATTCAGAGCAATTTACACACTCCAAGTTTGTGGCATATCGAGCAAAAGATGCCATTGTCGATCGCTTCACCGAGCGTAAAGGTAAACGCCCTTCGGTGAGCATTTCGAATCCCGACTTGATGATAAATGTACATATTTCGCATACACGCTGCACAGTGTCGCTCGACAGTTCGGGCGAATCGCTGCACAAACGCGGTTATCGCAGCGAGCAAACCGAAGCTCCGATAAGCGAGGTGCTTGCTGCCGGAATGTTGTTGCTTGCAGGCTGGGACGGAAAGATGGATTTTATCGACCCGATGTGTGGTTCGGGCACGCTGCTTATTGAGGCTGCTTTGATTGCGCTCAACATTCCGCCGGGAATTTTCCGCAAGGAATTTGGTTTTGAAAAGTGGAAGGATTTTGACCGCGAACTTTTCGATACGCTATACAACGACGACAGCTACGAGCGCGAATTTACACATCGAATTTATGGCTCGGATATTTCGCCACGCGCGTTGGCTATTGCCGAAAAGAACATCAAAAATGCCGGTTTAAGCAAATATATTCAGTTGCAAAGAATGAATGTAAAAGATTTGCAGCCTTCGGACAACAAGGCGTTGATGGTAACAAATCCGCCTTATGGTGAGCGACTGCAAAGCGAAACGCTTTACGAGCTTTATGCCGACCTTGGACGCATGTTGAAACATCGTTTTGCCGGTAATAAGGCTTGGGTGATTTCTTCGGACGAGGAATGCTTGTGGCGCATCGGCATGAAACCTTCGCGAAAAATAAGCTTGATGAACGGCGATTTGGACTGCCTGTTTTGTTGCTACGAGATTTTTTCGGGTAAGCGCAATGATTTTATTCGTAAAAAACGGGAAGGGGAGTAATAGATTTTTGTGAATAAACAACAAAATTGGAATTTGCAAATTGAGAGAAAAGTAAGTTTTGGAAAGTAATAATAAACGAATAGCGAAGAATACGGTTTTTTTATATTTCCGGATGTTATTTACAATGGGGGTAAGTTTATATACTTCCCGTGTTGTGTTGGAAATATTGGGCGTTGAGGATTTTGGAATTTATGGTGTTGTTGGTGGTGTGGTTGCTATATTTAGTTTTTTAAACACCTCTATGAGTGGGGCTACTTCGCGTTTTTTGACATTTGAGCTTGGACAAGGTAATTACGAAAAGCTTAGAGAAATTTTTTCTACCGCCCTTACAATCCATTTTATTATAGCAGCAATTATTTTGATTTTGGGAGAAACCGTTGGCTTGTGGTGGCTCGAAAATAAATTAGTGATACCCGCAGAAAGAATGCCTGCAGCACGGTGGATTTATCAGCTTTCTATTTTAGGTGTCGTAGTTGGTATTACACAGGTGCCTTATAATGCAATGATTATTGCACATGAACGAATGGGAGTTTTTGCTTTTGTGGAAATTCTGAATAAATTATTGCAGCTTGGTATCGTGTTATTATTGTTGATTGGAAATTTTGACAGGCTAATTCTGTATGCAATCCTTATGTTATGTGTAACAATTATTATTACGATTGTTTACAAACTATACTGCACTAAAAATTTTGCCGAATCTCACTATAGGTTTGTTTGGGATAAGGAAATAGTAAAGCCCATGTTGAGTTTTTCGGGATGGAATTTATATGGGACATTTGCATTTACCGTAAAAACACAAGGAGTGAATATCCTTTTGAATTCATTTTTTGGCGTTGTTGTTAATGCTGCTTATGGAATTGCAACGCAAGTGCAAGGTGCAATACAGGCTTTTTCTGCTAATTTTATTACAGCAGCCAATCCACAGGTTATAAAATACTATGCAGCCAACGAAATGGGAAAAATGCAGGATTTAATAGTTAATGTGGCAAAATTTTCCTTCCTATTGCTTTTCGCAATTTCCTTGCCTGTGATTATCGAAACTCAATTTATAGTTCAATTATGGTTGAAAAATGTTCCCGACTATGTTGTTGTTTTTTGTAAATTGAATTTAATTTCAGGATTGTTGACAGGCATGTTTACAATAATAACAACTGCTATTTATGCTACCGGAAAACTTAAATTTTGGAGCATTATATCAAGTACAATTTATATTTTAGTTATTCCGTTTTCTTACATATTGTTAAAAAGAGGATTCTCACCGGAAATACCATTTGTAGTTAATATTGTTTTATTATTTATAGGTTATATAAGCAATCTGTATATACTGAAATCGTTAGTGCCTGATTTTTCTGTTTCAAAATTCTTTACGAAAGTTATTTTTTTGTGTATATTTATTGCTTTAATTTCTTCTTTATTGCCCGTATATGTATATTATCATTTGAATGAAGGCTGGACAAGATTTCTTTTAATCTGTATCAGTTCCACATGTATGATTGTTATATCTACATATTTTTTGGGGATAAATAAAGAACTAAGAAACAAAGGATGGAATTTAGTAATGAAAAAATTACACAAATAAAAATGTTATTATGGGATTAATGAAAACAGTACATTCGGGATTGTCTGTAATTCAAAACTATAGATATATAAAAACATTATTGAAACACAATGTTCAATTGCAGATGCCATTTATAATTTACCATAATAAAGAGAATTTGATACTCGGAGAAAATATTTATATAGGACCCGATTCTATTTTGAGTTTAGAAGGAAAATTAACTATTGAAAGTGGAACAATAATAGGTCCGCGATTAAAAGTACATACATCTAATCATAATTACGAAAGCAATATGCTTCCTTATAATGATGAATGTATTGTAAAAAATGTGCATATAGGACAAAATGTTTGGATTGGTGCAGATGTGTCTATTATGCCGGGTGTAGAAATCGGAGAAGGATGTGTTGTTGCGGCTTGTTCGGTAATAACAGAAAATATTCCGCCTTATAGTGTCGTAGGAGGTAACCCAGCCAAACTTATAAAATATAGAGATATTGAGAATTACAAGAAAAATTTAGAGGAAGGGAATATTTACCTAAAGCTAAAAAAGGAAGGGAAAACGAGAACAGATATAAGACGGTATATTTCGAGTAACTTACATGAAACATCATGACCCAATCAATATCCAACAACAGCATTTGTTTAGTATCCGGTGGACAATACAGCAAAGATAGTTTAGACCGAGTTGCGTCGCGAACAAATCATAATTGTTACGCAATGGAACATGGATATAACTATTTATGTATAAATAAATCTTATTCCAACCTGCAAAAACCTTATTTTTTCAAAATAGCAGCCGTCAAGGAAATTCTTCCAAGTTATGAATGGGTAGTATGGCTTGATAACGATACTTTTTTTACAGATTTTTCTTCTTCTTGCTTTTCCGAGTTAATTGCTACAGCAGAAGATAATTGGTTAATAATTGCCGATTCGCCAAAATTGGCTAATCGAAAATCCCCCATAGTAAATTCAGGAGTTTTTTTGATAAAAAACACGCAAAAAGCATTTGCTTTTCTCGACGAAATTTTGCTTACTCCATTGGAGCAAATAAAATTATATTACGATGAATCGAAATATGGTTTTTGGACAAATGGCGACCAAGATTCTATTATTTACAGTTGCGATAAGAATAATTGGGAAGGAGTAAAAATTATCGATCATAATTTAATGAACTCTAGAAAGTACGAATATACAAATTCGATTGAAGACCATTTTATTTTGCATCTTCCGGGAGAAAAAAATAAGCTGTTAACATTAAATTCTTTCGCCCGCAAATTCGATTGTGCTTTGTCACTAATTCCAAAAAATATTACAACTATTGCCGACAGTGATTTTATACCACGATTGACTTGTGTGCAGATATTTCAAATAATGTGGAATAGATTAATGAAAAAACTGTTATGAAAATTTACGCTTGGAAAGGAGATATTTCAAATTTTGGCGACGATTTGAATGAATGGTTGTGGAAACAACTATTCGATAATATTGATGATGCGGATACCTCTTGTTGTTTAGTAGGGATAGGAAGTATCCTTACTCGAGAACTTGTGGCAGAATTAAACTCGTATAAAAGAAAAATCGTTTTTGGTACAGGGGTAAGACCTTCTATTAAACATCCGGTTCTATTGTCTAAATTAAAATTGGATAAAAATTGGGATGTCGAGTTTTTACGAGGACCGTTGTCTGCCAACTATTTAGATAACAAATATGAATATATTACCGATGCAGCTTATGCAATAAGGCAATTGAAGCATTTTGAAAATTATGTACAAGCACCTAAAAAATATGAAATTAGTTTCATGCCATATTTTGGGTCATTAAAATATTTTGATTGGGAAAAGTTTTGTAACGACTCGGGTTTTCACTACATATCGCCGTTATCGGAACAAGGAGTAGAATATACGATTAAAGAAATTGCCGCTTCAAAAAAAATCATTACAGAAGCCATGCACGGTGCAATTGTAGCAGACGCATTAAGAATTCCCTGGCAGAGATTTATTTTTTCTACCTATTATAATGAATACTCTTACATATCGGAATTTAAATGGAGCGACTGGCTTTTATCGTTGCAAATGACACATGTAGAACCTGTAAAAAACCATTTTTATACAGGAAATAATATGATTAATTTCATAAAAGATAAAACACAAAGAGTGGGTTCTAAAACAATTTTTAATCAAAGGATTTTTTTAGAACCTTTGCTGCAAAGGTTAGAGAAAAACAAAAACTATTATTGTTCCGACAATTTATTAATACACGATATTGACAGTAAAATAGCGAAGAAAATAGATGATGTGAAAAAATCATTTTAAGAAAAATCATGAAAAACCACGCTTTTTTAATAATAGCTCACGCTTATCCGGAACTATTAGAAGACATTGTTAATTTACTGATGGCTTCCAATCATTATTTTTTCATAAATATTGACAAGAAAAATAAGGAAATATGGTTTACCGATGCTATTTCGCGTTTGCAAAAAAGCAAAAATGTTTTTTTTATAGAGCCTGTTAGAGTAAATCACGGTGGATTTAGTCAAGTGTCTGCTACTTTAAAGCTGTTGGAAGAAGCATATAAAAGCTCTGAAAAAATGGATTATTTTCATTTGATTAGCGGGCAAGATTATCCATGCGTATCTAATACCGATCTTGATGCCAAATTTGAATGTGAAGAAAAAAGCTATATGCATTTTGATTCGCCGGAAGAAATTATTGAATGGAGAAAACAAAAATACCCTTCTCGAGTCAATTACTTTAATTTTACAGATTTGCATATACCATTTTTGCCCTATAAAATATTGAAACTATTTAATGGAGGGCTTAACAGAGTAGCAAAAATATATAAACGAAAATCAATACTAACTATTTATGCAGGCTGGCAATGGTTTTCGTGGCATCGAAAAGTTGTTGAATATGTATTGACTTTTGTAAACGATAATCCGTTATATGTTGGTCGATTTAAAAACACGAAATTAGTGGATGAGTTATTTTTTCATACAATGCTTTACGACAAAGCTGAAGAATTAAACATTGAAAAATATAATGCTTTAAGATATATTGAATGGTATCCTAAAAGAGAAGCTGAAACATTGCCTGTTATTTTAGATGAAAGAGAATATGACGATATTGTATCGTCCGCTGTTATTTTTTGCAGAAAAATACATCCTTCTATATCAATAAAATTAATTGATTTATTACGAAAGAAGTTGTTTTAAACGAATGATTTATACTATTTGTAGATTTACCATTGAAGTCGGTTACAAGTAATTAAATGAAGAAAATCCTATATATCTGTTCCGAATATTCGCCGGGAATGATTCCCTACGGAGCGAATATTGTAAACACAATGAAAGGCGAGAATGTGTATGCTATTTTTGTTTCCAAAGGCAAACACAATTATCATAATATTGTTGAAAAAAATGACAGATATACTTTTATTGAAATGCCCAAAGGAAAATTAGGTGCATTGCTTTTCAAATTATTTCCAATAAAGTTAATTCTATCCATCAAAAAAGTCTGTAAAAAAGAAAAAATTGATATTGTACATTACCTGACAGGGGAATTTATATTGGCATTATATACAAAATTTTCAAGAAAAAAATATGATTTATATTACACGGTTCACGATTTAACACCTCACCAAGTGGAGAAAAAAAAGTTTTTTGATTCATTGATAGATAAATATATTAGATGGGGCGTTAAATCAAACCGGGAAACAATAAAAAATATTACAACAAATTCTCTGCAACAAATAGATACATTGAAGACAATGTATCCTGAAAAGAAAATCGTATTTACACACTTTCCTTCTTTGATAACAAAAGGTATCGAAGAAGGAAACGATTGCCCGGAAGAAATCTTGGGAATTTCTAATTATATATTGTTTTTCGGATTTGTAGATGCCTATAAAGGCGTTGATTTGTTGATACAAGCCTATAAGCAGCTTACGGATAAGAAAAATCATCAGTTGGTTATTGCCGGAAAAGGAATTGAATATACAGATAGCGAAGCAGGAATTATCAGAATAAATCGATTTATTCATGATTCGGAAATAAAAATGCTGTTTGAAAAAGCAAACTGTGTGGTTTATCCTTACCGGTCGGCTACAATGTCGGGAGTATTGTCACTGGCATACTATTTCAATAAAAAAATACTGGTTTCTGCCGTTCCATTCTTTTTGGAAAATATTGATAAAAATGAAACTTTGACCTTTGAACCCGGCAATGTGGAAGATTTAAGCAAAAAACTCGAAGCCGTTTTAAAAAAAGAACATAGAAATAATGCCTCTTTTTATGATAGAAATTATTCGAAAAAAACACTGATGAATGATTATTTCAAACTTTACGGTTTATGAACATAGTTCTATTAAACTCCATACTTCGCACGGCGCAAAACAATATCATACCTCCCGCCGAAAGCATTAAAGATTGTATGATTTATAATCTTGGTTTAGGTTTTCGCGAATTAGGGCATAATGTAACGCTTGTTGCTGCTTCGGAATACAAGCCGGTAAAAGAAGAAAAATACGAATTTGAAGTAGTTTTCCTGCCGTCGGTAATGAAAAAAATATTACCACCGAGCGTTTTGCCTTTTCAACCCGAATTGTGGCGTTTTTTGAAGAAAAACAAAAATAAATTTGATATAATCATCTCGAGCGAAGTTTTTGCGTTTCCGTCTTTGTTAGCATCAATTATTGCTCCTGAAAAAACGGTTGTTTGGCAAGAATTGGCAGTGCATAATCGAAAAATGAAAGGCATTCCCTCGCATTTTTGGTATAATGTTATGGCACGACTTTTTTTTAGAAAAACGCCAATTATTGCCCGTTCCGAAAGTGCGAAAATATTTATTTCAAGATATTTGAAAAATGTTGCCGAAGAAACGGTTGAACACGGTGTTAACTTGCAAAAATTTAATTTTTCAAAAAATAAAAAACGGCAATTTATTGTTGTCAGTCAGTTAATAGCACGAAAAAACATTGAAAGCATTATAGAAAAATTCAGTCGTTTTATTGCGAAACCCGAGTATGCCGATTTTCAACTGATTATTGCCGGATGCGGAGAGTTGGAAAACAAACTAAAAGCACAAGTCAAAGAATTGAATATTACCAACAATGTACAGTTTATCGGATTTAAGCCACATTCGGAACTTAATATATTGGTTGCCGAATCAATGGCAATGCTTATTGATACAAAACAGGATTTGAATATGGTATCCGTCCCCGAATCTGTTGTTTCCGGAACACCTGTATTAATTAATCTTGTGCCATATACGGCAGTCATGATAGAAAAACATCAACTTGGCATAGCCAAAACCAATTGGAATGAAAACGATTTGCAAGACATAGTAGAAAACAATACCGTTTATGTGGAAAATTGTATCGCGTTTCGAGAAAAATTATCCACTAAATCGACAGCAGAGGAACTAATAAAATTTAAATTATTATTTTTGCACTTATGACAACTCTTTGTTATACATTTTGTGTTTCGTATATCGTAATTGTGTTTCTTTTTTTTGTATTAACAGCAAGAAAAGGAGGCTTTTTTCTATTATCCCCTCTGTTAATAATTTATGTCCCGTTTATTACGGGAGATTTATTGCCCGCTCTATTTTACGCAAGAACCGATGCATTGCCCGATAATGTTCAATATGTACTCATATCTACCATTGCAGTATATGTAATTTTTTTGCTTTTATATTACAAACAGTTTAGTACTCAAAACAGAGTTACTCTTGATATCCCTGAAATTTGGACAACAAACAAATATGTTTTCAGACGAAAAGTCTTTTTCATAGTATTAGCCGGTATTTTTCTGCTCACAGGACTGATAACAGGAGTAACAAAAGGATTATTGACAGGAGCTGATGTAGAAGATTTACGCCGTTCGTCTGAAATTGGGATTGGTTTTCTGCGCGATATCCCATTGGTGGGAATCAATGTAATACTATTGGTTTATTTAATATCGTATTGTAGAAAAAAGATTGTAAAAGCGGCTTTTATCTGCTTAAGTTTTGCCGTGTTCTCTTTTCTGGTAACAGGACATAAAGCCGGTTTTTGGGATGCAGCATTACTTTTTACTTTTTACTTTTGCAGTTCTTATCGTAACCTAAAATGGTATGAAGTTGCAGCCTATTATTCTGTAATGCCTGTTTTTGCAGGTTTATTGCAAACCATCAGGCAAGGGACAAATAATTTTGTAGAACATATAATATTTTATACAAATTATTCAACAGTTTTGTTCGAAGCCAATACATTAGCCGTAATGCGATATTTTGAATCGGGAAGTAATTTTTATTGGGGAGAACAATATGTAGCAGGATTAGTGAAATTCATTCCTCGCTTTTTATGGAAAGATAAACCATTAAGTTTTGATTATACACTGAAAAACTTAATAGGATATGAATTTGATGGGGGAGGAACGCCAATCTCTACACCATTCTCCATGTTTATAAATTTTGGATATTACAATTTTATTGGATTAGCAATATGGCTTTGGATAGTACATTCCATCTATGGAATGCTGATTGACAATAGTAAAACGGCTTATCTTAAAATTGCCCTTCTATTTTCTTTGATTTTTGCCGTAGATTTATTTTTGGGACGATTAGAAATTATGTTGCTCTTCCTGTTAGTATGTATGTTTGTATATGGCAGAAAAAAAATGGTATAAAAAACAGTAATGATGAAAATCCTTCTCTCCAATAAATTTTACTATCCTCGCGGTGGCGACTGTATTTATACCATCAATCTCGAACAACTGTTGCAACAACATGGGCACGAAACAGCCGTTTTTGCTATGCAATATCCGGAAAATCTGCCAAGTAAATCGAGTAAATATTTTCCTTCGGAAGTAAAATTTTCTCCCGGATTGAGTACATTGGAAGCAATATTGCGACCGTTTGGAACTTCGGAAGTGAAAAAGAAATTCAATGCCCTGCTCGATGATTTTAAGCCCGATGTAGTCCATTTAAATAATATTCATACACAACTATCGCCCGTTATTGCACAAATTGCACACAAGCGAGGCATACGAGTGATTTGGACTTTACACGATTACAAGTTACTTTGTCCGCGTTACGATTGCTTGCTGCGTGGCGAACAGGTTTGTGAACTCTGTTTTACGGATAAAAAGCAAGTTTTGAAAAATCGCTGTATGAAAAATTCCCTGTTTGCAAGCATATTGGCATACAAAGAAGCACAAAAATGGACACGCGAAAAATTGGAACAATATACCGATGTGTTTGTTTGTCCAAGCCAATTTATGGCAAGCAAAATGCTACAGGGAAGATTTGATAAAAATAAAATAATATCGTTGCATAATTTTATTGATGTAGAAAAAACTAACAAAGAAAACTACAACAAAGAAAATTACTACTGTTTTATAGGTCGCCTTTCACACGAAAAAGGAGTGAAAACGCTGATTGAAGCAGCAAAGAAATTGCCTTATAAATTGAAAATTATTGGCACCGGCGATTTGAAAAAGGAATTAATGGCGCAAGCAAATGATAATATTGAATTTGTCGGACACAAAAATTGGGACGAAAGCAAAGAAATCGTCGGCAAAGCTCGTTTTTCAGTTATTCCAAGCGAATGGTACGAAAACAATCCGCTTTCGGTTATTGAAGCACAATGTTTGGGCACACCTGTTTTGGGCGCAAATATCGGCGGTATCCCCGAACTCATTGAAGCCGGAAAAACAGGAATGCTGTTCGAATCGCGTAATGTATCGGATTTAAAAGAGAAAATAGAGCAAATGTTTGCAACAGCATTTGATTACAAGAGAATAGCAGCAGAATCACAAAATCGTTATTCGGCAGAAAAATATTACGACGAAATCTTAAAAAAATATGAACAAAAGACCGCAACCCACCGATATGTGCATCATTACAACTTACCGTTGTCCGATGCGCTGCAAAATGTGTAATATCTGGGAAAATCCTACCGAAAAAAGTAAAGAAATTACACCCGAAGAAATAAAACTACTTCCGAATGTAAAATTTATCAATCTCACTGGAGGCGAACCTTTTATTCGCGAAGATTTGGATAAAATTGTAGAAGTTTGTTTTACCAAAGCACCCCGTGTGGTTATTTCTACTTCGGGTTGGTACGAAGACAGAGTGATTGCTCTGGCAAAGAAATTCCCCAATATCGGAATTCGTATCAGTATCGAAGGGCTTGCCTGCAAAAACGACGAACTGCGCGGACACACAGGCGGTTTCGACAAGGGATTGAGCACGCTGCTTACACTCAAAAAAATGGGTGTAAAAGACATAGGTTTTGGCTGTACCGTTTCCAATAACAACAGCGCCGATATGCTTTCGCTTTACCAACTTAGCAAATCGCTTGGAATGGAATTTGCCACTGCCACTTTTCATAATTCGTATTATTTTCACAAAGATGATAATGTAATTACAAACAAAGAAGAGGTTTGCGGAAATTTTGAAAAATTAGTCAATATGCAGTTGCAGGAAAAACATCCAAAATCATGGTTTCGTGCCTTTTTCAATATGGGATTGATTAACTACATTGAAGGAAACAGGCGTATGTTACCCTGCGAAGCCGGAATGGTCAACTTCTTTGTAGAACCTTATGGCGATGTATATCCTTGCAATGGATTGGA
>JAISVR010000023.1 GCA_031271465.1 Prevotellaceae bacterium | reverse complement strand
GCCGATATTCACAAAAACAATGAGTTGAACAACGGCGTGTTGCCCGTTACCGTTTCAGAAAAATTCCTTTCGGAGATTTTCGACAGTGTAAACCAAAATCCGAAAACAACCTTAACCGTCGATTTGGAAAATCAAAAAATCACAAACAACGCCACAGGAAATTCCGAACACTTTGAAATTTCTGCCTACAAAAAAGAATGTTTTTTAGAGGGTTTTGATGACATTGATTATTTATTGAGCAGAAAAGATAAGATTGAGGAATTTGAAGAAAATCGAATATGATTGTTGAGGTACAAAAAGCCTTATATGAAGATTTGCCGGATATTTTAAACCTTCAAAAGCTGGCTTTCCGTTCGGAAGCAGAGCTTTACGGCTGTTTGTCAATAGAGCAAATGACTCAAACGACAGACTCTATTCTGTCTGATTTTCAGAATTATACATTTTGGAAAGCTGTGTTTGAAAGTAAAATTGTAGGCTCGGTCAAAGCATATAGCGAAAACGGTATTTGTTCTGTGGCAAGGTTGATTGTTAATCCTGAATTTCAGAACAAAGGCATTGCAAAACAACTGATGGCTGCAGTGGAAGACGAGTTTCCAACAGCAAAAATCTTTAAACTTTTTACGGGACATAAAAGTTTTAAAAACATTGCGCTGTATCAATCTATTGGTTATCGGATAACAACATTAAGTCCTTCTGATGATATTCCCGATTTGGTTATTGTGGAAATGGAAAAAATAGCAAATTAAAATTATGATTGAAATATTAGATACCACATTAAGAGACGGCGAGCAAACCTCCGGCGTATCTTTTTCCTCACAGGAAAAATTGAGCATCGCTCAAATGTTGCTCGAAGAATTGCGCGTAGATAGAATTGAGGTGGCTTCGGCGCGTGTGTCGGCAGGCGAGGCAGAGGGCGTGCAGAAAATTACGGCGTGGGCGCAGAAAAAAGATTTTCTGCATCGCGTGGAAGTACTTGGGTTTATCGACGGCGGCGTGTCCTTGCAGTGGATTTTCGACGCAGGTTGCCGGGTAATGAATTTGCTTGCCAAAGGCTCGCTCAAACATCTTTCCGAGCAACTCAAAAAAATGCCCGAAGAGCATATTTTATCAATCAAAAAAGAAGTTGAAAACGCACAGAAACTCGGCGTAACGGTTAATCTCTACCTCGAAGACTGGAGCAACGGAATGATACATTCGCCCGAATATGTATTTCAACTTATTGATGGGCTGAAAGATACAGCGATTAAGCGTTTTATGCTTCCCGACACTTTGGGGATTTTAACGCCGGCGCAAACATTCGATTTTTGCTCTCAAATCGTAAAAAAATATCCTGAATTGCATTTTGATTTCCACCCTCACAACGATTACGATTTGGCAGTAGCGAATGCTTTTTCAGCGGTTGAGGCAGGCGTAAAAGGAATTCACTGCACTGTAAACGGCTTGGGCGAAAGAGCAGGGAACGCCCCTCTGACAAGCATTCTCGCAGTTTTGCACGACCAACTGAAACTGAAAACCAACCTGCGTGAGGACAAAATTTACACCATCAGCAAAATGGTGGAAAGTTATTCGGGCATTCGCATTCCGAACAACAAACCTGTGATTGGCGACAATGTTTTTACGCAGGTGGCAGGTATTCACGCCGACGGAGACAGCAAAAACAATCTGTATTTCAACGACTTAATGCCCGAACGCTTCGGACGAACTCGAGCTTATGCACTCGGCAAAACTTCAGGCAGGGCGAGCATCAAAAAAAATCTCGAAGCAATGGGCATCGAGCTTGACGACGAAACAATGCGGCAACTTACGCAACGCGTGATTGAGTTGGGTGACAAAAAACAGGTGGTAACGCCTGAAGAGCTGCCCTACATTATTGCCGATATGAAAAACGAGCCGAAAGAACAGCGCATTAAACTGATAAATTATTCGCTTTCGTTGGCAAAAGGCTTGCGCCCAATGGCAATAGCAAAAATTGAGATTAATGGCGAGACCTACGAAAATTCCGCTGCGGGAGATGGTCAATACAATGCTTTCTCCAAGGTGTTGTGGAAGATTTATACGCAACTCGGGAAACCGAAACCTGAATTGTTGAACTATGAAGTAAATATTCCGCCCGGCGGTCGCACCGATGCGTTGGTACAAACAACAATTACCTGGAAATTTAATGATAAGATTTTCAAAACCAACGGTCTTGACCCCGACCAGACGGTGGCGGCGATAAAGGCAACTTTTAAGATGTTGAATATGATTGAGGAATGATTTTTTAGAACGCGGATTTTCGCAGATTTTAATTAAACAATATGAAATATAGAAAATATGTAATATGAGCAATAAATTTTGTTGATCACTTTAATAATCAAATCTTTCTCGTATGATACAATCGGCGATGATGTGGTAACAAAATCTGCACAAATCCGCGTTATCCGTGTCATCTGCGTTCAAAAAAAACAAAAAAATATGGATTTATTAGAACATTATAAAAATAAAAATTCGGAAGATAAACTTTTGCACAAAGATTTGACTGATAAAATTATTTCTTGTTTTTATCAAGTTTATAACGATTTGGGATATGGATTTTTAGAGAGAGTTTATCAAAATGCCTTATTTTATGCTTTGAAAGATATAGGTTTACAATCCGAAACCGAAAACTCAATTAAAGTTTATCATAATGGCAGAGTTGTAGGTGATTATCGTGCTGATATATTGGTGGAAAATCAAGTATTATTAGAGTTAAAAGCAAATGAAGAATTAAGTTCTGCAAATGAAAAACAACTAATCAATTATTTAAAAGCAACAGATATTGAAGTTGGTTTATTGCTGAATTTTGGCAAAAAACCTCAATTTAAAAGAAAAGTTTTTGCAAACGAAAATAAATAAAAAATCCGCGCAAATCCGCGTTATCCGCGTCATCTGCGTTCAAAAAAATAATTAAAATAAAAATGAAACTAAACATTGCAGTATTACCCGGCGACGGTATCGGACCGGAAATTGTGGCGCAAGCCCTCGAAGTAAGCAAAACCATTTGCGAAAAATTCGGACACGAACTTACTTATCAAGAAGCCTTGGTCGGAGCCATCGCCATCGAAAAAGTAGGCAATCCTTATCCGCAAGAAACGCACGACCTTTGTATGCAAAGCGATGCTGTGCTTTTCGGTGCTATCGGGCATCCAAAATTCGACAACAATCCTTCGGCGAAAGTGCGCCCCGAACAGGGTTTGCTCAAAATGCGCAAAGACTTGGGCTTGTACGCAAATATTCGTCCTGTGATGACTTTTCCGCAGCTGTTGGATAAATCGCCCTTGCGTCGCGATTTGGTTGAAGGTGCCGATTTCATGTGCATCCGCGAACTAACGGGTGGTATGTATTTCGGTCGTCCGCAAGGAAGAAGCGAAGACGGCAATACGGCTTACGACACTTGCGTTTATACCCGCGAAGAAATTGAGCGAATTTTGCATCTTGCCTACAAATATGCAGGGCAACGAAGAAAAAAACTTACCGTTGTAGACAAAGCAAATGTAATTGCTACAAGCCGTTTATGGAGACAGATTGCACAGGAAATTGCCCCGCAATATCCCGACATCGAAACCGAATTTATGTTTGTAGATAATGCTGCCATGCGAATTATTCAGTACCCAAAAAGTTTTGATGTATTGGTTACCGAAAATCTTTTTGGCGATATCCTGACCGATGAAGCATCGGTAATAACAGGTTCGCTGGGCATGTTGCCGAGTGCATCGGTAGGTATTCATACATCCGTGTTCGAACCCATTCACGGTTCATATCCACAAGCAGCCGGCATGGATATTGCCAATCCGCTGGCAACCATTCTCTCGGCAGCATTGATGTTCGAATATGCTTTCGGGCTTATGGACGAAGGCAAGGCAATTCGCGATGCTGTAACCGCCTCGATGGAAGCAGGTGTTGTTACCGAAGATATTGCCAACGGTGGCAAGGCATACAAAACCTCCGAAGTAGGAAAATGGATTGTAGATTATTTGAAAAAATAATCGGAATTATCCCTTTGAGACATGCTCGTCATTACGAGGAACGAAGCAATATCGTACTGTTTTTCTCCGGATTGCTTCGTCGTTCTTGCTCGCAACCAACGGTCATGACCGAAGGGAAGTAATAATGACGGACAGCTTTTTACAGGAAAACAGGATTGACAACTTTGGTCAATCCTGTTTTTTTTCATATAAGATTATGAATAAATAAGAATAATGACGAAGTCAGGACTTCACACCTTACGAAGTCCTGACTTTACACCTACTAAAGTCCTGATTTCATAGAGCACAAAGTCCTGACTTTGCGGCTGCAAAATCAGGACTTCGGAAAATGCAGAGTTCTTAATACAGTTTTGTATTAAACTCATAGATTGTTAATTCTTAATTGTCCGTACCGCAACCCAATTATTTTTTTCCGAAAAATCAACAAGTTGTAAACCCAATTCATTTGCACGAGCTTCAATCACCGGAATATCGTCTTTATAAAATCCGCTCATATACAGCTCTCCCCCACTCTGCAAACATGCGGCATAAGCCTCCATATCGGCTACAAGGATATTACGGTTGATATTGGCAAAAATCACATCAAACTGTCTACCCGCAAGTAATTCGGCTCCACCTTGCAGAATTTCAATTTCTTCGCAATTATTCAAGCGGATATTATCGAGCGCATTGTTGTATGCCCATTCGTCGATATCGATACCCGTTACGGGTGCAGCACCTTTCATCGCGGCAAGAATGGCAAGCACCGCCGTTCCGCACCCCATATCGAGCAATGATTTTCCCCGTAAATCGAGTTTCAACATGGCAGCAAGCATCAATGAAGTAGTTTCATGATGTCCCGTGCCAAAAGACATTCGCGGGTCTATCAAAATATCGTAGCGCGCCGCAGGAACCTGCTTGTGAAACGAACTTCGAATTACACAGTCCTCTCCTATCACAATCGGCTCGAAATAATGTTTTTCCCATTCCTCGTTCCAGTTTTGAGCTTTTACGGGCGTAATTGTATACGAAATTTTTGCTTCGAGCGGAAATTCGGCAAGCAATGCCTGCAATTTTTCTTCCGAAAACAAATCTGCCGGACAAAAAGCCTGCACACCATTGCCGGTAGCTACAAAACTTTCGAAACCAATTTCTCCCAATTCTGCCGAAAGAACATCGCATACAAAATCTTCGGCAGGCTGTACCGCAAACAGCACTTCTTCGTAATCCATAATTTTTTAAAATAGTATTTTTGTTATCTAATTTTGCAAAAGTCTAAAAAAAAAATGGCTTTTCAATATTCTTTGTATCACAAATACGAATCGCGTTTGTTAATCTCCGTTTGAATGATTATTTTTGTCGAATTGATTTTTTTTTCAAGAAATGAATTAAACCTTTCTTCGTTTTTTATATCAAAGCCGAAGTTTGGGCAATTTTTTACCTAACTCATTGTAACTTTATAACCAATTTGGAGGATACTGCTTATGAAAACTATCGTTTCTACCCTATTGTTGACACTGATGCTTCTACCGGCAAGCTTTGCCCAACGAACCATCGCAGACGACATCTACTTCTCGCCGGGCGACGAACCGGCACAAGTAAACGAAACTCAACCAAACAGCGAACCGGATACCGTTTTTTACTCCACAGAAAAACGCAACGCAAGCGGCGAAGTAACTTCGTATGAAAGCGGTTATTACCTCAACGACGATGAAAACAGCGATTACCGGTATTCGACCCGCATCAAGCGTTTTTACGACCCGACGATTATTATCAACGACCCATATTATTACGACGATTTCTACTATTACAACGACCCTTATTGGTATTGGAATAGTCCGTATTACTATCGTCCGGGATGGTCGTGGTCGGTAGGTTTCGGTTTTGGTGGCTGGTATAATTCATGGTATTCGCCTTATTACTACTCTTCGTGGTACTATCCACATTACTACTACGGACATCATCACTACGGACCGGTTTATCATTATTCGAGCACCGGACGCACTACAAACGCACGGTATTCGGACAGATATACCGGCAATTCTTCGCGTAATTCGCGCAGCAATTTGACGAGAGATACACGCAGCACCCGCGAAAATTCGCGAGTAACACGCGAAAATCGTTCAACTCGCTATAATTCGTCGAACACCAACAATTCGCGCTCTACCCGCGAAGTTTCGGGTACACGCGGCAATACGCGCAGCAGTGACTCCTACTCTAACGGAAGAAGCGGAGCTTCGCGCAGTAGCGGCAGTTTCAACAGAGGCGGCGGAAGTTTCCGTAGCAGCGGTAGCGGCGGAGGAGGTTCGCGCGGAAGTTTTGGTGGCGGTGGTCGCTCGGGAGGCGGCAGACGATAAGCTGCTAATCGTTGGAAATTAAGTATAATCATATTCATAAACTTTCAATCTTTACAAACCTATAAACTAATAATTATGAAAAAAATAATTGCATCAATAGCTGTTTTGCTTGCTTGTGGGCAGGCAATGGCGCAAGGGGAAATGGATGCGCTGAAATATTCGCAATCGGATATTCGGGGTACGGCACGCTATACAAGTATGGCAGGCGCAATGGGTGCGCTGGGTGGCGATGCAAGTGCTATTATGGACAATCCGGCGGCGTTGGGTATTTATCGCAGTTCGGACATAAGTCTTACTCCGGGTATTGCATGGGTAAATACAAACAACGGAAGCAACAAGGATTTCTCGCTGGGAGCTACTTTTGATAATTTCTCCGCCATATTTAATTTTATGACCGGCAAGAATAGCGGTGCTGTTGCGCACAATTTCGGAATTACTTACAACCGTTTGCGAAATTTTAGAAGCAATATTTCGGCAAGCAGAAATGGCTCAACTTCTTCCCTCACCGATTATATGGCATACAGAGCAGATGAATCATACGACGCTCTTGGAGATATGGGTTGGTATAGCAATTTGCTTTACAAAATTGTTGACGACCAAGATAATGTTGTTGGTTACGAAAGCATATTAAACGAAGGTGAAAAAGTAAACAAAAGATATTATTCGGAAGAACGCGGAACAATTGATGAATGGGATTTTTCTTATTCGATAAACCTGAATAATATCCTGTATTTGGGAGCAACAATTGGCGTACAGGCTATCGATTATGAATTAAGCAGTACACATACTGAAGATTTTGCAGAAGGTGGCGGTTTCGATTTGTATAACACACTTGAAACTACAGGTACAGGACTTAATTTTAGAATTGGCGGTATTGTTCGTCCGGTCGATTTTCTGCGCATTGGAGCGGCATTTACCACGCCTTCGGTGTATAAGCTTACCGATTACTACTACGACAGAATTAATTCGTCCGAAGCTGAACCTTTCAGTCACGGACATGGAGCGATCGATTATACTTTGACTACTCCCTACAAAGTGATGGGAAGTTTAGGTTTTGTTATCGGCAAACAGGCTCTGGTAGGTATTAACTACGAAATGAAAGATTACTCGACAGCCAAATACAGCGGCACAGAGTATTCGGTAGACAACGAGTTTATCAAACAGGATTTCACGATGTCGCACACTATTAAAATCGGTGCCGAATATAAATTCGATGATGCATTAAGCCTGCGGGCAGGATACGCGCTCACTACTTCGCCCGTAAAATCTTCGGTAGAAGATGAGCAATTGGAAATTTCTCCCGCAGGAAGCATTCCGGCTTATAGCATTCCACAGAATTATTCGCAGTATTCGGCAGGTTTCGGTTACCGCAGCGGTAATTTCTACCTTGATGTAGCTTATGCATTGTCGCAGAAAAAAGATCACCTGTATTTGTATCCATACACTGCAATGAACACTACAGAAGCAATCAAAGTTAAAACTACAACAAACACTATTGTTGCTACTTTGGGTTTGAAATTTTAAGACGAAAAATAAACGAATACCCTTACAGTATCCGTCATTGCGAGGAACGAAGCAATCTCTATGACAAGCTATTCAAACCTCGTAATAACACGAAGCAAGTTTCAAAGGGATAAATTCTAAAAATAAATAACGCTCGGATTATACAATCCGAGCGTTATTTATTTTGTATATAAGTTACTTAGGATTCCAAGTATCTTCGATGGTTGTAAATACTTTTTCCAACGAATAGTTTTTTTCTTGCGATTTGTCCAATTGTTTCGACCAGGTTACACGCTGCGAAATATCCGCACCTGCGCCGGTATTATTGATTTCCACAAAGCGGGCTGTTTTTTCGTTGTCGGCATTGCGCCAATTATCCCAGCCGGCGGGCAAGATGTGACTTCCCAATACGCATTCGATAAAAGCACTTGCACCATAAGGTCGCCAAGGTCGTCCTAAATATACTTTGTTAATTCCTTCTGCTGCAGTTAATTTGCATTGAAAAAACACAAAACCAAACGGATTTTCTTGCGGTGTGGAAGGGGCTGTGATGTACGAATTTTTCTTGCTGTATATGCTGCAATGTTCAAAATAAACCGTAGCCGAACCGAAAATAAAATCGGTAGTGCCTTCTATGTAACAATTTTTATAATATTGGCGGCTCAAGTGATTGCCGGCATAAATGGTATCCTGGTTACCCAGAAAACGACAATTAACGAAAACCGCTTTGTCGCCTTCGGCGTGTAGTGCTACAGCTTGCGCCAATGGCTCGGCGTTGTTTTCGATAGTCAGGTTTTCGGCTCTAAAACCGTGTCCCTGCACCAGCAAGGTATAAGTTTTGAAAGTGCCCATCGGTTTGTCTGTACCGGGTAGCGACATGTTGGCGTGGTCGCCCCACGAGATAATGGTTTTTTCCACATCTTCGCCCACGAGTGTAATGTTCATCGAATGCGTTTCCACCACAACTTTTTCTCTGTAAATACCATTTTTGATAAAAATAGTTTTACGCTCGGTCATAACGCCGCGCACAGAATTAATCGCTTCTTGTACGCTTGTGAAATTGCCGCTGCCGTCTTGCGCCACGATTATATCGTATTTCACTTCATTTGCCGAAAGGCTAAAACAGCAAGCTGTCAATAGAATAATAAGGATTTTTTTCATGATATTGTATTTATTTGGGATATTATTATTGTTTGTTTATTGTTGATATTCTCAAAATGCCAATCCTGCTGACCGGCTTAATTTACTGTTTCTTTGTTTTTTCTATCTGTTGCATCATTCTTTCAAAATCGCCAATGTAATTCCTATCTTGAATAATGCGAAATTCGGCATATTCTGCCAGTGCCTTTTCATCTGCCTGTTCTTTGCTTTTTGTACCTAATCCTTTTAAAACAGGTAAACTATTCAATTGCAAATAATTATTCATAAACTCAATCCACTGCTGCATAGTGGTTGGCAGTTGTTGTTCGGCACGCAGTTCGGCAATATCCAAAAACGCAGAAACTACCAATGCCAAACGCTTTAATTCTTTGTCTTCCAAATAATTTTTAGCAACCGTAACATCGGTTTTCAGAATTTTGCCATCGGGTGCATATTTCCAAGTTGTCAAGCCCATATTCTCTTTGGTTTTATCGGCACGGTCGTAGATAATTTCGGCTGCCGTACCACCTGTAATGGCAAAATGAAGTTGATTTTGAATAAAAGCAAAAAAATGTCGTGCTATTTCACTGTTTCTATCATAATCAGACGAAAGGGCAAATATGTCGGTAACTTTCAAATAAATACGGCGTTCGGACAAACGGATTTCACGAATGCGTTCGAGCATTTCACGGAAATAAGCTTCGTCAAATTTATTACCGTTCTTAAAGCGGTTATCATTGATTACAAAGCCTTTTTGAATATACTCGTGCAAAATGCGTGTGGCAAACTTACGGAATTGCGTTGCCTTATACGAATTTACCCGATAACCGACTGAAATAACCATATCGAGATTGTAAAAATTCACTTCTCTTTCAACAGTTCTTTTGCCTTCTATTTGAACTCTCCGGATTTTCCGGAGAGTTGGATTGAGTTCTAATTCGCCTGATTTATAGATATTTGCAATATGTTCGCTAATTGTTCTAAAATCAACCTCAAATAATTCAGCCATTGTTGCCTGGCTTAACCACATATTCTCATCGGCAAAATAAACCTCTACTTCAGTTTTGCCTTTTTCGTTGGTATAAAATACCAAACCGGCACGCTCCGGTATTTCTTTTGCAAACTTTTGCCGCCATTCTACGAGCTGATTATCGAGTGTTTGCGGTTTATTGTTTTCTTTCTTATTCATAAGGTTTCAGATAACAGCGTAATAAGGTATCAAATTCGACACCTTTAAATGCAGAATGAGTACGAATTTTTTGTTCTTCAAAAAGCTTTATTTCCGTATTTTCTTGCATTTTTTTCTACTTTTTTCCCCTCGCAAAGATAATTCTTTCTATCTACTACACAAAAAAGCAGGATTGACAGTTGATGTTCTCAAAATGCCAATTCTGCTTATCGGTTTTTCTTGGTTCTGACAATTACGCTATCGCTAAACCTGCGCTCAATTAAGATATTATATACCAAACATTTTTGTAATATCTTTTTGTAATTCTTCCTTTGAATACAATCCTTGTCTCATCATGGCATCGCCATTAGCCTTTACATACAATACAGTAGGTATGCGATCAACTAATCTATTTATGTCTATATCTATCAGATAGAAACTAAATTTCCCCTGATAGTTTCTCATAATATCTATGAAAATTGGCGAAAATTTTTTACATAATTCTACCCTATTTGAATAAAAATAGATAATGCAAGGTTTATTCCCTAAATCAGGAGCAATTTGTTTTAATTTATTGAAATCAATATTGTCTCCTGAATTTGCACTTTGATTATCCTTAATACATCTTTTTGATAAACCACCCTGAGTCCTATAAATATAGGGCTTTGAAGAGTTATCGAACATCAAAGCTTTATTACTAGTATAATCCTCATCATATATAGAATAGTTACCGACTACTCCAACATCACGAGTTTCGCCTTTATAGACATACCCTGCTGCCGGTAAGAAAATTGTATTGGCACCTCTGCCAAATTCTACACCAAATACTCCATTATAAAATTTATATTGACTCCCCATAGATATTAGAACTTCAAATTCATATTGAGTTGGCAAACGCCAGCCTTTTGGACAAGAAGGGAATAGAGATGGACCATGCATGCCGTAATCTTCTGGTTTTTCTGTAAAATAGGCTTGGTGGGAGTCTGTTAACCATCCACCTACATTGCGAGTTGCCCAAGTAGTACCGTTAATTACTACACCTTCATCGGTAAGCCTTTGAGCATTTATTCCTAATGTTGAAAGAATCAACAGAGTCATTAAAAATACTTTTTTCATAAAGAGATATAATAAGAAATAATTATTTTATAATTTATAACAGTTACATGAAATAATTTTTGCTTTGCCTTTGCTATACTCGGCTTTGAGAAACTTACCATCAGAATCCATCTTATATTCGGTTTCTGGATTGCTATTTTTTCTTGTCAATAAAAAGGGAACATTAGGTGATAAAACTTTTGTTCCTTTTTGTATATCGAAAACTGATGCTGGGTTACAGTTTCCATTAACACAATCCCAACCATTGTAGGCATAGTCCTTATACCATTGTTTATACAATTCAAAATGAACTTCATAGATACATTCAACTTTAAAGTCATTTTGATTTGTCAGTCTGATATTGTCATCATCAACAACTTCTTTTTCAATGCCTCTTGTTGTACTTTCTCCCACTGCGATAATTTCTTTTGCACCTGTGTAATTTTGCATTTGATTATTCTGCTGAATAATAATATTTTGTGCGTTTACACTAAGACTAAAGCCGATGAAAGCAATTAAAAAATACTTTTTCATAAAAAATCCCTCATATTTATTGATATTAAACATCTTAAAAAAATCTCGCGAAACATAGTTTTTCAACCACTGATTCGCATAAATAATAAATTATAGTTTGTTTTTATACCCTTTGCCCATGCAGACAAAAGCTCTTTGTTCGCTCGGACAAAGACCCTTTGTCAATGTTATCAAAGGGTCTTTGCAAGCACGAACAAAACGCCTTTGTTTATTGCACTGTCAATATTTTATTGAAAACAGCCGAACGAGACTCTTTCAACATAGAACCAACAGCATACTGCGTAACCACCTCCAAGCTATAAGCACCCGCCGGCAATTCAGGAATAACAATAATTAACTGCGAAGGATTGTTGGTTACGATATCCGAAGCATCGACCTTAGTGCGCGCCTGCGTAGCTTGGTTGACAAAATACACACCGTTTGTTTCGCTCTCGCCAATAATTTTCAGCTTATTTCCTTCTATTTTAAGGTTACGGCTGGGAGTAATCAAATCATTAACGCTGCCGCTTTTTACATCAACAACCTGCGTAATACTGAGCGACGAGTCGGCTACTCCCTGTATTTCCACCGTAACATTGGACAACTCCGCACGAAGCAATTCGCCCTGATTGAACTGAAACAAAATACTGTGTTTATCGGGGTTGAAGCTTTCTTTCGGATCGTTGAATACGCCACGAATAAGCGGCGTGGCAGTGAAATAACCCGTGTTTACCGAATAGCCGTCGCAGAGCTGATACGACATTTCTTTGAGGAAGAGGTTTACGCTGTGTTCCATGTCGGCGGCGGGTATCCGGGCGCCACCACGGGTTACGGCGATGTCGCAAATGGTTTTGATACTGCGCGTGCGCTCGGAACTTACACGGGCTACTAAGTCGCTGGGGTCTTCGGTTAATGGGTTGTTGTAGAGATA
>JAISVR010000016.1 GCA_031271465.1 Prevotellaceae bacterium | reverse complement strand
TTTGATACTGCGCGTGCGCTCGGAACTTACACGGGCTACTAAGTCGCTGGGGTCTTCGGTTAATGGGTTGTTGTAGAGATAGGCTTTGATACTGTGATGATCTGTTTTCATAATGTTTTGATTTAATGTGTGTTTGTTTTATTTATGTAATTTCTCTCTTTTAGAGTTCTCTTATTATTAACCCCTCCGCTTCGCTTGTATCTTTATATATAACCCCTCCCCCCCGTTGGGGGTACTCCCCTTAAAATAAAGGGGAGAGCTGTTACTCAAGCGTTTTTTTTGTACAGCAGGGCTGTTTATGCATAATTCTCCCCTTTTGTAAAGGGGAGTGCCCGAAGGGCGAGGGGTTGCTTTTATGTTTGTTGCAAATGATTTTCTTTAAGATTTAATATATATGTTGTATTGTTCTTTTTTAACCTCTCTCCCCGTTGGGGTACTCTCCTTACTATTATTAACCCCTCCGCTTCGCTCGTCCCTTTAAATAAGGGGACAGTGTGGCACAGGCGTCGTGTTTGTACAATAAGGCTGTTTGTACTAAACTCTCCCCTTTTGTAAAGGGGAGTACCCCAACGGGGGGAGGGGTTGGAGAGGGGTTGGATTTGTAGGGGCGTATTGTATACGCCCTTGTTATTGGGCGGATACAATACGCCCCTACGCATACAAAAAAATACCCTCGAAAGGATGTTTTTTCCTCTCGAAGGTATTGTGTGTTTCTTACCGCTTGTGGTAAGATTATTTTTTCTAACTGTCTGTTTCTCTGTATACTTACGGCATACCCGCGCACGCACATGTGTGTGTGTGTGTGTGTGTGTGTGTGTGTGTGTGTGTGTGTGTGTTTAACACAATCTGCGAGGCTCGCAAATTGTTGGTGTTAAAAGTGGTATGTTTTGGTGTACACTGCATGGTTCTTTTTTTAGTTGAAAACTGAGAATTGAAAGTGGAAAGTGAAAGAAACATTGTCATTAACTTCTGTTAGTACTGTTCTGAGATTGCTTTGTCGTTCCTCCTCGCAACCAGCGCTTCGTTTTTTTACTTTCAGTTCTTAATTCTTAGCTTTTAGTTTAATTGCGCGGCAAATATACAACTATTTTTTAAAAAGCAAGCAAAATTTAAGAGAATTAAGAAATCGGTTTACACAACAGTTAAACTGCTAAACAATTTCACGATTAAACAAAATAAATCGTATTTTTGTCCCCTCATAAAAAAAATCATTCGCAATGCAGTTTCTTCAATTAATATTCAGTCTTACCTTGCTGGTATTTTTCCACGAGTTGGGACATTTCTTTTTCTCAAAACTGTTTAAGGTGCGGGTAGAAAAATTTTACCTGTTTTTCAATCCTGCATTCGCCCTTGTGCGGGCAAAAAAGATTGACGGACGGTGGCGGTTCCGCTTCCTTGCAAGCAACGACAGCATTGCCAACAACGAACTGTGGCAACGCAACCCCGAAAATACCGAATGGGGTATCGGCTGGCTGCCGCTGGGCGGATACTGCAAAATTGCCGGCATGATAGACGAAAGCATGGATAAGGCGCAAATGGCTACCCCGCCCAAACCGTGGGAATACCGCAGTGTAAGCCCGTGGAAACGCTTGCCGATTATTGCAGGTGGCGTGTTGGTAAATTTTGTGATGGCATTGCTTATTTACGGGGCAATACTCTTTGCGTGGGGCGAAAAGTTTGTGCCGATAGAGAATTACCGCGCAGGTTTCGAGTTCAGCCCTGTGGCGCAACAGGCAGGTTTTCGCAACGGCGACCTCCTTGTATCTGCCGACGGGCAGGCGTTTACACAATATAATGAAGCTTCGCTGCGACGATTGATCAATGCCAAAACGGTAACTATAAGCCGCGAAGGCAAACAACACAGCATTGCTTTGCCCGATGATTTCGGCGAAAAAATTATTGCCCATAAAGAATTTTGCGCCATGCCCCGCCTGCCTTTTGTGATTGGCGAAACGGTAAAAAATTCCCCTGCGCAACAGGTTGGCTTGCTGGCAGGCGACAGCTTGGTGAGCATCGACAACACGGTGTATTACTCTTTTTTCGACTTTGCAAAAGTGATAAGCGAAAACCGCCAGCAACCTGTCAATATCGGGTTTTATCGCAACGGCGAAGCACACACAATCACTGTTTCGCCCGATTCATCGGGAGTTATCGGGGTACGCCCGCGTGGCTATTCGGAGCTTTTTGGCAGCGTTACCCGCGAATATTCCTTGCTCGAATCGATTCCGGCAGGCGTGAGCTTGGGCTGGCAAAAGCTGAGCGGCTATGTGAGCGATTTCAAATACCTGTTTTCAAAAACGGGCGTGGAAAGCCTCGGAGGTTTCAAGAGCATCGGCAACATGTACGACACGCAGTGGAACTGGGCACATCTGTGGGAAATGACCGCTTTTCTGTCTATCATTCTGGCGTTTATGAATATTTTGCCCATACCCGGACTCGATGGCGGACACCTTCTATTTGTGCTCTACGAAATTGTAACCCGCCGAAAACCCAGCCAGCAGTTTCTGGAACGGGCACAATTGTTGGGTATGGTTTTCCTTATCAGCTTAATGATTTTTGCCAACTTAAACGATTTTATATAAATTTTTTCTACCTTTGAACGCTTATTTTTAAAGAATCCGACCATGAAAAAAATCATTTTTATCCTTTTAACCGCGTTGATTAGCAGCATTTGTTCGGCACAAACCCCGCCGCCCATGTTGCAAAGACCTCAAGTGGTTCATACCATTTCGCTAACAAAAGCCGAATTCCTCAAGCGCGTAGCCAACTACGAAAAAAGCCCCAAAGTGTGGAAGTACTTGGGCGACAAACCTTGCCTGATTGATTTCTACACCACTTGGTGCGGTCCCTGCAAACGCCTTGCACCCGTGCTCGAAGAACTTGCCGAAGAATACAAAGGCAAACTTTATATTTATAAGGTAGACACCGAAAAAGAGCCGCAACTCGCAGCCGCCTTCGGAGTAAAAAGCATCCCTACCCTGCTGTTTTGTCCCAAAGGCGCAGACCCGCAAATCGCCATGGGCGCACTGCCCAAAGCCGAACTTGTGCGAATTTTCGAACAGGTTTTAAAGGTTAAGTGAGTTTATAAAAAATGTAGGAGCGTAATGCTTACGCCCTTTTACAATTAGCCAACGATTTATTAATCTATGATAAATAAATCTCTCAAATTCCAATGATTATAAAAAATTTAAAAAGGCGTAAGCATTACGCCTCTACTTAAACTTTTCAAACTCATCTATAATGAAAACAACAAAGAAAATTCTTCTTCCCGAAAACGAAATGCCCGAGGCATGGTACAACATTGTAGCCGATATGACTACCAAACCCCTGCCTGCGCTTCACCCTGTTACCAAACAGCCGATGAAACCGGAAGAATGGGAAGGAATTTTTGCCAAGGAATTAGTAAAACAGGAGCTTTCGGAAGAGCGATGGATTGAAATACCCGAAGAGGTACGCACACTCTACAAAATATGGCGACCCACGCCGCTCGTACGAGCTTCGGGCTTGGAAAAGGCATTGGATACGCCTGCCAAAATTTATTTCAAAAACGAAAGCGTAAGCCCCGTGGGTTCGCATAAACTCAACTCTGCCATTCCGCAGGCATACTACAATAAGATACAGGGGGTGAAACACCTTACCACCGAAACCGGCGCAGGTCAGTGGGGGTCGGCATTGAGTGTAGCGGCAAAACATTTCGGGCTCGACCTCAAAGTGTATATGGTGCGCATCAGTTGCGAGCAAAAACCGTATCGCCGTTCGATAATGCAAACTTTCGGCGCACAGGTTATTCCTTCGCCAAGCAATACTACCGAAGCGGGGCGTAAAATTCTTGCCGCCACCCCCGACAGTCCGGGAAGCCTCGGCATTGCCATTTCCGAAGCCATCGAAGCTGCTATTACGCAACCCGATACAAAATACACGCTGGGCAGTGTGCTCAACCATGTTATTCTCCACCAAAGCATTATCGGGCTTGAAGCCGAAAAACAAATGGCTATGACGGGCGACTATCCCGATGTGATAATTGGTTGTTTTGGAGGTGGCTCCAATTTTTCGGGCATTGCTTTTCCGTTCCTGCGCCATAAAATTTTGGGTGGTAAGGACTTGAAAGTGATTGCCGCCGAACCTGCCTCGTGCCCCAAACTAACGCGCGGCGTGTTCCAATACGATTTCGGCGACACGGTAGGTATGACCCCGCTCCTGCCTATGTATACGCTCGGGCACGATTTCCAGCCGGCAAGTATCCACGCGGGCGGACTGCGTTACCACGGCGCAGGTTCCATAGTAAGCGAGCTGCACAAGGAAGGCTTGGTCGATGCGGTAGATGTTAAACAATTAGACTGCTTTTCTGCCGGTACGCTTTTTGCCCGCGCCGAAGGGATTATTCCCGCGCCCGAATCGACACATGCCATTGCCGTGGCTGTGGAAGAGGCTCTGAAAGCCAAGGTGGAAGGCAAGGAAAAGGTAATTTTGTTCAACCTTTCGGGACACGGTTTGATTGATATGGCAGCCTACGATCAGTTTAACAGTGGAAAGATGAGCAACTACGAAGTTACCGACGAGTATATCCACCAAACCACCGACCGGTTGGAAAAACTGGTTTAGTATTCAGAAACTAAAGTATTTATGTTTATAAAAAATAAGACCAAAAAGACATTATTAAGATTCATATTTGTTGTTTCAATATTACCTCTTTCAATTCCGCTTTACTCCTATTCTTTTCAATTGGAAAAACTGAGTAAGAATCTGTTTACCGATATGAATCCTTTTTCTTCGGATATATTTTTGTCCGAAGAAATATGTGTAACAAAGTATAATGAAATATCGGCAGATAATATCTATTTTCCACTAACGGAAACAACATATAATGTAACAGACGCGATATTGCCGGATAATTTATTTGCAGCAATGGCATTGTCCGACCCCGACGACCCGAATAATCCCGGTAACGACCCTATAAGTCAAGCTCCGGTAGGCAACATTCCTTTTCTTGCTGTTTTTATTGCTTCACTTGCTTATATAGCCGTTAAAAAACGAGATAAATTGTCGAGAAAAGTTTAGAACTTTGGCATCGTATAATACGACAGTAATAATTTAAAATTGATTGAATTATGAAAACGCAAATCTTACAGCTCAAACGCATTGGCATCGCCGCATTATGCTGCGCGAATTTTATTCTTTCGGCAAATGCACAAACTACCACCGTAAAAGTACATTATGGAGCAGAGGGTGCAGGCGGCGGCGGCGGAACTTATAGCTTTCCGGCTATTCCCGGTACCTATACCATAAAAGCCGAAGCATGGGGTGGCGGCGGCGGCGGCGGAAATGCCATACAAAGCAATAACAACAGAACAACTGCCGGCGGTGGTGGCGGCGGTGGTTATGCCACTGCAACATTTACTACTATTAATTCTGCTTTAAGTATAACAGTGGGGGCAGGCGGAGGCTATAGCCCCAATGAATCGGGTACCGGTCTTATTGGCGGCAATTCCAGGGTAAATTACAACAACTCGAATTACATTCAGGCAAATGGCGGAAGCGGCGGTGCCGGAGCTTTTAATGTGCAAGGGATGCCCGGTGGCATCGGCGGAATGGCAATCAGTACCGGTTTCCCTAATCTCGGCACTTCCGGTGCGAATGGCAATCGCGGTTCCGTCAATAGTGAAACATCAGGCGGGATCATGTACGGAGGAACCGGAGGCAATGCCGGAAAGAATGCCGACGGATATGGAGGCAATGGCGGTGCGGGAAAAAGAAGAGATAATAATACCTTTCACATACCGGAAGCTCTACCCGGTGAATTCCCGGGCGGCGGTGGCGGTGGAGATGCTGCTTACAGCAACCAAATGTCAGGAAACGGCGGAAGCGGCGGCAACGGCGAAGTGATTATCTCGTTCAGCTATACGGCTATTGATATTCCAAACATTCAATCTTCCGTATCGGAAAGTGCTCCCGGTTCCGGTATTGTTTATATACCCGGCGGGGGAAGCACGATGTTGAGCGTTACCAATCCCATATCAGGAGGCACTTACGACTGGTATAAAGACGGGTTGTTAATATATTCCGGCAATTCGTACTATGAAGTTACCACATCGGGCAATTATTATGTTTGCTTAAAAAACATAATCTTCGCCGGTGCCCGTTTGCTGGAGTTTGTAAGCAACGGCGATGGAGCTTCCATATCAGGAAACACATTGGTTATCGGCGGAAACTCGTGTTCGCGTACGATTGAAGTAATTGTATTACCGGAAGAAACCGGAATCTCCGTTTGGTCGCCCAACTGGGCAGGCGATACGGGTATGACCGACGACGATTTAACCAACTGGAATGATGCTCGCAACTGGGTACGGGGAATATTTCCTATAAATACTTCCCGCGTATATATTCCGGGATACAGGGCTACGGCAGGGGTTACAGGCGTTCCTATTCAATACTTCCCTTATCTGACCGAAGGAAATTCATATAATTGCGAAGAAATCTATCTGGCTTCGGGTGCGGAAATCGGTAACCCGCAATTGCTGCACTACGATATTGCGCATGTGCAATACAACTTGGGATTGGGAGCTACCTCGCAATCTCAAATAAGCAATGTAGAATTACTTAGCATTATCGAAAATGGTCCCAAAGCAGATTACGACCACTTGAAGGTATCAGCCGCTTTAGCGGGCGAAAATGTATTTGCGCGAGGTCAGTGGCACACCCTCACCGCTCCTTTGCACGGCATGGTGTCGGGCGATTATTCTTTCGGAGAACTGCCGCGCGCTTTTATCCGTAAATTCGATGCCAATGAAGTAGAAACCGGTTCGGCTTTCAAAGGCAACTGGACAAATACTTATTCATCCAATATAGAGCCCCTGCGTCCGGCAGAAGGATATGCCGTTTGGATAAACGCTTATCAAGATCAGGACGGCTATCGGGAAACGGCTGCCGGACTGAACGAAGCGGCAATGGGGGTAGGCGGACGAACGGTAGGTTTATCGCAAATCAACGGCATACTCGAGTTTCCTTATCACAACGAAGATTATGTATTACAGTTTGATGCCCAGCAACGCGCACACCGCATTCATCAGGCAACGGGTGGAGATGCAAGCAAATTTTACCGCTATTGGAGCGACCTGAGCTTGGTGTTTCAGGACGAGACTGTGGCGCGCAGCAATCCGGACAGGTTTGCTTTTGAAGGACTGTCAACTTATACCATTACAGCCGGTTCGCAATCGAGCATCGCTTTAATAGGCAATCCCTACCCGTCTACCATTGACTTCGACCAATTCTATGCTGCCAACAGCGGGAAGATTAAAAACGGATATACGCTTTGGACAGGCAGCAGCTATTCGAGTTATTTGCTCGGCGTTGGCGGATACGGCAGCACGGTAGGAGCTGTTGATAAATACATTGCCCCCGGGCAGTCGTTTTTGGTGGAATTGGCAGAAGGCATTACCACAGCCGATTTATCTTTTCCTGCCTCGATAACGGTGCGCCGAACGCCTTCACTGACATCGATGCTGCGTTCGGGAACTATAGTTCAGGGCATATTGAATATCGAAGCGGAAAACGCCGCCGGAAAGACAATAACCGGTGTTGTACAGCACGAAGAGGGTTCGACCGTTATAGGCAACTACGATATGAGTAAAATTTTGCCGAGCTTCAATGCATCGCCCGAAATATATACGCTCAAAACGCTGCAATCGGGCGGCATCAGAGGCGTAGCCGCCAACTTCATTCCCCACAATGCGGAAATGCTGATACCCGTCGGCATTGCTACCACAGCAGCGGGCAAATTGAGTTTTACCCTGCGGGGAATGAATGGTTTTGACGGACAAGTATTGTTTATTGACAAGCAAACTCAATCGGAAAGCGATATCAGCGGTTTGCAGGAATATGTTTACAATTGCGACTATACGCCTGTTCGGAATGCTAAAAACGAAGTATTGGCAAGCGAAGACCGCTTTTTCCTTCGCGTTTCGCCGGCATCAACCACCCCTATTTCGGAATCTCAAAACGATGCTTCATTAGTAGGCATAAACAGCACAGAATCGGGCTTGCGCTTTTATGCCGGCAGCACTATCCGTTCCATCAGCCTGTACGATATTAACGGTCGCTTAGTAGCAGAAAAAACCGGTATTAACAGTTCGGTTTATTTCCTGCCCTGCGAAGGAAATTTATTTGTAGCCAGGGTTGTTACCGACCAAGGAACGGCTCATTTGAAAGCGGTAAAGAAATAAGACTCAAACAAAAATAGGTATTGAAAATATGTTATTAGCTTGGATTTCTTTTCTTATCATCTATGGAATTTGATTATATAAGAAAAAACCATTTTCTAAATATAAAATAGGTAGGAAGCAAGGTTACATACAAAGAGATTTACAGCACTCGGGCAAGCCCGAATATTGAAACCGTTTCAGATTCATGCGCTCGGGGCATCCCGAGAATTAAAACTACTTTAAATTCATGCGCTCGGGGCACCCCGAGAGTTAAAACCACTTTAGGTTTATGCGCTCGGGGCACCCCGAGAGTTAAAACCACTTTAAATTCATGCATTCGGGGCACCCCGAATGTTAAATAATTTTAGAATAAGGCATTCTGGGCGCTATTAGTGTTAAATTATTTTATATTCATGCGTTCAGGCTTCCCCGAGTGTTAAATAATTTCAAGATTTATGCGTTCGGGGCGCCCCGAATGCTTGAAATGAAAAAAAATTAACCTTTCGGGGCGCCCCGAACGCATAAATATCATAAATAGCAAACCTATCGCCGTCGTTACTTCCGTTGGTCGTGATTGCTAATTGCGAAGAGGTACGACGAAGCAATCCAAAGAAACAGTACGAGATTGCTTCGTACCTCGCAATGACGACCCCCGCTTGGCACAAGTTTAGGCTTTGCCGTAACTTGTGCTTAAAACAGAATAGCACAAATGATGAAGGTTATTGAGAGGTACCGTCCTGCCAAATTTGTAATGTAATAATAATGTAAGGGATAAAAATCGGCGCCGGCAGCGTGTATCTCTTTGTCAATTTGTTTCCACGCTTTGTTTTGTTTTCATTTAACCCCTCCCTCCTTCGGAGTACTCCCCTTGAAACAAGGGGAGAGTTGTTGCACAGGCATTGCTTTTGTATAACAGGGCAGGTTGTGCATAATTCTCCCCTTAAATAAGGGGAGTACTCCGAAGGAGGGAGGGGTTATAAACAAAAAGGGAATAAGCGAAAGAGTTAACATAGAAAACAAAGCGAGGGAATAACTTGTCTGAACAGGGCGCGTTCGTCGTTACTTCCGTTGGTCGTGATTGCTAATTGCGAAGAAGTACTACGAAGCAATCCGGAGAAACAGTACGAGATTGCTTCGTACCTCGCAATGACGACACCTCAAAGGAATAATTCCATTCCTTACAATTGCAACCGGCAATTGTCATTATTACCTCCGCTCGCCCAACTGTCTGATAACACTCGCTTTCCACTCCGAAAAATCGCCTTCGATAATATGACGGCGCGCACGGGTTACAAGCTCCAGGTAAAACGCCAGGTTGTGTATCGAAGCTATTTGCAGGGCTAAAAACTCGTTGGCATGGAAAAGATGTCGCAGATAAGCTTTCGAGTATGCACTGTCTACATAGGAAGTACCCTGTTCGTCGAGCGGCGAAAAATCATTTGCCCATTTCCTGTTTTTCATATTCATCGTGCCTTGCCAGGTAAAAAGCATTGCGTTGCGCCCGTTGCGGGTAGGCATCACGCAGTCGAACATATCCACCCCGCGCTCTATAGCCTCCAGTATATTCTGCGGCGTACCCACCCCCATAAGGTAACGCGGTTTGTCTGCAGGCAGAATTTCGTTTACCACCTCAATCATTTCGTACATCTTTTCGGCAGGTTCGCCCACCGCCAAGCCGCCAATAGCATTACCCGCACAAGCTTTCGAAGCAGCATATTCGGCACTCTGCCTGCGCAGGTCGGGATAAGTACAACCCTGCACAATGGGGAAAAGCGACTGTTCGTAGCCGTACTTCGGTTCCGTTTCGGCGAAGCGCGCCACACAGCGGTCGAGCCAGCGGTGAGTAAGCTCCATCGAGTTTTTGGCGTAGCGATAGTCCGAATCGCCGGGCGGACATTCGTCAAACGCCATGATAATATCCGCCCCGATGCTTCGCTGAATATCCATCACCCGCTCGGGGGTAAACAAATGCTTCGACCCATCGATGTGCGAACGGAAATACGCGCCCTCCTCCTTCAATTTCCGTTGACCCGAAAGAGAAAATACCTGAAACCCACCACTGTCGGTAAGCATCGGGCGTTCCCAGCCGTTAAACTTGTGCAAGCCGCCCGCCTGTTCGAGCATTTCAATGCCCGGACGCAAATAGAGGTGATAAGTATTGCCGAGAATGATTTGCGCCTTGATATCGTCGCGCAACTCGTGCTGATGCACCGCTTTTACACTGCCCGCCGTGCCCACGGGCATAAATATCGGGGTAAGAATTTCGCCGTGGTCGGTTGTGAGCCGTCCTGCGCGGGCATTACTTTTCGGGTCGGTATGTTGAAGTGTGAATTGCATCTTAAATTAATTTATGGAATTTACAGCAGATAAAGCGATTGTATCTTCGTCCGAAAAACCGGCTAAAATAAGCTTTTCCACTGTGTTTATTTTCGACTTATCGAACGGAGCCGATACTCGTACATAATTTTCGGTAAAACCGTGCATTGCATTGCCTTTTCGGGTACTCTCCCAAAGCACGGAAGCATCGCACCCGATTTGTGAGGTGTAGAAATCGTGCAGCTTTTGGTTCGACAAATGATGAAGCATTTCGCTGCGGCGTTTTTTATCATCCGCACTCACCGTGTGGGCAATTTCCAACGCCTTTGTACCCATTCGTTCGGAATACGAAAACACATGCAACTGCGATACATCGAGTTTTTCGATAAAATGCAAGGCATCGGTAAAATATTCTTCCGTTTCGCCCCGGGTGCCCACAATCACATCGACACCGATAAAAGCATGAGGCATCATTCGTTTAATTTCGGCTACTCTCTCGGCAAAAAGCTCGCGGGTATATCGGCGACGCATCAATTGCAACACTTCGTTGCTGCCGCTTTGCAGAGGAATATGGAAATGCGGCGCAAACCGCTTGCTTCGAGCTACAAAGGCAATGATTTCGTTGCTCAATAAATTGGGTTCAATGCTCGATATGCGGTAGCGAATACCTTCTATTTCATCGAGAGTACGAATCAAATCTAAAAAAGATTCGTCCGTACCGCGCCCGAAATCGCCCGTGTTTACACCCGTAAGCACAATTTCGCGTGCGCCCTGCGTTACGGCAAGCTGCACCTGTTCTACCGTTTGGGCAATGGTAGCACTGCGACTGCGTCCGCGGGCAAAAGGAATGGTGCAATAGGAACAAAAATAATCGCAGCCATCCTGCACCTTGAGGAAAAAGCGCGTACGGTCGCTTTGCGAACAGGAAGGGCGAAACTCTGTAATAGCCGAAACTTTTGTATTAAACACCACTGCTTTTTGGCGTTTCTCCAAGCTGTCCAAATAAAGCGCGAGGTCGAATTTCTCCTTGCTGCCGAGCACCAAATCTACACCGGGCATAGCGGCAATTTCATCGGGTTTAAGCTGTGCATAACAACCCGTTACCACCACAAAAGCCATCGGATGCCGGCGCATAATTTGCCCGATAGCTTGCCGGCATTTCCGGTCGGCAGTATCGGTAACCGAGCATGTGTTTATAACACACACATCGGCTTGTTCGCCCGCTTTCACACGGCGAAAACCCAGTTCAGCCATGCTGCGTCCAAGCGCCGATGTTTCGGCAAAATTGAGCTTGCAACCCAGCGTATGAAAAGCCACTTTTTTATCTATAGAAATGGTGGGGTCGGTCATATTTCATTTTTTAGCGGCACAAAGATAATTCATTCGCCCGTTAATTGTTGATTGTTGATTGTTAATTTTCTCATTCTTAATAGTATCGGTCGGTATTAAAAATCCTTTTAGGCGTGTGTCGTCATTGCGAGGGACGAAGCAATCTCGTAATGCCTTTTCTCTGGATTGCTTCGTTGTTCCTCCTCGCAATTAGCAATCACGACCAACGGAAGTAATGACGAAACGAGGCTAAAAAGGGATAAGTCCGAAAAAATATTTGCAACACAAAAAGAAAATAGTATCTTTGCAGCCGCTTTGAAAATCGAAGCATAAGTGTGATGGGAATTAAGCGAGAATAAATTTTCGTATCACTTAAATTTGAGTAACACAACAAATTATTTTTAAAAATGAAAACATTTGAATTGGAAGGCTCTGTAAGAGAGCAGGTAGGAAAAAAAGCTACCAAAGCAGTTCGTTCCGAAGACAGCATTCCTGCTATATTGTATGGCGGAAAAGAAAACATCAGTTTTACAGTAACGAACTCGAATGTTCGTAAATTGGTGTACAACCATGAGATTTTTGCCGTTAATCTCAACATTTCGGGCAAAAAATACACTGCAGTATTAAAAGACCTGCAATTTCACCCTGTAACAGACAAAATTTTGCACATCGACTTCCTCGAAGTTAGTCCCGACAAAGCTATTGTATTCGAAGTTCCCGTGAAACTCGAAGGGTTGGCAGAAGGTGTAAAGGCGGGGGGTAAACTCACGCAGGAAATGCGCAAACTGAAAGTTAAAACTACTTACGATAAAATCCCCGAAAACCTGACGATTGATGTAAGCGAACTTGGCTTGGGTAAAACCATTCAAGTAGGTGCCTTGTCGTTCGACGGTCTTGAAATCTTATCGCCTGCAATGAATGTTGTTGCTGCGGTTAAGCTGACAAGAGCTGCAAGAGGTGCCGCCGCCGCTGCCAAAGCCGGTAAATAATTGTAGATTTTATTATGAAATATTTGATAGTTGGACTCGGAAATATTGGCTACGAATATGCCAATACCCGCCACAACATCGGTTTTATGGTATTGGACGCTTTGGCAAAGGCGTCCAATATTTTTTTTGCCGAACAACGCTACGGAGCTGTTGCCGAACTGAAACTTAAAGGACGCACAATTATACTGCTCAAGCCTAATACTTTTATGAATTTGAGCGGCAATGCCGTGCGGTACTGGCTGCAAAAGGAAAAAATTCCGGTAGAAAATATGCTTGTAGTAGTCGATGATATTGCATTACCTTTTGGCTGTCTGCGCCTGAAACCACGCGGCAGCGATGCCGGACACAATGGTCTAAAAAATATACAGGCAATACTCGAAACAGATGTATATCCCCGTTTGAAATTCGGTATTGGCAACGATTTCCCCAAAGGGCGACAGGTAGATTTTGTACTAAGTAATTTCAACTCCGAAGAACTGCAAACATTGCCTGAACGCATTGACACAGCCGGCGAAATCATAAAAAGCTTCTGTCTTGCCGGAATACAAAACACACAAAATCTGTACAATAATAAGTAATCGAATAAAAATGTAATGAGTAAATCTGTTCTTTTACTCCTTCAACATTACTCCTTGCACCCTTGAATAATGAAGACCGAAGTTCGTATAGACAAATGGTTGTGGGCAGTTCGGCTGTTTAAAACGCGCTCGCTGGCAACCGAGGCTTGCAAAAAAGGAAAAGTGAGCATAGCCGGCGTAGCGGCAAAACCTTCGCGTATGATTAAGATAGGCGATGTGCTACAAGTGCGCAAAGCTCCTATTGTTTGTTCATTTAAGGTGTTGGCTCTGAGCGAAAATCGTATGGGTGCCAAACTCGTACCCGAATTTATGGAAAATGTTACCACGGCAGACCAGCTCGAAATTCTCGAACTTGCCCGCATTTCGGGCGCACTCAACCGCGCTAAAGGCACCGGTCGTCCTACCAAAAAAGAGCGTCGCGATATGGACGAGTTTATCGAGCTGCCTTTTTTTATCGACGAGGAATGGGAATTTGAAGAGGAAGCGTGATTTTTATCGGACAGCTTTAGGCTGAATGCTGTTGAGGTAGAATAAAATTTGTTCGAGCATGTATTTTTCATCAGCCTTTTCATTTATTTCGAGCATAAAATCGGAGATGCCTTTATAAGGTTTCAGTTTCGATATTTTAAAAGGAGAACGAGCTACAGCCAGCAAATAGTCGAGCGCAAGCAAATCGTCGCAACAGAGTTGTATAACCATATCATATTCCGTATGCGCAAGCTCTCCGGCAATCGAATCGTTTGGTAATCCATTAAAAGACAGTTCTTTGCTTGTAATTAACCTGTAGTCGATAAACACGGGTAATTCCGTATCTTTTTTATCTATTAGCCCCCAAGCCGATACCTTTTTGCCATGCTTTTTGAGGTCTTCCATTATTGTTCGTACAAACAAATTCTTTTCATTCAAATCGCTTTTAAATAAAATCAAGATTGTTTTTACTTTGTCGAAATCAGGATATACCCCTACCCTCTTCTGCGTAGAAAGCACTTTTTTTATCTGCCTGTCAGCGAGATAATTTTTTATTTTTTGAATAAGCGACATACGGTAGATAATTTAATATACAAATGCAAATTGGGATAATTTTCAATCCTCCTCTATCATTTTGAGAAATTCGTTTTCCGAAATAATTTTGATACCCAATTTTTCGGCTTTTTCCAACTTGGCAGGACCCATGTTTTCGCCCGCAAGTACAAAATCCGTTTTCTTGGAAATAGAACTAATGCTTTTACCACCATGCTGTTCTATCATATTTTTCAATTCATCGCGCGAGTATTTTTCAAATGTTCCGCTAATTACTATCGAAATTCCTCTCAGTTTTCCGGAAGTTTTTTGCAACAGTCGTTCATCAATTTCAAACTGCAATCCGTGTTTTTTCAATCTGTTAACCAGCTCTTTGTTCTTTTCTTTGCCAAAAAAATCAACTACACTACGAGCAATGCGGTCGCCGATTTCGTCAATCTCTACAAGTTGTTCGTAATCTGCGTCCTCCACAGCTTTTATATTATGTAAAATAGAGGTTAGTTTCTTGGCAACAGTTTCGCCAACATAACGAATGCCCAGCGCATAAAGTACTCTATCAAAAGGCACCTGCTTGGAATCTTCGATACTCTGCACTAAATTTTTTGCACTTTTTTCTGCCCAACGCTCAAGCAATAAAAGGTCTTCCCAACGCAAATCGTATAAATCGGCAACGGTTTTGATATAACCTTTATTGTATAAAAGATCTACAGTTTCTACTCCGGCACTGATGTTCATCGCTTTACGACTTACAAAATGCTCAATTTTACCTTTTATCTGCGGTGGACAACCATCTTCGTTGGGGCAATAATGTGCTGCTTCGCCTTCCATACGCACCAACGGGGTACCACACTCGGGACAATTTTTTATAAACTGCACTTTATCGCCAAGCATAAAACGGGCTTTGGTGTCTACTCCTACAATTTTCGGAATTATTTCGCCACCTTTTTCTACAAAAACCATATCGCCAATATGCAAGTCGAGTGCTTGAATGATGTCGGCATTATGAAGAGAAGCGCGCCTCACGGTACTACCCGAAAGTTGCACGGGGTCAAGATTCGCAACCGGAGTTACTGCTCCTGTCCTACCCACTTGATACGATACACTGTTGAGACGCGTACGAACTCGCTCTGCCTGAAATTTGTAGGCAATAGCCCAACGGGGCGATTTGGCTGTAAAACCCAAGTTACGCTGCTGGCGTAATGAATTCACTTTGAACACAATACCATCGGTAGCCACGGGAAGTTTTTTTCGCTCATTGTCCCAATAATCAATAAATTCGAACACCTCGTCAAGCGATTTACACAATCGCATGCCATCGAAAATCTTAAATCCCCAGCGTTTGATACATTGTAAATTGTCGAAATGTGTTTCTGCCGGTAATTTTTCACCGAGCAGAAAATAGAAGAATGCATCGAGTTTTCGCTTGGCAACTTCGGCAGAATTCAATAGCTTGAGCGTACCCGAAGCAGCATTGCGCGGATTGGCAAATAATTGTTCTCCTTGTTGTTCGCGTTCACGATTCAATTCATCGAACACCGACCAAGGCATCAATATTTCACCGCGAATTTCAAATTGAGCAGGATAATCGTTCCCTCTCAGTTTTAGAGGTATCGATTTGATTGTTCGAACATTAGCCGTAACATCATCGCCTTTTTCACCATCTCCACGGGTGATTGCCTGCACGAGTTTTCCGTCTTCGTAGATAAGCGAAATAGAAGCTCCATCGTATTTCAATTCGCACACTAGCTCAATGTCTTCGTTGATAAATTTTCGAGCTCGCTCGTAGAAATCGGCAACCTCAGCTTTGGAGTAAGTATTGCCAAGCGAAAGCATCGGATATTTGTGTCGTACCTGTCGGAAACCTTCTGAAATATCGCTTCCCACTCGCTGTGTAGGCGAATTTGGGTCGAAAAATTCAGGGTGCTGCTCTTCCAAAAGCTGCAATTCTTTCAATTTCCGGTCGAAATCAAAATCTGAAATCGCAGGTTGTGAAAGCACATAATAATTGTAGTTATATTGATGTAACTCACTACGAAGCGATTCTATTTTATTTTTTATATCAGACATCGTCAAATTTTTTCAATATCATCGGTCCTTACCCAACCAATATTTCCGTCGGCAAGCTGAATTTCGACCCAAGTGTTGAGCGTAGTTTTCACTTTTACTTTTATTCCTTCATGAATCACAAACAGCTTGGTACCGGTTTCATCGGGCGTGCTTTTGGCAGTGAGGCTGGGCGACATCACGATGGCATATTCGCCTTTTGTGATTTTATTTTTCTGCATATAGCTGAAAGAAAATGTTGCAACGAACAAAATCAGTGCCGCTATTGCACCGTAGAAACCCAGTTTACGAAATATTATCCGCTTCAAAAAGGCATAGACGAAGAACAATAAAATTGCGGATAGAAAGCATATTATGCTGAAAACTGCCCATGCATTACTACTCATCATATTGGACATAGAGTTTATCAACGACAGCATAAAAAAATTACCTACTGAATCGATTTTATCGACAGTGCGGGCTTGCGCCATTTTCAAATTCATTTGTGCATTTTCGTAATTGGGCTTGATAAGCAAAGCTCGCTCGTAGTTGAGAATGGCACGGGCAATTTGTCCGCTTTTGTAGTAAGCATTACCAAGGTTGTAGTACAGTTGTACCGATTCTTTATTTGCAGGCAAGAGATTTTCGTATACGGATATTGCCTGTTCGTATTGTCCTTTTTTATACAATTCGTTTGCTGCTTGAAATTTTTCTTTCGTCGAATTTTGAGCAAAAACCGACAAGGCTGCAAAGAACAAGAGGAAGATAGATAGTATGTTTCTCATTTCTTTAATTTTTTAATTTTTATCGGATAACCTGCTGAAATTTGCTAATAACGGCAATAGTTCGCTGATAGAGATTATCCATCGCGTGGTCGTCTGTTGCAGGTGCATAACGGGCATATTCGCACACTGAAAGCACTTGCATAAACTCTGTAATATCTTCATTTTCAACCCCATGTCGTTTTAGTTTTCCTTCAATATTATCTTTTGATAATGCCGAAACCGGTATCGCAAGTTTATCGCTCAGATAACCCCACAAGGCGCGAAGCACTTCGTCGTAAAATTCTTCTTTTCTGTTTTCTACAAGATATTTATTGGCGGTTTTCAGACGATTGATAGCTACTTTATTAGCTTTTTTGTTTTTCGCCGCAAGAATGTCGGCATTTTCTTTGAGTTGTTTTCGATAAAATATAAATACCGCCACTGCCAACAGCAAAGGTAATATCAAACACAACCAAAAGCCTACGGAACCGAAGAAAAACGCACCTTTTTCACGCACTTTGAATCGTTCGGTTTCGATATAGCGAATGTCTTTACCCAGCACTTTGAGTTGCTCTTGATTGGCAAAATTGGAAATCATCGCTGTCGAATTATTTTTTCCGTTACCTTTATTTACATGAATTTTGTACTCGGGACTGCTCACCGAACGATACGACTTGGAATTAACATCAAAATACGAAAATTTGTACGACGGAATAACAAAATCGCCTTCGGAACGAGGAACAAGAAGATATTCTATTGTTTTTGAACCGGTTACACCCGATGTGGTATTTTTAAAATTGTTGTTCACCGTAGGGTCGTAGGTTTCAAAATCGGTAGGAAATTCTACTTCAGGATTTTTGATGAGCTTCATGTTGCCGTTACCCGAAATGGTAAAACGCAGAGTTACAGGGTCGTTCACGCTCACTGTAGATTCCGAGATATCGGATTTGAACGAGAATGAACCCACCGCACCCGAAAAATCGGCAGGTTTATTGCCGGGCAATTTGTCTACCGTGATTTTAAGCGACGGTACAACGAGCGTTTTTTTCACATCCTGATAGGTATCGAAAAAATCGTCGAAAATACTCCGTACTTGTGCACGGGTTGTTATACGGACAATTGCCTCAAAATCAGCCTTATCAATCGTAATTGTACCCGATTGTTGCGGATAAAGCAAGGCTTGAAAAAGCACATTGGTCATGTAATTTTTTCCGTTATAATTTTCGAGTTTCATCTGCGGAGTTTTCGGCAACTCAATATCTTGCTTCATAAATCCGTTGAAATTGGGCAAATTCACATTGTTGGTAAAACCAACCACATCTACCAACGAATAGAGTTTGTAGGTAATGAGCAAATACTCTTGCTCGTAAAGCTTTGTTTTCGAGGCAATTGCACGAACAAACACATTTTCATCCGAAAGCTTTTGATTCATGTTGCTCCCCGTTCCTGCCTTACTGCCTCGCTGTTGTTGTGCCTTGTCGGCTGGAAGTACGGTAATTTTTACTGTGTTGGAATTATATCGTTGATTTTCAACAAAAATACTTGCGGAAGGAATTGTGAATGTGCCTGTTTTTTTGGCAGAAAGCGTGTAGGTATACGACAGCGAAACAGTAGTGTTAACCTGTCCGTTTACTACCTGCACACTTTGGCTGCGCGATTCGAAAGGTCCTGCTAAAATATCGAAACTTGGCATTTCGGGCATTCGTAAATCTTTGGCATTGGAAGCGTTCAAAGTATAAACCAACCGAAACGCCTCGCCCATTGCCACCGTTTCGGGTGCTGAAGCCTGAAACGAAACGGCAGCTTGAATCCCTGATAAACAAATACTTATAAGAATTGAAAGTATTAAAAATATTTTTTTCATTTGTTTTATTTTCTATTAACCATTTTACCAATTTTTCTCCACCGAGCGTTTTTTCATCTGCTTTTGCCTGTTTTCATTTACTCGATTTTGCACTTCTTTTTCGTCTTGCAGTGAAGCATCAAGTATCTGCTTGGCATTTTCTTCCGACATCTGGTTTTGTTGTCGTTGCTGTTGGTTTTTATTTTGGTCGTTATCTTGTTGATTTTGTTGTTGCTGCTGCTGATTTTGATTATTCTTATTTTGGTTGTCGTCTTTGTTTTTATCGTTCTGACCTTGTTGTTTTTTGAGTAAAGCCTGTGCCAATGCTAAGTTGTAGCGAGTTTCGTCGTTTTTAGGGTCGAGTTTCAGTGCGTTTTTGTACGACTGTATGCTTTTTTCGTAATCCTGAAGTTTAAACTGCGAATTGCCGATGTTGTGTTGCACAGCCGCCCTTCGTTCTGCATCGTTTGTCGCATTAAGCGAATCGGCTTTGGCAAACTGTACTGCGGCTTCCTTGTATTTTCCTTGCTTGTAAAGCGCATTGCCTAAATTAAATGAAGCTTCGAACGAAGCAGCATTTTTATCTAAAGCTTTGCGATACGACACATCGGCTTCGGTAAAGTTTTCGTTTTTATAAAAACGATTGCCTTCCCGAACATCTTTCGCTCCTTTCTGCGCCTGCACATTCAAAAATATTAGGCTGAAAATCAGTATTATAAAAATATTTTTTTTCATCATCACTCAAACAGTTTTATTTTGTTCAACCATTTGTTTTGAATTTCCAAAATGAAAATTTCTATAAAAAGTAACAGCAGCAGCAAAACGGCAAAGAGTTGAAATTGCTCGCCGTATTCGGAATAAACGGCAGTTTCTACCTCCGATTTTGCCATGCTGTCTAAGTGTTTTTGCACAAGTTTAAGAGCCGTGTTGCTGTTGTCGGCACGCACATATACGCCTTTGCCCGCATCGGCAATCTGCATACACATTGCTTCGTTGAGTTTCGATACAACTATTGCGCCATCGCGATCTTTCATAAAACTCATGGTGCCTTCTATAGGTATCGGTGCTCCTTCTACACGCCCCATACCTATTACACTCACATTAATTCCTTCTTTTACTGCTTCTTGTGCCGCTCCTACGGCATCATCTTCGTGGTTTTCGCCGTCGGTTATCACAACGATGGCACGACTGGTTTTCGTTTTTTCCTGCGGTCCGAAAGAATGCATCGCCATATCTATTGCCGTACCGATTGCTGTTCCTTGTACAGGTATCAACGATGGTTTTATAGAGGGCATAAACATTTTGGCTGATACATAATCGCTCGTTATGGGTATCTGTGTGTAAGCATCGCCCGCAAATACTACCAAGCCGATTTTATCGTTGTTCATGTTGTCTATCAGCTTGGTTACTATCATTTTAGCATTTTCCAAGCGATTGGGCGAAATATCCTGCGCAAGCATAGAGTTTGATACATCTAACGCCACAATTACTTCGATTCCCTTGCGCTTTACATTTTCGCGTTTGCTACCGGTTTGCGGACGAGCGAGCAACACGATAACGAGCAGCAGTGCCGACAAAACCAAATAAAATTTCACTTGTCTGCGTCGCTCCGAACTCAACGGCATCAAATCTCGGAGCAAATCGGTATCGCCAAGCAGGGATAATTTTTTCCGCCTTACTCTGTCTAAATATAGGTGAGCACCGATACACAAGGGTATCAGTATCAACAGGTATAAATATTCCGGTGCAGCAAATCTGAACATTTCTATTTTTTTGTTTTTTACGGTATTTTTCTCAAAACTGTATTTCTCAAAATAAATTCGAGCAAAATGCATACGAATGCCGCCAGCGCGAAAATGAAATAGGCTTCGTTGCGCTTGTTGTACTCATGCAATTCTATTTTTGTTTTTTCGAGTTTGTCTATCTCCTTATAAATCTCTTTCAGTTTATCGTTATCGGTAGCGCGAAAATAGGTACCGCCTGTTTCACGGGCAATATGGCGCATCATCGGCTCATCGATATCTACATCAATATTTTGATACTGAATACCGAAAGGCGTTTGCACGGGATAGGGAGCTTTTCCACGCGTGCCTACTCCTATTGTGTAAACTCGTACACCCATTTGAGCTGCAATATCGGCTGCCGTCTCGGGCGAAATATCACCTGCGTTGTTCGACCCGTCGGTGAGCAGGATTATCACTTTCGATTTTGCCTTACTTTCTTTGAGTCGCCCAACAGCATTGACCAATCCCATACCGATAGCGGTGCCGTCTTTTATCATGCCAAATTCCACGGAATTGAACAAGTTGATTAAAACTGTATGGTCTGTCGTGAGGGGGCATTGTGTGAAACTTTCGCCTGCAAACACCACCAGTCCGATATTATCGTTTGGTCGACCGTTGATAAATTCAATTGCTACATTTTTAGCGGCTTTCAGGCGGTTGGGTTTAAGGTCTTGCGCAAGCATAGTGCCCGAAATATCCATTGCCATCATAATGTCGATACCCTCAGTGGTTTGGTCTTGCCAACTATGGGAACTTTGCGGACGCGCCAATACAATGATTACCAACGCAATAGTTATCATCCTTAATATAAAGGGCAAATGTCGCAAATATAGTTTTTTGCTTACGGGAATTCCTGCAAAAGGCGCAATCGACGATATTCGTAGCGTAGATTCTTTTTTGCCGTATTGCAATATATACCATGCCACCACGGGAATGAGCAGCAACAAGAGAAATAAAAGCGATGGATTATGAAAGATCATTTACTACTTTTTTACTGATTTACAATTTTGTTTCTCTTTCCGACAATTCTTCCGACTGTATTTCTTCTATTTTTTCTTCTTCTTTAGTATGCCCTACAAACTCGTAAGCATCGATAATTGCACTATCATTTTCTCGATTTTCGGGTATCCATTTGGCAAATTTCACCAAATCGGCAAGGCGAAGTACTTTGCTCAATATACGGTTTGCTTCACGGTCGGCTTGCGGAAGTAATTCTATATGCTCCATTACCTCGTCGGAAGTCATTTCCATTGCCGGAATCTGGTAACGATGCTCAATATATTGTCGCAAAACCTCTGTGAGGTCGGTATAAAATTCCTTTACCCGTCCATGTTGCCAAAGTTTTTCGTTGCGAATACGATCTAATTCCTGTAAAGCATATTCGTGAGGATTGAGTTTTCGTTTTTCCTCAATTGCCTCAGTTTTTTCAAGTTTTTTTCGTTTGAAATAAAAATATACCCATACAGCAGCTGCCAACACAAGCAACACCAACAGCGTAATGCCAAGCACTCTCCACCAATTAATCGGCGGAGCATATACATCGCGGATATCGAAAATTTCCTGCTTCACCGTGTCTACCGGCAGCGAAAGCACTTTGAGTGAATTGGCATTGGTGTAAATCGTATCTACACCTTCCACAAATTTGAACGGCGGAATATAATACAATGCCGAATCGAACGAAGTAACGAGCAACGCGACACTCACCTGTATAAGGTCGTCATCAAGTTTTATCGTATCGGGCGGCGTTTGCGAAAGCACCTCAATACCCTCAACCACTGTAGGCGTAGAGAGCGGAAAAAGTATTCGAGCCGCTTTATCTTGTGTTACTTGCAGGCGAATATTGGTTTGTTCTCCAATGAGTATCGTAGCCGTATCGAGCGAAGCTTTCACATTTACTTGTGCAAAAATGGAAAGCGAATACATAAAAATTGCCAACAACAACAGTATTTTTTTCATCTCAAAATTCTTTTTTTACGCTCTCATTTTAAACAATTTCATCAGCGATTTCACAAAATCTTCGCGCGTACTTACCGAAACAGAATCGATATTATTTTTCAGGAATAATTTTTGCAAATGTACCTGATTTTCTTCCCAGTGATTTTTATACGCCATCCGCAGGCGATTATCCGAACTGTCTACCCATATTTCAGCATCGGTTTCGGCATCGGCGAATTTTATCAGTCCCACTGCGGGAAGTTCTTTTTCAAGCGCATCGTATACCTGCAAGGCGATGATGTCGTGCTTACGAGCTGCAATATTCAACGCATCCGCAAAATCGCCGCTAATAAAATCGGAAATCAAAAATGCCGTAGAACGCTTTTTTATAACATTAGAAAAATAGCGCAATGCTTCACTAATATCGGTATGCTTGCTTTCAGGTTCAAAATCAATCAAATCGCGAATGATGTGTAACACATGTTTGCGTCCTTTTTGCGGTGGAATGAATTTTTCTATTTTATCGGAAAAAAATATCACGCCCACCTTGTCGTTGTTTTGAATAGTAGAAAATGCCAGCGTAGCAGCAATTTCCGTTGTGATGCTTTGTTTGGTTTTACCCCGTGTGCCAAAATTCCGACTGCCCGAAACATCGACAAGCAGCATTACCGTAAGTTCGCGTTCTTCTTCAAATACCTTGACAAACGGGTGGTTAAAACGCGCCGTTACATTCCAGTCGATGCTGCGCACATCGTCGCCATACTGGTATTCGCGCACTTCGGCAAAGGTCATACCCCGCCCTTTGAACGCCGAATGATATTCGCCCGCAAAAATGTGGTTCGATAATCCGCGCGTTTTTATTTCTATTTGCCGTACTTTTTTTATTAATTCGCTTGTCTCCATTTCAATAACTGAAAACGAAAATCTGAAAAAAACAAAAAGTTAAAATATTTGCCTATTAAAATTGCAACCTTTCAACTTTCAATTTTCAACTATTTTACGGTACCTCTACTGCGTTCAATATTTCACTGATAATTTCTTCCGAAGTAATGTTGTTTGCTTCTGCTTCGTAACTCAAACCTATACGGTGACGCAACACATCGTAACATACCGCGCGTACATCTTCGGGAATCACATAGCCGCGACGCTTAATGAATGCAAACGCACGCGAGGCTAAACCGAGATTTATTGTTGCGCGCGGCGAAGCTCCAAATGAAATCATATTTTTAAGTTTTTTCAATCCGTATTCTTCCGGGAAACGGGTAGCAAAAACAATGTCTACAATGTATCGCTCAATTTTTTCGTCCAAATATACCTCACGCACCACTTTACGGGCAGCGATAATGTCTTTGGGGTGAAGCACGGGTTTGATGTCTGCCTGCGCTTCTGCCATATTTTGCCGCATGATGAGTTTTTCTTCCTCTTTTTTAGGATATGATATCACCACTTTAAGCATAAAACGATCGACTTGCGCTTCGGGCAACGGATAAGTTCCTTCCTGCTCGATAGGGTTTTGCGTGGCAAGCACGAGGAAAGGCTCAGGCAGCTTGTGGGTAGTATCTCCGATAGAGATTTGTCGTTCCTGCATAGCTTCGAGCAGCGCACTTTGCACTTTGGCGGGAGCACGGTTTATCTCGTCTGCCAACACGAAATTGGCAAAAATGGGTCCTTTGCGAATGCTGAACTCTTCGGTTTTTTGACTGTAAATCATTGTACCAATAACATCGGCAGGCAGTAAATCGGGCGTAAACTGAATACGACTGAAATCGGCATCAATCAGTTGTGCCAAAGTTTTGATAGCCAGCGTTTTTGCCAAACCGGGCACTCCTTCGAGCAATACATGACCATCGGCAAGTAAACCGATAAGCAAGGATTCCACCAAATGCTTTTGCCCCACAATCATTTTGTCCATACCCATGGTGAGCACATTGACAAACGAACTTTGCTGTTCGATTTTTTGGTTCAATTCTCTAATATCCACTGTTTCGTTCATAGTAGTTATGTTGATTATTATTTTGTTATATTTTTGTTTCGACAGCGCAAAAATAATGTTTTTTATTAAATATTTAAGTCAAAAAACATAAACGAATTCGAAATATAGCAGCAAAAAATAATGATGTGTAAAAAAATGCTTTTATATTCCTTGGCATTGACCCAACTGTGGGTAAACTCTCCACTCGTAAACGGGTGATTTCTTCATTTATTATTCTACTGTTACCGATTTTGCTAAATTTCTGGGTTGGTCAACATTACAACCTTTTACAACCGCAATATGATAAGCCATTAACTGCAAGGGGATAGATGCCAAAAGCGGCACAAAACATTCTTCTGTTTCAGGTATTTCGATACTGAAATCCGAAAGTTCTTTCATTGTTTCATCGCCTTCGGTAATAATCGAAATAACGCGACCTTTACGGGCTTTTACTTCTTGAATATTGCTGATGGTTTTTTCGTACATTCCTTTGTTGGGGGCAATAACTACCACCGGCATTTCGGCGTCAATCAAAGCAATAGGTCCGTGCTTCATTTCGGCAGCCGGATAGCCTTCGGCGTGAATGTATGAGATTTCTTTCAGTTTCAATGCTCCTTCCAATGCCACGGGAAAATTGTATCCGCGACCTAAATAAATAAAATTACGGGCATAAGTAAAAATCGGCGCAAAATTCAAAATTTGCTGATTGGTTTTCAGCGTTCTTTCCATTTTATTGGGAATAGATGCCAATTCTTTGACTAATTTCAGGTAATTCTCATCCGTCAATTCGCCTTTTAATTTACCGATAGTAAGCGCAATCAGCGAAAGAACTGTTACTTGCGCCGTAAAGGCTTTGGTTGATGCCACACCTATTTCCGGTCCGACATGTGTATAGGAACCGGAATCTGTATTTCGAGGAATAGAGGCTCCCACTACATTGCAAATACCATAGACAAATGCTCCCGCTTCTTTTGCCAACTCAATGGCTGCGAGTGTATCTGCTGTTTCGCCGGATTGCGAAATGGCTATCACAATATCGTCTTTATTGATAATCGGGTTGCGATAACGAAATTCCGATGCGTATTCTACTTCGACCGGAATGCGGGCAAATTCTTCAATCAAGTATTCACCAATCAATCCGGCGTGCCACGAAGTACCACAGGCTACAATCAAAATGCGCTTTGCGTTGATAAATTTGTCTTTATGTTCGCGGATTCCGGCAAGATTTACTTCTGTTTCATCAATATTAATTCGTCCGCGTAGAGCTTCTTTCAATCGTTTGGGCTGCTCATAAATTTCTTTCAGCATAAAGTGCTCAAAGCCTCCTTTTTCCAATTCGCTCAAACTCATTTCAAGCTCTTTCACCTCGTGCGTAACTTCTACATCGGAAATGGTTTTGATAGACAACTCCTCTCCTCTTCGGATAATCGCTACTTCTTCATCGTCCAAATAAATGACTTTGTTGGTGTATTCAATAATCGGTGTAGCATCCGACGCCAGGAAAAACTCATCGTCGCCCACACCAATTACCAGCGGAGATGATTTGCGGGCAGCAATAATTTGGTTGGGATTTCCTTTTTCGATAACCGCAATGGCGTATGCTCCAATAGCTTGCTTTAATGCCAATTGCACAGCTTTTTCCAAAGAAAGTTTGTTCGTTGTCTTAATGTATTCAATCAATTGCACCAATACTTCGGTATCAGTATCGCTTTGAAACGAGAACCCTCGTTTTTTAAGGTCTTCTTTAATGACGGCGTAGTTTTCAATAATTCCATTGTGGATTAATGCCAATGTTGCCGATTGCGAATAGTGCGGGTGCGCATTTATATCGTTAGGCTCGCCATGTGTTGCCCAGCGAGTATGTGCAATACCAATTGTTCCGCTGCAATCCTTGTCTTGAGCATAATTTTCCAAATCGGCAACCTTGCCTTTTGCCTTATATACTTTTAATGAATTATCCGCATTTACCAACGCCACCCCTGCACTGTCATAGCCGCGATATTCGAGGCGGTGCAAGCCTTTTATTAATATCGGATACGCTTCTTTATTCCCTAAATATCCTACAATTCCACACATAGTTCGATTTCGATTAATTAATCATTTGAAAAGCCTTGCAAAGATAATGATAATTGAAAAAAGTGCCTTATTCATTTATTTAATTATTTATTTTTATTCGGAATGATCCCTTTTCAAGAGGGAAAACAAATTTCCCTAATGGGAAATACAATTTCCCACTTGGGGAAAGCAGTTTCCCTCGTTTAAATATATTTTTTTAATACTTCAGGTAATGCCGCCATCATATATATTGGCAAGTTTATCAATCGAAATGATTTGCCGGCAATTGTTTTCACATCATCAACGCTAAAATTGCCCGACCACACGCGTACAGCTATATGGTGCGGCGTTTCGTTCATAAACTGATGCAGCGATTTTAAATGTGCATTATGACCGCTTTTCACTTCTATCGGAACCACCAATCCGTCGAAAACATAGACGAAATCAACCTCAGCATTGCTTCCACGCTTGTTGCGCACCCAAAAATTCCGTTTTTCGCCCACATCAAACGACAAGGTTTTCAGCTCCTGCGCTACAATTTGCTCGGCAGCTTTTCCGCGCCAAGTATCCAGCAAATCGGCAGATAAAATATATTCCTTTTGAATTTTAGCAGAATAATTCACTAATCCCGCATCGAGCCAAAACAATTTGGGTGATTTTTTTAAATCGGACACAATGGGCATTATTGTACTTGTAACAGGATATACCAATTCGAGCAACATAGCTTTGTTCAAAGTACGGAAAGCTTCGCCCGTTTCGCGGGCTTTGTAGGGCGAACCTCCAAAACCGCCCAACGAAATGGTTTCGCCCGCAAAAGCCCAACCCTCGTCGAGTATATAACGGATAACCGAAGCTTGTGTATTGTTTTGCGCATATTTTTCCACATCGCTTTTGTAAGCGTTCAGAAGTTCGTTGTACACTTCCGACAGTGCCAAAATATCCTTTTCGGCTGCATAACGCGCCACCACTTCGGGCATTCCACCTATCAGCGAATAGGTATTAAATTGTTGCATCAATTCGTTGTGAAACGCCGCAGGCAGTGAGGTTGATAATAGGGGTTCGACAAAACGGTTTTCGCCTGTGGCATTCAAGAACTCAACAAATGAGCAGGGTTGCAACGCCATATACTGCACCCGTCCGACAGGTAACGAAATATGCCTGTCGAGCAAAGTTTCGAGCAGCGAACCGGCAGCTACGACATAAATTTCGGGCAGTTCCTCGTAAAAATATCGCAACAGGGCAACTGTGTGTATCGAGTTTTGGATTTCGTCGATAAACAGTAATGTTTTTCCTTCGCGCCGTGTAACACCGCAATACAAAAACAGTTGTGGAAGCAGTTCCCTGACATTGTCGGTGGATTCAAACAATTGAACAGCAGCTGATTTTTCGAGATTAACCGAAAGAAAATTTTCAAATTGTGCGGAAAAATTCTTGATAACGGTTGTTTTACCCACTTGCCGTGCCCCTCGCAATACCAAGGGCTTACGGTATCTATCGTTTACCCAGCGCGTTAATTCTTTTTCAATATTCCGTTTAAACATAGCTAATTGTTTTGTAATGAATTAATTTTCAATCACAAAGATACAAAATTGTTTCATTGCATAGGTATATTTTGCTATTTTTTGTTCCATTGCAGGGGTATATTTTGCCTTTTTTTGTTCCATTGCAGGGGTATGTTGTCTTTTGGTGAATAAAAAACGGAATCATAAGACTCCGTTTTTTCACTTATTATCTATTCATTACTTATATTCAGCCCAATGTTTGATGGCAATATCTTCTTCTTTCATTTTGCAGAATGCTTTGATGAATGCACTCGCTAATCGTGCGTTAGTAATAAGTGGTATATTAAAGTCAATTGCCCCTCGGCGAATGCGGTAACCATTTGACAACTCGTGTTTAGTCAGGTTTTTGGGAATATTGATGACCAAATCCAACTGTTTTTTGGCAATCATATCCGTAGCTTTCGGGATAGAGGTATCTTCGTCGTCGGGGAAACCTACTTGTGTACAAGGTACTTCATTTTCTTGCAGGAATTTGAATGTCCCGCCCGTAGCGTAAATCTCATAAGCATTGTCTGCCAATAATTTGCAGGCATCAAGCAGCTCCACCTTCGATTTTGTTGCCCCCGAAGATACTAAAATGCGTTTTTGAGGAATACGGTAGCCAACGGAAAGCATCGAAGTAAGCAGAGCATCGTCAAAATGATTACCGATACACCCCACTTCGCCCGTCGATGCCATATCTACGCCAAGCACAGGGTCTGCTTTTGCCAAGCGGGTGAAAGAGAATTGCGACGCTTTGATACCCACGCAATCCAAATCGAACGATGTTTTGCTCGGTTTCTCCACTTTTAGGCCAAGCATAGCTTGCGTTGCAAGTTCGATAAAGTTAATTTTCAATATTTTAGAAACGAATGGGAAGGAACGGGAAGCACGCAGGTTACATTCGATAACTTTTACATCATTATCTTTTGCCAAAAACTGCATATTAAAAGGTCCTGTAATATTCAATTCTTTCGCAATTTGTTTTGCTACCAATTTGATACGGCGGAATGTTTCCACATAGATTTTTTGCGCAGGAAATAAAATGGTGGCGTCGCCGGAGTGTACGCCCGCAAATTCGACATGCTCGGAAATAGCGTAAACAATCAATTCGCCGTTTTGAGCCACTGCATCAACTTCTATTTCTTTGGCATCTTGGATAAATTCGGAAACCACCACTGGGTGCTCTTGCGACACATTGGCAGCGAGTTTCAGGAATTCAACCAGCTCTTCGGTGTTTGAGCAAACATTCATCGCTGCGCCCGAAAGCACATATGATGGGCGTACCAACACCGGAAAACCAACTGTATCGACAAATGAATTGATATCTTCCATCGACGAAAGTTCTTTCCATCGAGGTTGGTCTATACCCAAACGGTCGAGCATGGACGAGAATTTGTGACGGTCTTCGGCACGGTCAATGTTTACGGCTTGTGTACCTAAGATTTTCACGCCCGAAGCATCAAGTTTCAGTGCCAAATTGTTCGGAATTTGCCCGCCTACGGACACAATCGTGCCGTGCGGATTTTCCAATTCTAGGATGTCGCGTACACGCTCGTAGCTCAACTCGTCGAAGTAGAGGCGGTCACAAATATCGTAGTCGGTCGAAACCGTTTCGGGGTTGTAGTTAATCATCACAGAGCGATAGCCTTCTTTGCGGATAGTATTAATTGCATTGACCGAACACCAGTCGAACTCTACCGACGACCCGATGCGATACACGCCTGAACCAAGCACTACTACGGAGCGTTGGTCGCCTGTATATTGAATATCGTTGTAATTTCCTCCGTAGGTGAGGTAGAGATAGTTTGTTTGCGCCGGATATTCTGCCGCCAGCGTATCAATTTGTTTCACCACGGGCACAATGCCGCGTTTGATACGCTCATTGCGCATGGTGTCTTTCGGCGTTTTGGTTTTGTACACCAATTTTGCCATTTGATAATCTGAGAAACCGATTTTTTTTGCTTGAATGAATAATTCTGTCGGAATTTCTTCTTTTGTATTGTAGCTTGCTAATTCCTTAGATGTATCAATAATATGTTGCAATTTATATAGGAACCATTTGTCGATTTTGGTCAGTTCGTAGATTCTATCGATGCTGTAACCTTCTTGGAATGCTTGCGAAAGGTAAGCGATACGGCGGTCGGTCGGTTCTTGCAGGTCGTTATCCAAATCATTGGTAAACAATTCTTTATTTGCTACAAAACCGTGCATTCCTTGCTGAATCATACGCAATCCTTTTTGGAATGTTTCTTCAAAATTGCGACCGATGGACATAATTTCGCCCACGGATTTCATCGAAGAGCCGATTTCGCGGCTTACGCCATGGAATTTTGCTAAATCCCAACGAGGAATTTTCACTACACAATAATCAATGGCGGGCTCAAAGAAAGCCGGAGTTGTTTTCGTTACCGAGTTTTTCAATTCGTGTAAGCCGTAACCTAAACCTATTTTGGCTGCCACAAATGCTAATGGATATCCGGTTGCTTTGGACGCCAATGCTGATGAACGGCTAAGGCGGGCATTGATTTCGATAACGCGGTAATCTTCCGATTCTGTATCAAAGGCATATTGTACATTACATTCGCCCACGATACCTATATGGCGCACGATACGGATTGCTATTTCGCGCAATTTTTGCAATTCGTTGTTGGTTAAGGTCTGGCATGGTGCCACCACGATACTTTCGCCGGTGTGAATACCGAGTGGGTCGAAGTTTTCCATGTTACAGACTGTAATACAGTTGTTGTATTTATCGCGAACTACTTCAAACTCTATTTCTTTCCAGCCTTTTAATGATTTTTCTACCAATACTTGTGGTGAATAATTAAACGATTTTGTAACCAAAGCTCTCATTTCTTCGGCATTGTTACAAAATCCGCTTCCCAGTCCGCCAAGTGCATACGCTGCACGAACAATTACCGGATAACCAAGCATTTCTCCTGCTTTCAACGCATCTTCAATGGTATTTACTGCTTCACTTTTGATGTATTTTACATCAATTTCAGATAGCTTATGGTTGAATACATCACGGTCTTCGGTGTCGATAATCGCCTGTACAGGTGTTCCGAGTACACGAACATTATTTTTTTCAAGAACTTTCGTTTCATATAATTTTACACCACAGTTCAACGCCGTTTGTCCGCCGAAAGAAAGGAAAAGGGCGTCCGGTTTTTCGCGTTGAATTACTTTTTCTACGAAATATGGCGTAACCGGCAAGAAATATATTTTATCTGCAATGCCTTCCGAAGTTTGCACCGTAGCAATATTCGGGTTGATAAGAACGGTTTCTATTCCCTCCTCTTTCAGCGCTTTTAGTGCTTGTGAACCGGAATAGTCAAATTCGCCTGCCTCGCCGATTTTCAATGCTCCCGAGCCAAGCATCAATACCTTTTTCGGTTTTGGCATATCGGCAGCTTGCTCGCGGAAAAGGTCGTTTTCTATTTTTTTAGATTCTATTGCTTTGATGAATTTTTCCATCAAGAAATCGGTATCCGTCGGGCAACTTGCGATAGGCGAGAATTGTGCCGAAAAGAAAGGTTTAGATTTATGGCGAATACCTTCGTTTGAACCGTCGTTCAAGTTTGTGAAAAGAACTTCCCAATCAGCACCCAATGTTTTTTCGTCAGTGGCATAATTGTGATTTTGCGCAGAGATAAAGCAACGGTTTGTACCTGCCAACTGCACAGGTTGGTTGTGGCTGTGATGCCCGTATTTTAATTTATAAGTTGATGCACCACCCGCCAAAGCAAGCAACTGACTGCCCATTCCGAGACCGAAAATCGGATTGCCCACAGTCATCGCTTTCTTTATATTCTCTATCGTTTCAGTCAACAAAGCAGGATTTCCTGCGCCGCCTGCAACAATTGCACCGTCAAATTCTGCTGCGCTGAAATCGGTATTCCAAGGCAGGCGAGTGAGCGTTACATCATATTTCGCAATCAAATTGTGAATAAAGCTATGACTCACGCCGCAATCCACCAACGCAATTTTCTTTTTTCCTGTACCGTAAATAATTGTTTCTTTGCAGCTTGTTTCTTTTACCCAATTTATTTTTTCGCTGTCGATAAAATCTACCGGTTGATTGTCAAATTCGATTTTGGCTTTCATTGAACCATTCTCACGAATGATTTTTGTCAGCTCGCGGGTATCAATACCCATCAAGGCAGGCACCTTGCATTCTTTCAACCAATCGGCAAGGCTTTTAACTGCGTTCCAATGGCTATATTCAAAAGAATAATCGGAAACAATCAAGCCTTTGGTATGAATTGTTTCCGATTCGTAAAATGTAGATAAATTATCTTTGACACTGTCTGCCGGCACTCCGTAGTTGCCAATAAGCGGGGAAGTCATTGTTAAAATCTGACCCGCGTAAGAAGGGTCGGTCAGACTTTCGGGGTATCCCACCATTGCTGTACTAAAAACTAACTCTCCTGCCGCCGATGCCTCATAACCGAACGACATTCCTTCAAATATTGTCCCGTTTTCGAGGACTAATTTGGCTTTTTTGAAATTCTTCATTTTTTTACCTACTTATATGTAATCGATACTTATGTATAAAATTGCGCAAAAGTAGAAAAAAATATGTTTGCTACAAAATTTTTTTCTCTTTGTTGAAAAATAAAAAAAATTCAGCATCAAAATCCTTCAAAAATGTAACCTTTATCCTCGAAACGCCCATCGGAACCGCGTCCTATCCAGCGTATCGAGCAGTTTGCGGGATTGGATTCGCGCTCGAACCACTCCACCTCGTGGTGAAGCCACATCATAGTGAAAGCACGCAGCGTGGTGCCATGCGACACTACAAAAATATTGCTTGCCGAATTGTATTTCTCGGCATCGCGAACTACTGTGCCAAAAAACTGGTTTACCCGCACACATACATCGTAGCGGCTTTCGCCGTTGGGCGGCTTGGCGTAGAACTTGCCACTGTAGTCGGTACAAAGATTAAATTTTCGGGTTTCTTCGGGATATTTCAAGGCGCATTCTTCTTCGGTAAGCCCTTCGAAGAGTCCGAAATTTTGTTCGGTGAGCAAAATATGCTCGCGGCAATCTTTGATAATTTCCGTGTGGCTGCCCATGCCGTTGAGCAATTCATCCTTGGTTTGGCGGGCGCGCAGGTAAGGACTGTACCACAGGCGAGTATCATGCTTCGGCAAGTCGAGTTGCGTGTTTTCCAAAAAACGGACAAAATGCCTGCCTGCTTCCACAGCCTGCTCGTGTCCGCGATTGGAAAGAGGAATGGCATGGTCGGGCATGCGTTGGTAGAGCGATAAATCTTCGTTTGCCGCCGAGTAGGCATGGCGCATGAGGAATATGTTGTTTAATTGTTTCATGTTGTTTTTAGCGTTTAAAGTTTTGCCTAATTATTCTTTAAAAACCATATTCTATTTTTTAATGCCCACCATAGCGCAAATGTTGTTCTACAAAACCCTCATCGTAGGAAATTTTTACATCGGTTATTTTGCCGTTTTCGTCGTAAACAGGTGTATAAACAGGATTGACAAAACCTTTGTAAGGCGCAAGGTTTAGTTTTTTGTAGCGTTCCAATACTTCGGCGTGCAGGTCATTGTCCACTTTTACGCCGTAGGTTTCTACCAAATTTTTAGCCGCTTCGTAATCGCCTTCTGATTTTATGCGTTGAATTTCTTTTAATAATTCTCCGAATAATAAGCGTAATACTTGGTAATCTCTGATTTCTACAAAAGTTTTATCGTTTCGTTTTAAGAAATGTATAACGGGCTGTACTCGTTTTATACCATTGACAATATCATAATTCATTATCCAATTCGCAATCAATGCCCGATTGCGCATATGCGATTCCTGAATCTCATTTCCCGGCTCAATGCGTACAAGCTGTGTCATCAAACCATTCATCATATAGTTGTAGTATTCGGCTTTGTAGGCTTCGTGGTCGGGTAGCAAGCCGAGTTCTACTAATTTAGGGTCAGCTATATAATAAAGGGCAAAAAGATCTGCGCGCGCCTCTTCGATAGTCGCGCCGTAGGCTTTCAGAGCATCTTGACTTACGCCGGGCAAGAGTTGTCCCGAGCCGTGCCCAAGGCATTCGTGCAGGTCGGTGTGCAGGTCATCGCCCAGTTTGCCGTACTTCACTTTGCGGTCTATCTCCGTTTGGCTGTACATAAATTCCTCGTTAAAACCTGTTCCCTGCGAGGCTTTGTCGTAAGCATCGGTAATATTATCAATCGTAACCGATTTAGAGCCGTGCATTTGGCGTATCCAGTTGGCGTTAGGCAAGTTGATGCCGATGGGCGTATAGGGATAGCAGTCGCCGCCGAGCATTGCCACGGTAATTACTTTTGCCGAAACGCCTTTTACTTCTTTCTTCTTAAAACGCTTATCAACAGGCGAATGGTCTTCAAACCATTGCGCATTGGCGCTAATAATTTCGGTGCGTTTCGTTGCTTCGATATTTTTGAAATTTACATTTGCTTCCCAACTTGCTTTGATGCCGAGCGGGTCGCCGTAGGTTTCGATAAATCCGTTCAGGAAATCAATGTGCGATGCCGTATCTTTTACCCACGCGATGCTGTATTTGTCAAAAGTTTTGAGGTCGCCTGTGGTATAAAAATCTATCAACAGATGGAGAATTTCTTTTTGTTGGTCGTTTTCGGCAACAGTTTTGGCTTTTTCGAGCCAGTGGACGATTTGGCGGATTTCTTTGTCATATTTACCGCCGATTTTCCAAATTTGTTCTTCTAATTCTTGACTATTTGGCTTTTTAATTAAACGGCTATTTAATCCGTAAGAAATCGGGGTTAAATCATTCGGATTTCGTTTTTTATCATAAAAATTTTCTACTTCTTGTTGTGTTAAAGGAGTATTATTTTTCCATGAAAAATAATAATTGTTGGCAGAAGTCTGTATCAAATCTTCGCCTTCGGTTTGATTAACTCGTTTGGCATCTATATCTGATTCAAAAATGACAGATAAAAAGACATTAGAATAAAAATCTTTCAAAGCGTTCTTATCTTGTACATCCATTCCCAGAAGCATATACGATTCGTAAACATCAACAGGTACAGAATAGAACTCTTTAATAAAAAATTGCTTTGAAAATCCGGGGACAAATTTGTCCATTGAATAATGATGGTGTATGCCATTTGAAAACCAGATTCGTTTCAGATAAATTTCAAATTGCTTAAAATCTTCACTATTTCTATCGCCTTTATAGTTTAAATAAATTGCTTCAAGTACTTTTCTGATGGCAAGATTGTGAACATTATTCTGGTCAAACAAAATATCTCTTCCCGCTTCGGCAGCTTGGGCAAGGTAGTAAATATATTCTTTTTGCTGCAGGGATAATTCTTCAAATCCGGGCACTTGGTAGCGCAGCACCTGCACATCGGCAAACTGGTCGACGATGTAGTTAAATTCTTTCATAGTTGATTGATTTTGTGCAAACAAGGGGAACGAAAACAGAGAAAGCAAGAAAAAGATTTTCCTCGCTTTCGTTCCTTTTATGATAATTGCTTTCGTTATTTTCATTTAATCAAAATCGTTTGTTACATTCACATCGCGCTTGAGCACCCAAATAAACTTTTTGGAGAACCAGTTTTTGCGCTTCTGCTGCAACGCATCGTACGACATGTCGGGTCCGTTGCAACCGCGGTTTTCGGTAATGGTTTCACCCGTGGCAGGGTTAGTTCCCCTGTCGGTAGTCATAGGCGTAAGATGGTCGAACACGAAGCGTTTTTGCTTTTCCTCGTAGTTGAGCGACATGTTCAACTCCGAACAGTAGGTAAACAGCAGGCGGTAATCTTTGCCTTTTTTCGCTATGCCTTTGAAAATAGGGCTGCCTAATACAAGGCGTTCGTTGCCGAAATCGAGCACATCCATTACTTTCATTTTTGTATTTGGGTTCGGCTGGCTCCAACCAAGCAGGATGTAAACAGGGAAATCGCCGCTTTGTACTTTTATCGCGTTGTAGTAGAGTGCGCCATACCAGCGGTTAAATGCTATCGGACGGTCGGGCGCGGGCAGGTAAACGGCTGAGTTTTGCATAAGCGGATAGATTTTTTCATCGTCGAAATCCTGAATAAAGCCATAGAAGCGGTAGGAAAGGTCTTCCAATTCGCAAGCCCAGGTGTAGATACGCAGGTTGTAGTCGTTCGAATAAATTTTGCCCAAACTGCTCAGGCTATCGAAACCATAGAGGAAGCTGCCTCTTTCGCGCAGGGAGGCATGCAGTTTTGTACGAATTTCTTCGTTTATCGCAATACGCATACTGTCGTTGGTATCTTCTTTCAACAAACGGTTGAACAGGGCTTGCAGTTCCTGTTCATGCTTAGGCAGATTTTCCGAAATAATTATTTTTTTTACTTTGGCTAAACTGTCAACCGGAACTTTTTTGATTTGCTTGTTTTGTGCCGATGCGCTCATGGCAAGCAACACAAGGAATAATAGGGATAATTTTTTCATTCTGTTTATTTAATCATTTTTACTGTTTTAATTGTGCGGGCTTAACCCGCATCTCTTGTGTTTTTATGTGAGATGCTGAAACAAGGTCAGCATGACGGCACATTATTCTTCCTCCTCTTCTTTCATATTGTGATATACATTTTGTACATCTTCATCGTCTTCAAGTTTATCTATAAGTTTCATTACCTGTTCGCGTTGCTCTTCCGTAACTTCTTTTGTGTCGTTTGGGATACGCTCAAATTCGGCACTTTGTATTTCAAAACCGTTTTCTTCCAAGTATTTTTGAATTTCGGAGTAGGATTTAAATTCGCCGTAAATGATAATTTCGTTTTCGTCGGCAAAAACCTCATCCACACCAAAATCTATCAATTCCAATTCGAGGTCTTCGAGCGAAATGCCTTCTTTTGCCGCAATGTGGAACACGCATTTGCGCGTAAATAAAAATTCCAAACTGCCTGTTGTGCCCAACGAACCGCCAAATTTATTGAAATAGCTGCGCACATTGGCAACCGTGCGTGTGGTATTGTCTGTTGCAGTTTCTACAAAAATGGCTATTCCATTCGGACCGTAGCCTTCGTAGTTCATTTCCTTGTAGTCTGCCTCGTCTTTCGAACTTGCTTTTTTAATTGCCCTTTCTACATTTTCTTTGGGCATATTTTCTTTTTTCGATTGCTGTACCAGCACTCTCAGACGAGGATTTGTTTCCGGATCTGCGCCTCCTTCTTTCACAGCGATAGTAATTTGTTTTCCCAGCTTGGTAAATACGCGCGCCATATTTCCCCAGCGTTTCATCTTGGTTGCCTTGCGATATTCGAATGCTCTTCCCATAAAAATTTGATGGTTTTTTATTTTTTTCGTTTGCAAAAGTAAAAATCACAGCGCAAGGAGCAAAATTTTTTGCAAAAATTATTTTATTTACTTTTGCGAACAAAATTTCAAGCGGATGAAAATCGTGAATAAAAATTCCTTTCGAGCGTGGTTGCTTGCTATGCGTCCAAAGACTTTGGCAGCAGGCAGTGTGCCGGTGTTGGTGGCTTCGGCATTGGCGCAAAGTGTGGGCAGTTTCAGGCTTTTGCCTGCGGTGCTGTGTTTGGCATTTGCCTTGCTGGCACAAATTGCATCGAATTTTGCCAACGATTATTTCGATTTTGTTAAAAAAACCGACGATGAAACTCGTTTAGGTCCTGCACGGGCAGTGGCTTCGGGCTGGATTTCGCCGCAGGCAATGCTCCGCGCTACGCTGGTGGCGATTGTACTGGCATGTTTTGCCGGTTTAGGCTTGATTGCTTTTGGCGGCTGGACAATGATTATTGTTGGCGCGCTGTGTATTCTTGCGCTGCTTGCATATACCGCAGGACCTTATCCTTTGGCATACCACGGCTTGGGCGATGTGTTTGTACTGGTGTTTTTCGGCTTGGTGGCGGTGGTTTTTTCGTTTTTCGTTCAGGCAGGATATTTCTTCCCGCCGGCTTTTATTGCCGGAGCGGTGGTAGGTTTGGGTGCTGTGAATATTTTGGTGGTGAATAATTTTCGCGACCGCGATACCGACCGTACAAGCAATAAGCACACTACGATTGTGATTTTTGGCGAAGTTTTCGGCAATTATTTTTACCTTATTAATGGTATTGCGGCGGTGGTGCTTTGCGCCTTCTTTTTTTCGCACAAGCCATTGGCTGCAATATTACCGTTGGGATATTTGCCGTTTCATTTCACTGCATGGAAAAAAATGCGTGTTATTTGGCGCGGACGCGAGTTAAACCGTATTTTAGGCAGAACTGCCGCTAACCTGTTGTTGCTTGGCGTTTTACTGTCGGTAGGATTGTTGATTGATTAGGCGTTCGTTCTTCCGAATTACAAATTCGGGAGAACGGATCGTCCCAATATTTGGGGAAGCTTTCCAATGTTCGCACGAGGCTGCCGGTAAAATAAATCGAAACTATCCCTATTAAGCATACGCGTCATTAAGAGAAAGAACAAGCCTCAAAGGGATAGTTCCGATATTTTTTAGAACAGTTTTGGGCTAAGCATTAAAAAAAACATTATTTTTGTCCGAAAATTTAAAAAAACATATCCATTATGAACATTCGTTTTGTAGCCCTGTTTTTGCTCGTAAGTCAGCTTGCCTTTGGCAATATTACAGTCAGCGATGTCGATTCGGCATCTATTCCCAAACAAATTCCGTTGAAGAAAAACAAAATCTCGTCGTGCCAAACCTGGACGGATAAAGAAGGTAAACATTTTATCATTGCTACCGAAACACGATTAATCACTACTCACACAGCGCAAAATGCTTCCGGACAATACGAACTTATTCGCAGCGAAGGAAAATTTGAAGGCAGTAAAAAAGTGAACGGCAAAATGGAACGCGGCGAATATGTTGGCGGACGAATGGACACCTTGCGCCCTGCCGAAGCCGAGCATCGACTTAAGGGCTTGTTTGTATATCACTATGTGCTAAATAATAACACAGCAACGCTCGTGTGGCGCAACACAGACCACAACCAAATGGAATGTTCGTATCGTCATTTGAGTGGCGAATATCTTAGCAAACCGCTCGTTACCGATATTGACAAGGACGGACAGGCTGAAGTTTGGCTGGTATATCAATTCTTATGTCGCGATAACGCCACTACGCCTGCCAATATTAAAATTGTGCTCAAACGCGGTACCAAAACACATACCATGGAGGGTTTACGCGTAATTACTGTTGGCGAAAAGAGTTTTGGCGGCGAAATCGTACCCGACAAATCATGGAGCCAAGTGCCGCAAGAATATCGCGATTATGCTTTACAACTTTGGAATAAATTTAAAGACGAGAAATAAGAAAAACCGATGTCATGCTGAACTTGTTTCAGCATCTCTCCTATTCTATTCAAAACAGCAACGCCCGAAATTAATTTTTCGGGCGTTGCTGTTTATTGTTTTTTATTTACTTTTCCAATTCTACCAACAAGGCTTCTTTTGGGATTTTGATACCTTTTTCGATATGAATCTTTTTAATTTTGGCACTAAAAGGCATTGTGATAAGGTTTCTCATTTTCATAGCTTCCAAAATGAGCATAGGTTCGCCTTCTTTAACAAATTGCCCTTCCTTAACAAAAATATCCACCACCGTTCCCGGAATAAGCGAATGCACTTCCATCGGGTTGGGGTTTACCCAAAACTTGCGCAGTTTATATTTTGGAGTCAGCAAGGTTTTATACTTGCGTGCCGTAACGGCAAAATCTACAAGTTCGTTTTTTATTTCTTTATTCATTTTGAGTAAAGTGTAAAGTGTAAAATAATTGTGCAAGGTGTAAGGATAAATAAAGAGTAAAAAATACACTTTACTACTTACACTTTACACGAAAACATTTAGAATGGAGGAATACCATGTTTTTTCGCCGGACGATAATCTTCCTTCTCTTGACTCACTTGTAAAGCGTGCAACAACAATGAGCGGGTTTCCGATGGTTCGATAACCGCGTCAATGTAACCTTTTGAAGCTGCCACATAAGGGTTGGCAAACTTGTCGATGTATTCCTGTACTTTTTCCTGACGCATGGCATCCTGGTCGGCAGCTTCCATTATCTCCTTGCGGAAAATAATGTTGGCAGCTCCTTCGGGACCCATCACAGCAATCTCGGCACTTGGCCACGCAAATACGAAATCGGCACCAAGGTGGCGCGAATTCATCGCGATATAGCCGCCACCGTAAGCCTTACGCAGAATAACAGTCATTTTCGGCACCGTAGCTTCAGAATACGCATAAAGCATTTTTGCTCCATGGCGGATAACTCCGTCATGTTCCTGATCTACACCCGGCAAGTAACCCGGCATATCTTCGAGGGTAACAATCGGAATATTGAACGAATCGCAATAGCGGATAAAACGGGAAGCCTTGTCCGAACTGTCGCAATCGAGAACGCCCGCAAGATAGAGCGGTTGGTTGGCTACAAAACCTACCGTTTCGCCATCCATGCGTCCGAAACCAATAACAATATTCGGGGCAAAAAGTTCCTGAACTTCAAAAAAGTCGGATTTATCAACCAATACCTTGATTACATCGCGTACATCATAAGGTTGTTTTGGGTCGGCAGGAATAATATCCTCAATATTCTTTTTAAATGTTGGCGCAACCGGAGTAATGGCTTCTGCCTTTTGCGAGTTATTCCAAGGAAGGAAAGAAACGAGTTTTTTAATTTGTTCGAAACATTCTTTTTCACTCTCGGCATAGAAATGTGCATTACCGGTAATTTCGGCATGTACGCGTGCACCTCCGAGGGCTTCTTGTGAAATTTTTTCACCGAGCACGGTTTCTATCACATTCGGACCGGTGATAAACATTTTTGAAATATTTTCTACTACGAAAACGAAATCGGTAAGAGCAGGAGAATATACAGCACCGCCCGCGCAAGGACCAAGTATTACCGATATTTGCGGAATAACACCCGATGCAAGCGTGTTGCGATAAAAAATTTCACCATAGCCTGCCAATGCTCCGATACCTTCCTGAATACGCGCACCACCAGAATCGTTGATGCCAATGCAAGGCACTTTGAGCTTGAGTGCAAGGTCCATTATTTTAGTAATTTTCCGGGCATGTTTTAAACCCAACGAACCTCCCATCACCGTGAAGTCTTGTGCATATACACAAACAGGAGCTCCGTAAATAGTTCCCGTTCCGGTAATAACGCCATCGCCGGCAAGTTCTTTTTTGTCCATACCAAAGTTGCGTTCTTCGTGTTGAACAAATAAATCGTATTCATGAAACGATTCGGGGTCAAGCAAAGCTACAATACGCTCACGAGCAGTCATTTTGCCCATGGCAATTTGCTTTTCGATAGCCGCATCGCCACCACCTTTTTGCACCATTGCTTTCTTTTCGCGCAACGCTAAAATGTTTTTCTTTAACGACATAGAATTTTATCTGAATTAAGTTAAACTATTCGGTCAAAAAGTTTCTCACCGAAAAAACAGCCGCAAAGGTAGTTTTAAATTTCGGATGAAAAGTATTCTTTATTGCTTATTTTTATCAACAATGCTACAGAGGTTCACAGCAGATTGTTTTTTCTTTTTGAAAGAGGAAAAAAGAGTTAAACTTTAAGGTTGTTTTTCGCTTGCCGGCGATTAAGAATTCTCCATACAATGACGGTATAAATAATCGACAATAATACAGCTATACCACCAAGTACAAAGTTTGACCAGCAGCGACCAATAAATGCCAAACCGATAAAAGATATATTGACCAACACAAGAATGAGTGTTACCTGACGATGCGAAAACCCAAGGCTGAGCAGCAGATGATGTACATGATTTTTATCTGCCTTGAAAGGCGAATGTCCATGTTTGATGCGGGTAATCATTACTCGAAGGGTATCAATAAGCGGCACTGACAATACGCATACTGCCACAGCCGGAGCAGCACAAATATAATAAGGCAAAGTTTGGTTGGTAATGATATTGAGTTCACAGAATTTCACCACAAGAATATATACAACAAAGCCCAACACCAGCGAACCCGAATCGCCCATAAAAATCTTGGAACGACCTCCAAATACATTATAAATAAAGAACAGTGCCAATGCGCCAATAAAACTGTATGCCATTATTGCCAATTCAATACAACCCGTAAGTTGAAAATAAATGCCAAAAAATGAACAAATAACCATACCGATACCTGTAGCCAAGCCATCAACTCCATCAATAAGATTCAGGCTATTTATAATAAGCAGGAATAAGAAAGCCGAAATAACATAACTGATAATAATATATTGTTCCGAAATTTCATATATCCCCAAAAGCCCATGCAAATTAGTAAGCCGAATATCAGCAAGCACTATGAGTATAAAAGCGGCTATCAATTCGCCAAGCAGTTTTTTACGGGGAGAAAAATCAAGTAAATCATCGATAAATCCAACAACAAATATGAAATACATTCCGGCAAGTATCAAACTGTTGACCGAAAGGGAGGGCGATGCCAACAGCAATGTGATAAGAAAAGAAGAGAAAATATTGATACCTCCTACATTGGGTACATTGCCATGGTGCGATGTACGGCGATTGGGTCGCACTACCATTTGTTTTCGAATAGCCATTTTAAGCACAAAAGGCATAAAAAATAAGCCTATTGAAAATGATATAGCTATCACCACAGCCGGATAATGGAGCAAAATCTCCTGAACTATTTCACGCACCAAAAGCATCTCTACTTTTTTTGTTATTTTTCTTATCTACTTTGAGGGGGCAAAAGTAAAAAAATATTTAATATAAAATGGCAATTTCAACAAAAAAAATTACTGCCGTATTATATTATTGTAAGGCGATTCGGAAAATATTTCCAGCCTATTTCAATTTATAGTAATACTTAATTTTGCAAAGCCCAAAAAAGATTTATCTTTGTGGTCGATTTAGAAAAAAGGTAAAAACATTATGGACTTGACCATTGTAATTTCACTTATGCTGTTGGCAATTGTTTTGCTGCTGATAGAAATTTTTCTTGTGCCGGGTATTTCGGTAGCCGGAGTGCTGGGCATTGCGGGTATTATTGCTTCGGTAATCTGGGCATTTCAGATAGATACAACAACGGGGTTGATAACGCTTTCGGCAGGAATATTAGTTTGCGCATTTTTTGCCTGGCTGGTTTTTCGCTCGCGGGTACTCGACAAAATGTCGCTCAAGGCTGAAATAGACAGCACGGTTGAAACCGTCAAAAACCTGAATATCAACGCAGGAGACGAAGGTATTGCCATTTCACGACTGGCTACGATAGGCAAAGTTCAGGTAAACGGCAATACCGTGGAAGCTAAAACCAACGGCAGTTTTATCGACGAAGGCACAGAAGTGATTGTTGTCGAAGTGTTTGAAAGTAATATTTTGGTGAAAGCGAAGAAATAAATATCTTTGTTCGGAATTCAGAAAATCATAAATTCGTAGATAAAATATGGAACCATTCAGTATTGTTTTATTGGTCGTAGCGGGAGTGCTACTGCTGATTTTTTTTCATTATGTACCTTTTTTGCTGTGGATTTCGGCAAAAGTATCAGGCGTAAGCATTTCGCTTATTCAGTTGTTTTTAATGCGTATACGAAAAGTGCCCCCCCACTCTATTGTACGCTGCATGATTGAAGCTCACAAGGCAGGCTTAACACAAGTGCAGCGCGATGGATTGGAAGCGCATTATCTTGCAGGCGGACATATCGAACGCGTTACACACGCTTTGGTTTCTGCTTCGAAAGCAAATATTGACTTAACTTTCCAAATGGCTACGGCTATCGACCTTGCAGGGCGTGATGTGTTTGAGGCAGTAAGCATGTCGGTAAATCCGAAAGTAATTGATGTACCACCCGTAGCTGCTGTGGCAAAAGACGGTATTCAACTTATTGCGAAAGCGCGTGTAACTGTACGGGCTAATATCAAACAATTGGTCGGCGGTGCAGGCGAAGAAACAATTCTCGCGCGCGTAGGCGAAGGAATCGTTTCGTCCATCGGTTCGTCGGAAACCCACAAACAAGTGCTCGAAAACCCCGACAGCATCTCTAAGCTCGTACTCAAAAAAGGTCTCGATGCCGGCTCGGCATTTGAAATTCTTTCGATAGATATTGCCGATGTTGATGTAGGTAAAAATATTGGAGCAAACCTGCAAATGGATCAAGCACAAGCAGATAAAAATATTGCACAGGCAAAAGCCGAAGAACGCCGCGCAATGGCTGTTGCACTCGAGCAGGAAATGAAAGCCAAAGCGCAGGAAGCTCGCGCAAAAGTAATTGAAGCCGAAGCCGAAGTGCCCAAAGCCATGGCAGAAGCTTTCCGTAGCGGCAATTTGGGTATTATGGACTATTATCGTATGAAAAATATCGAAGCAGACACTTCGATGCGCGATGCTATCGGCAAACCGACAGCAGGAAGCAAATCTGAAAAATAATTTTTTAGAACATAAACGATGTTTGCCGAATTATTAACTCCGATAAACCTAACTCTCATTATTCTTGCCGTAACGGTATTCTTTTTCATGCGCGGCAAAGTTCGTTCCGACCTTGTCGCGCTTTGTTCGTTGCTGGCTCTCGTACTGTTTGGTGTGATTACCCCCGTCGAAGCTCTCGCCGGTTTTTCAAACTCAGTAGTAGTAATGATGATTGGCTTGTTTGTTGTAGGTGGTGCTATTTTTCGGACAGGGCTGGCTAAAATGATTAGCGGAAAAATTCTCCAATTGGCAGGTAATAACCAAAATGTACTGTTTCTATTGGTAATGGTTGTAACTGCTTCCATAGGAGCATTTGTAAGTAATACAGGCACTGTAGCCGTAATGTTACCTATTATTATGAGTATGACGGCAGATGCGAACATCAATCCCCATCGCTACCTGATGCCTTTGGCTTTTGCAGGCAGCATGGGTTTGTTTACCTTGATAAGCACTCCTCCAAACCTGGTTATTCAGGATGTTATAACAGCACACGGCTACGAGCCACTGTCGTTTTTCTCTTTCGCTCCGGTCGGTTTTATTTGCCTGTTGGTCGGTATTGTTGTACTCTTCTTTCTAAGCAAACAATTGGTAAAAGGCAATACTCTCACCGTTAAACCCGATCATAGCAAATCGCTAATGGCACTTGCCGAAGAATACAATCTAAAAAATCAAATTTATAAAATTGCTGTTCCAATCAACTCTGCAATGGCAAATAAAACTGTGGGTGAACTAAATTTGCATGCAAAATACAGCATCAACATCATTAAAATTCTACGAAAAGAAAAAGGTATTGGATTGCGAAAAAATATAAAAGCAGAAGTAGCAGGACCAAAATCAATCATTAGAGAAAACGAAATATTGTATTGTCAAGGTAGTAAGGAAAATATTGATCGTTTTGTTACAGATAACCATCTGCAATTACAGGAAAGTGAAAGTCGAGGACTCCATTTTCAAGAATCGGGTGTTATCGAAGCGTTTATCCTGCCAAGTTCTAAGCTAATAGACAAAACAATCTCGGAAATTCGTTTTCGCGATGAATTTAATGTAGCCGTTTTAGGTATACAACGCAACCATGTTTTTATTACCGATGATTTCCTAAACCTCGAATTACAAGCCGGCGATGCCTTTCTTTTGCACGGCACATGGGATAATTTAGCAAAATTAGATGAACACCAAGACGACCTCGTTTTAGTAGGACAACCATTGAAAGAAGCCGCCAAAGTTACCTTAGACCGGAAAGCTCCCGTAGCTGCCACCATCATGCTCAGCATGATACTGGTGATGGCTTTTAACATTATTCCGGCTGTGATTGCGGTTTTACTTGCCGCCGTAGCCATGGTTGTAACGGGCTGTCTACGCAATATAGAGGAAGCTTATAGTACAATAGCCTGGGAAAACATCGTACTTATCGGAGCCATGCTGCCAATGGCTACTGCTTTCGAAAAAACAGGTATTGCGCATATTATATCCGGCGAACTTATAAGCCAATTAGGAAGTATCGGACCATACGCTTTGCTGGCAGGAGTATATTTTGCAGCATCGCTGTTCACCATGTTTATAAGCAATACGGCAACCGCCGTTCTCTTTGCCCCTATTGCCATGTACACAGCTGTGAAAATGAATATCAGCCCTTACCCTTTCATGTTTGCGGTAACAGTTGGGGCAAGCATGTGTTTTGCCTCTCCGTTTTCTACCCCACCCAACGCTTTGGTAATGTCTGCCGGACGCTATACTTTTATGGATTTTGTAAAAGTAGGACTTCCGTTGCAAATTATCATGGGTATTGTCATGGTGCTGCTATTACCTGTCATTTTTCCCTTTGGAGCGTGAAATTTAATTCGTATCTTTGCGCGAATTTTTTTTCACTGAAATGTTATATCCCTTAAAATTTCAACCTATTTTTAAATCGCGTATTTGGGGCGGCACAAAGTTGCATACACAACTTGGAAAAGCTGTTCCGAAAGGAGAAACGATTGGTGAAAGCTGGGAATTGTCGGCATTAGCCGGAAATGAATCGGTGGTAGCAAATGGCACACTGGCAGGCAAAACAATTAACGAATTGATGGATATCTACAAGAGTGAATTGCTTGGCAAACAAGTTTTCAAACGATTCGAAGGAAAATTCCCGTTACTATTCAAATTTATCGATGCTGCCGACAATTTATCAATTCAAGTGCATCCCAACGATGAAATTGCGGAAACAAAACATAATAGCTCCGGTAAAACCGAAATGTGGTATATCATTGATGCCGAACCTGAGGCAAAACTGTACTTGGGTTTTACTGAAAGAATTTCTTCCGAATACTGTGCCGATTTAGTAAAAAATGCGGCATTGGAACAAAAATTGCAAGAATATAAAGTAAAAGCAGGCGATGCTTTTTTTATTCCCGCGGGCTTGGTGCATGCGCTTGGCAAAGGCATTTTACTGGCAGAGATACAACAGTCGAGCGATATTACTTATCGCCTTTACGACTACAATCGTCGCGACTCACAAGGTAATTTCCGCGAACTTAATGTAACAGATGCTCTCGATGCAATTGATTTTGAAAATAATTTTTCTCCAAAAATTAATATAAAAGGTGAAGCGTTGCTTTGTTCCAACTATTTTAATGTGAATAAACTTTCGTTTTTGGGAGAAATCACTCGAGATTATTCTGATTTGGATTCATTTGTGGTATTGATGTGTGTAAACGGAAAGGTGGAAATTGGGGATTTGAAAATTGCAAAAGGAGAAACAATGTTGATTCCGGCAATTTTAGCAAATATTACTTTAAAAGCGAAGAAAAAAACGGAAATTTTGGAAGTTTGGGTGGATAAAAATATACCGAAATAAGAAAAATATTTTTTTTTCAATAAAAATATTTACATGAAAATTAGAGATATTGCATTCATACATTTAGGTTTACTGCTGTGTTTTACAATCAGTACTATTCTGTTGTGTTTTGTTGATAAAACTGATTTTGTTGTTACTTATAATCAAATTTTATTGTTTGTAATTTATTTTTGGGTTTTGAGTGCGCAAATATTGCTAAATGGTTTAATGCACTTGTTCACTATATTTTTGGGGGGATATTTTGTATTTTTGTTAGGACAACCTTTTTTTGATTTAATAGGTGTAATCGATATTACTAAAAACTGTCTTTTTCGTTATATAGAATTGTCAAATGAAATTTATGTAACAACATATACTTATTCTACTTTTTTTTTATTATTTACATTTTGTGGTGTTCTATTTGGCTATAAAAGCAACAACAAGGGAAAAAAAATCAAGGAAATTAATTACAGCCCATATCTGTTTTCTATCAGTATAATATTCTTATTTTTAGCACTACCCGGGATACTCACCAAATATTACATACAAATACAAGTAATTCTTGAAAAAGGATATTTGGCTATTTATGATGGCACATTACAACAGATTAATTATCCGCTTATTTGCAAAGGAGCTGGAACTTTATTGATTATTGGTTATTGTATTTTTATTTCATCAAAGCCAAGTAAAAAGTATTTTTTAATAATTACAGCAATTTTTTTACTTACACAAGCAGTTAATGTACTAAAGGGACAAAGAGCTGTACTTATGTTCCCATTTGTTTTTGCAATCTGGTTTTATTTTAAATTTTATGTAAAAAACCTGTCGGTAACAAAACTAATTTTAATAATTATGGGTGTAGTAGTTTTGGGTCAAGCTATTCAAATATTTAGGTCAGGCGAAAAATACATCAAAGCCGTTGAAGAAAAATCTTTTACCGAGAAATATGTCAATAGCTTTTTTGTACAACAAGGTGTTAGTTTTTTTGTTTTCCCTTATACGCTACATTACCATGTTGAAAATGACAGATACCCCTACATTTTAGCCCCATTGAACATAAAATCGTTCAATCAACCACAAAATATGGAACGATTGCAACAAAATAATTTTGTGGCAGACCAATTAATGTATAAAATGGACCCGAAAGGATATAAAATCGGCTTAGGAACAGGTTCATCCATATTAGCTGTATTTTATGATTTACCACACATTATTGCTTTATTATCAGCTACATTATTTGGTTTTTTAATAGCTCGTTTTGAGTTTTTTGTGCGACAATCAAGGGGTCTTTTATTATTCTCTTATTTTATCGTCTTTTCCGTTGTGGCTTCGCCTCGTTTTGAGTTATTTCAATTATTTTATGATTTTGTTATGCTTGGTATAGCCTTTATTGTTATCAATATGCTGTATCTAATTTTGCAAACACAAAAGAGAACATCAATCGAAAATTTATAATGACAACCATTAATACAGGAAAGAAAGATATTTTTTGGAATTATATTGCCACTTTTCTATTGTTGGGAACAGGTATTATTTTATTACCATTTATTCTTCGAAGTTTCCCACAGGAAACAGTAGGTATTTGGAGTATTTTTTCTACTATTATTGCACTAACTGCTTTGTTAGATTTTGGATTTAATGTTTCTTTTGCTCGCAATATTTCGTATGTAATAAGTGGCGTAAAAGAACTGAAAACAACGGGATTTCATCAAGTAGAAAAAGAAGATAATAAAATAGATTACAGTTTATACAGGGGACTTATTGATGCGATGCGTTGGTTTTATACCCGTATTGCAATCATTCTGTTGGCAGTTTTGGGTGTTTTTGGCACTTTTTATATGTATCGGGTGTTAGAAAGCTATTCCGGCAATCATTCTGAGGTTTACATTGCTTGGATTATTTTATGTCTGATTAACTCGTATTCTCTTTACACGCTTTATTATGATGCTCTGTTGCACGGGAAAGGGCTAATTAAACGAGCCAAACAAATTCAAGCAATCGGTCAGATTGTTTATTTGCTGGTGGCAATAGTGCTTATATATTTTCAGTTTAATCTGATTGCAATTGTAAGTGCTCAGGCGCTATCAATTCTTATACGACGAATATTATCGCATAAAACCATTTATACATTTGAATTTAAAAAATTATTGTACGAGATTGAGGCACAAAATAAAAAAGAAATATTAAAACCAATCTATCGCAATGCCATAAAATTAGGAATTGTCAATACAAGTAATTTTTTGATATTGCGTTCGCCAGTCCTAATTGGTGCTATGTTTATTTCTCTAAACGAAATCGCATCATACGGAATAACGATACAAATTATCAATGTAATAGCATCAGTAGCAACGGTTTATATCACTACTTTCTTGCCAAAAATAGCACAACTCAGAATACACAATGACACGCTTGCCATCAAAAAGATTTATCTAAACAGTTGTTTTTTTATGCTGTTTACTTTTTTTGTTGGTGGACTTTGTTTGTTTTTGTTTGGTAATTGGGCATTGCATTTGATAGGTAGCCAAACTCCACTGTTGGCAAGCACATTGATTATTATTGCATTAATTGCCTCGTGGTTGGATTATAATAGAGGAATGGCGGAGTGTGTACTTGCCACCAAAAATGATATTCCTTTTTTCAAAGCATCACTTTTTACCGGCGGACTATCAGTTATTTTGTTGTTTTTATCGTTGAAATATATCAACTTAGGTGTTGGGGGATTGATTCTTGCCCCTGCTACCGCCCAAATTTGCTATCAAAATTGGAAATGGCCTCTTGAAGTAGCAAAGGAACTAAAAATTATATCCAAAAAATGAAAATCTTCTACGACCATTACATATTTTCGAGCATCAAATTTGGCGGCATTTCCAAATATATGTGTGAACTGCTTAAAAATATCCCTCGCGAAAAGTGGATTACATCAACCCTAATAAGTAACAATCAGCACATTAAAGATGCGAAACTTGTTAAAACTATTCCGTTTTTTCCTAATCAAGAGTTTAGAGGCAAATGGCGTATTATGACGGAACTAAATATGCCTTACACCAAATGTAAGTTGCGCACAGCCAATTGGGACATATTTCACCCTACTTATTTTGCTACACCCTATCTTAATCTTAACTACATCAAAGACAAACCGTTAATCATTACCATACACGATTTGATATATGATGTTTTTTATAAAGATAAAAATATACCCCATTGCAACGAAATTATTGATATGGGCAAGCGCAGTGCAAAACAGGCAAACAAAATAATTGCCGTCAGTGAATACACAAAACAGGATATGATAAGAGAATGGGGCATTGATGAAAAAAAAATAGAAGTTATTTATCACGGTGTCGACAAAGAAAAATATCCAATTTCAAAAGATCGATTAGTTTTAAACCCGTATATTTTTTTTGCGGGAGGTGCACGGGGAGCAAATAAAAATTTTGAACATCTAATAGAAGCATTTTCTATTGTTAGTAAAAAATATAAGGATTTAAAACTTGTTTGTTCCGGCACAAAATTTACTAATCAGGAGGAGGCGGAATTACAAAGATTGAAAATACATGACAAAGTAATCAATTTTTATGCCACTGAAATGGAAATGGCACAGTTATACAATGATGCAGAAATGCTTGTCGTTCCATCTTATTATGAAGGTTTTGGAATGCCAATATTGGAAGCAATGGTATACGACTGTCCGGTTGTTGTTTCCGATGCAAGTTGTTTTCCCGAAATAGCAGGAGAAGCAGGTATATATTTCAATCCGTATGATGCAGAAGAAATGAGCGAAAAAATAACCCTTTTGTTGGAAAACGATAGCTTGAGAGAACAACAACAAAAAAACGGACAAAAACGGCTGGAGAACTTTTCATGGCAAAAGTGTGCTAATGAACATTTAGCAGTGTATAATTCATTACTGTAAAAATAAAATGAAAATTTTTTATGACCATATAATTTTTGCTCGTCAAACTTATGGCGGGATTTCTAAATATTTTTGCGAATTATTGAAAAACATCCCGCAAGAAAACTGGTATTTAAGTGCATTAGTCTCCAATAATCAGTATTTAGCAGAGGCAAATTTGAGGAAAACCATCAATTTTTTTCCAAAGCAATCATTTCGCAGTAAAGATGCTGTGATGGACAGAATAGGATTTCCATACACTATTTGCAAACTTCACACGGAGAAATGGAATATTTTTCATCCTACGGAAATGCCCATTAAGTATAAAAAGTTTATACCTAAAAACAAACCCGTTGTGATGACAGCCCACGATGCTCTTTTTTATCTATTTCACAAAGATAATCCCAAAAGAGAGTGGCGAATAAAAATGGATATTGAAAATTGTAAATTTGCAGATAAAATAATAGCAATAAGTGAAAATACAAAAAAAGATTTTATTCAGTATTTTGGAGCAGATGAACAAAAAATAGAAGTAATCTATCATGGAATAGATAAACAAAAAAAAAGCATATCGGATAAGAAAATAGAAGAAAATCCATATATTCTTTTTGTTGGTTTACGAGATGGTTACAAAAACTTTTCAAGATTTGCCAAGGCATTTTCTATTTTATCAGCTAAATTTCCTGACCTAAAATTAGTTTGTACAGGCTTTTCTTTTTCCGATGAAGAAAAAAAAGAACTGGCAGCCTTGAATATTCTTGATAAAATAAAACTTATATTTGCCAGTGAACAGCAAATGGCTCAATTATACCACGATGCGGAAATGTTTGTTTTCCCATCTTTGTATGAAGGTTTTGGAATGCCTATACTGGAGGCAATGAATTATAATTGTCCTGTAGTACTTTCCAACACAAGTTGTTTTCCTGAAATAGCACAAAATGCAGGATTGTACTTTAATCCATTAGTGGTTGATGATATGATTGACAAAATGTCTCTTGTATTGACTAACAGGAATGTTCGCAACAATTTAATTAATTTAAGTCAAGAACGAATTTTGGATTTTTCTTGGGAAAAATGCGCTAATGAACACATAAATATTTATAAATCTCTGGTATGATTTCAGTCTGCATAGCCACATATAACGGCGAAAAATACATCAAAGAACAATTAGACTCCATTCTATGCCAATTAAACTTGGGAGATGAAGTTATTATTTCTGATGATGGCTCAACAGACAAAACATTAGATGTTATCAAAAAAATAAATGACGACCGCATTAAAATTTTTGAAAACACTGGTAAGCACGGATATA
>JAISVR010000035.1 GCA_031271465.1 Prevotellaceae bacterium | reverse complement strand
GTTTTAGCAAAACAAGTGCCCGATACCCGCAATGTGGGAAAGGACGCTATGAAAGCGGACGGAACTGTAAACAGAGCAGCTTTGCCCGCTATTTTTAATCCCGAAGATTTGAACGCGCTCGAACAAGCCTTGCGTTTGAAAGACAAAAATCCGGGTTCAACAGTGCAAATTTTAACCATGGGACCTGCCCGCGCTGCCGAAATCATTCGCGAAAGTATGTTCCGTGGAGCAGACGGCGGTTATTTGCTCAGCGGTCGCGAATTTGCCGGTGCAGATACGCTTGCAACTTCGTATGCGCTTGCGTGTGCAATCCGAAAAATCGGTAAAGTCGATATGATTATTTGCGGTCGTCAGGCGATTGACGGCGACACTGCACAGGTGGGACCGCAGGTTGCCGAAAAACTCGGCTTGCCGCAAATCACTTACGCCGAAGAAATCCAAGATATTTCTAACGGAAAAATTACTGTAAAACGCCGCCTCGAACGCGGAGTGGAAGTGGTGGAAGGCAAACTGCCGATGGTGGTAACCGTGAATGGTTCTGCACCCGACTGCCGCCCGCGCCACGCAAAACTGACCATTAAGTACAAAAACGCCCTCACGCCGTCGGAAAAACAAAGTGCCGACAGCGACTACATCGAAACGCGTAAAGAATATCTGAATATTCCCGAATTGAGCGTAAACGATATTGATTGCGATATCAATTCGCTCGGACTCCTCGGCTCGCCCACTAAAGTGAAACAAATCGAAAGTGTGGTGTTTACCGCTAAAGAAAGCAAACGCTTGACGGCTGCCGATGCGGAAATTGACGATTTAATGAAAGAATTAATTGCTAACCACACCATTGGATAGAGTTACAGAAGTTAGACGAAGTTACGGAAGTTACCGAATAAAAATCAAACTTCTCAAGTTTCGTAAAACTATTGTTTCTTTTTTCCGTTGTAAAAAATAATAATTTGGAAGATATAAGAAATTTGTTGAATAATTGTTGTGAAAAATAATTCTGTAACTTCGTTTAACTTCTGTAACTTCCGTAATTTCTAAAAAAATGAACAACATAATTGTATATCTCGAAATTGAGGAAAACATCGTAGGCGATGTGAGCCTCGAATTATTGACAAAAGGGCGTACGCTCGCAAATCAGCTTGGCTGTAACCTCGATGCTGTAGCTGTTGGTTATCAATTAGATAAAATCGCCGCACAGGTTTTCCCTTACGGCGTGGACACGCTCTTCCTGTTGGACGACAAACGCCTTTATCCTTACACATCGTTGCCGCATACATCGGCATTGGTTAATTTGTTTAAAGAAGAAAAACCGCAAATCGCTTTGATGGGCGCTACTTCTATCGGTCGCGATTTGGGACCGCGCGTGTCGTCAGCTCTGTTCAGCGGCTTGACTGCCGACTGTACCGCCCTCGAAATTGGCGACCACGAAGATAAAAAGGAAGGCAAGACCTACAAAAATCTTTTGTATCAAATTCGCCCTGCATTTGGTGGAAATATCGTTGCAACGATTGTAAACCCCGACTGTCGCCCGCAAATGGCAACTGTGCGCGAAGGCGTGATGAAAAAAGAAATTTTCAACAAAAATCACAAAGGACAAATCAAAAATCTGGAAGTAAAAAAATATGTTTCCGACGAAGATTTTGTCGTTTCAGTGATTGAACGCCACATGGAAAAATCGAAAGTAAACCTCAAAGGCTCGCCAATTATCGTTGCAGGCGGCTACGGCGTTGGTTCGGAAGACGGCTTTAAGTTGTTGCACGAATTGGCAACCGTGATTGGTGCCGAAGTCGGTGCAAGCCGCGCCGCCGTTGATGCGGGCTTTACCGAGCACGAGCGTCAAATCGGTCAGACAGGCGTTACCGTGCGTCCGAAACTCTATATTGCTTGCGGCATTTCGGGGCAAATCCAGCACATCGCCGGTATGCAGGAAAGTTCAATGATTATCGCTATCAACAATGACGCAAACGCACCCATCAACGCCATTGCCGACTATGTGATTACAGGCAATGTAGAAGAAGTTGTTCCGAAAATGATTAAATATTATAAGAAGAACAGCAAGTAGAAGAATGGATTTTGACAAAAACGGAATAGCATTAGGTGACACAAAAGAAGATAAAAAACAACGAAAGGAATTTATTCTTGCTTTTTATTCGCAGTGGATTGCTATCAATATGACAAAACAAATTTTCAATAAATCGTTAAATGATTTTATAAATGTGCGTTTTTTGTCTTTGCAAGAAACGGCGGGACACGCCTCGCACACCTATAAATCTACTGTTGCGGTTACTTTTCTGACCGAAGTTTTGGAAAATGCAAAACACACGGCAAGTGTAAAACCTAAAACTGAAAATAAGAACCAACAGCGATTTTTGGAAATGATTGTGATGGAATATTCAAAAAAGATTTTTGGAAAAATCAAATTAACCGTTGGCGTTTTGAAAGGCAGTAAACAAAAAGTGCAATATTGTATTACAGCGATAGAATAAAAGAAAAACGACTAAAAACCCGCGAAACCCCGCAATAGTTATTTAGCCGTTTTAAATCTGCCACAAAGATACAACCATTTTTCAAATAAACAACATTAAATAAAAAAGATAATTTGTTCAGAAACAATTAAAAACTAAAACTTATGAAAAAACTAATCGCATTTTTTTGCGCTTTTTTATGTTGTAATATGATTTTTGCACAATCTTTTGAAGTGCCGAAAGATTATAAATTAGTTGCAAAAGAAGATTATGCGCCTTATGAGCAAGATATTGTAAAATGTGTTGATTGGTTGATAAATACACCAATAGACCAAGAACAAGAAAAAAGGAAAGAAGCCAATACCTTTCTTATTGCGTGGGTAAGTGGCAGTCCGACTGTACATATTGTTATTGATACCGACAAAATTGTTAATTTTTTAGATGGGAAAAATCACGATTTGCTTGTCGTTTTCATTGGTGGTTGGGTAAAAAAGACCATTGAAACAAACAATTATCAAAATACCGTGGCTTTGGCTAAAAGCGACACAGATGGAATGATTTCAGGCAATTTGGCAGGAATTGAGGCAGTTATTGAATTTTACAACAAAAACAAAAAAGTTTTGGGTAACAACAAGAACATTGAAAATTATATTAAATTACAAAAGCAAGGAAAATTAAAAGGATTTATTGCAAAGAATATAAATAGGAAATAAATATTAAACAGAAAATAATTATGAACTTTTACAACGAAAACCCCGCACTGAAATTTCAATTATCGCACCCGTTGATGCGTAAAATTGTTGGTCTGAAAGAAAAAGATTATGCGGACAAGGACAAATACGACCATGCGGCGCAAGATTTTGAAGACGCGATAGACAACTACGAACGCGTGCTCGAAATCATCGGCGAAATTTGCGGCGAAATCATCGCTCCGAATGCCGAGGGCGTTGACCATGAAGGTCCGAAAGTAGTGAATAACCGCGTTGTGTATGCCTCAGGCACACAACAAAACCACGATGCGCTCGCGCAGGCAGGTTTGTATGGAATGGCGTTGCCGCGTCAGTACGGCGGCTTGAATTTCTCAACCATCCCCTATGTAATGGCTGCCGAACTCGTGAGCCGCGCCGATGCCGGTTTTGGTAATATCTGGGGCTTGCAGGATTGCGCCGCCACGATTGACGAATACGCTTCGGACGAAATCAAGGCGCAATTTCTACCCCGCGTATGCGCAGGCGAAACCTGTTCGATGGACTTGACCGAACCCGATGCAGGTTCGGATTTGCAAGCCGTACAGCTGAAAGCCACTTTCAACGAAGCCGACCAGACCTGGTATTTGAACGGCGTTAAACGCTTTATTACCAACGGTGATGCACAAATCAAACTCGTGCTTGCCCGCTCGGAAGAAGGTACGAATGACGGTCGCGGACTGTCGTATTTCGTTGCCGATAACAAACACGACGATCGCATTAAAGTGCGCCGCATCGAGAATAAACTCGGTATTAAAGGCTCACCTACCTGCGAATTGGTGTTTACAAATGTACCCGCGCAACTCGTTGGTATGCGCCGTTTGGGTTTGATAAAATATGTAATGTCGCTGATGAACGGTGCGCGTTTGGGTATTGGTGCACAGTCGGTTGGCGTTTCGCAAGCGGCTTATGAGGAAGCGTTGGCGTATGCTAAAGATCGCCGTCAGTTTGGCAAGGCGATTATCGAATTTCCTGCTGTTTTTGAATTATTATCAAATATCAAAGCAAAATTAGATGCTTCGCGTGCGCTGTTGTACGAATGCACGCGCTTTGTGGATATTTACAAATCCTACGAGGCTATCGAAAAAGACCGTAAACTGGAACCTGCCGAAAAAGAGGATTATAAAGCCTATCAAAAATTAGCCGATGCGTTTACCCCATTATTAAAAATGTTTTCGAGCGAATATGCTAACCAAAATACTTACGACTGTATTCAGGTGCACGGCGGTTCGGGCTTTATGAAAGATTATGCTTGTGAGCGTTTGTACCGTGATGCGCGCATTTTGACTATTTATGAAGGAACTTCGCAACTGCAAGTGGTAGCCGCCATTCGCCATGTAACCACAGGTTCGTTTTTAAATCAAATTCGTCATTACGAGGCGCAAACGGCTAACTCAGAGTTCTCGAACTTGCGCAGTCGTTTGATTGCTATGACCGAGCAATACGAAAAGGCGGTAAATTCTGTCCTCGAACTGAAAAATAACGAATACATCGACTTCCAAGCGCGCCGAATGGTGGAAATGGCAGGGCATATTATTATGGGCTATCTGCTTATTATCGATGCCGGTCGCGAAGAAAGTTACCATAAATCTGCCGAAATTTATATCAACTACGGCGAAGCGGAAGTAAATCGTCATGCTGCGTTTATTGCCGGTTTTGATGCGGAAAAAGTAGATATTTACAGACAATAAACATTGTCGTGTCAAGCTTGCCGAGACATCGCATTAGCCAAATTGTTTTTGCGATGTTTCGGTTACGCTCGACATGACGAATTGTTTTTTAATAAACTACAAAATACTGCTATGACAAATTTCACGCCGAAAGAGGATATCCGGTTGTAGTAGTATCGTAATTTTTTAAATTAATATTAAACTAAATAACAAAAAATTTTATGGAATTATTAATGATTATTGTTTTTATCGTTGGTTATGCATGTATTGCACTCGAACACCCGATAAAGGTTAACAAATCGGCTACTGCTTTATTGCTCGCCGTTGTATTATGGTCTATTTATGCTCTTTCGGGCAGTTTCCACGAAACGGAACATCTTGTTGTGCATCTCGGCGAAACGGCAGAAATCCTGTTCTTCCTGCTCGGAGCGATGACTATTGTAGAAACGGTGGACAAACACGGTGGTTTTGCTATTATTACCGACAAAATTAAAACTACCGACAAGCGTAAACTGCTGTGGATTATCGGTCTTATCACCTTTTTTATGTCTGCCGTGCTCGACAACCTTACTACTGCCATTGTAATGGTAGCCTTGTTGCGTAAGCTGGTATCCGATAAAAAAGAGCGTTGGTTTTTTGCCGGTATGGTTATTTTGGCAGCCAATGCGGGTGGCGCGTGGAGTCCTATTGGCGATGTTACCACCATTATGTTGTGGATAAAGGGTAATATTACTTCGGCTATGATTATCAAAGAAACTTTCTTGCCAAGCTTGGTTTCCATGATTGTGCCATTAGCAGTTATTTCGTGTACAATGAAAGGCAATGTGCAACGCCACGCAAGTTCCGAAAAAGCAGAAGTTACTTCGGCGTCGCGCTTGCAGGGACGAATTATTTTCTTCCTCGGGGTAGGAGCCTTGTTGTTTACACCGGTGTTTAAAACCATTACACACTTGCCTCCTTACATGGGTATTTTACTTGGTTTGGGTTTAATATGGATTGTTACCGAATTGATGCACAAAAATAATCCGGAAGGATATTCGCGCTTCAATATTTCTTCCATTTTGCAACGGGTTGATACACCGAGTGTGTTGTTCTTCCTCGGTATTTTGATGGCGGTATCCTGTCTTTCCGAAGTAGGTTTGCTTGCTCAACTGTCTACACAGCTCGATAAAATCGGCGATATTTATCTTATCAATATCATTATAGGTCTGTTGTCGTCTATTGTCGATAATGTGCCGCTGGTAGCTGCAGCCATGGGTATGTACCCCATTGCCGAAGCGGGTCATTTTGCTGTCGACGGTGCATTTTGGGAAATGCTTGCCTACTGTGCCGGTACGGGTGGAAGCATCCTCATTATCGGTTCTGCTGCCGGTGTAGCTGTAATGGGTATGGAGAAAATCGACTTTATTTGGTACCTGAAAAAAATCTCCCTGTGGGCATTAATCGGTTATTTAGCCGGTGCGGGTACATTCTACATGTTATCGCGTTTTGTTTTACATACATAAGAAATAGATGTTATTTTCTTTCGATAAAAAGGCTGTTCGAACAATCGGACAGCCTTTATTGTATGCAGATTCATTTCGTATGATATACAGCCTCTATACCGCTAACTGTGGGGTTGTTTTTAAAGAACGCGGATAACGCAGATGATGCGGATTTTACTCCCGTTGGTCGTGAATGTTATTGCGCAGATAAATACAGATTTATCCATGATATTCATCTTGTTAAATCTGCGTTAATCTGTGTTATCAGCGTTCAAAAATACTTTCAAAAATAACTTTTCGCCGGTGCGTTACGGGTTTAAATTGTATTTTTTCACCACTAAGTATTTCATTTCTGTGTCGCCTGCGTTGGCAATGCCGTGGAGCGAATGCGGAGGAGCGTAAAAGGTGGTGTAAGGCTTGGCTGTAATGGAATCGCCGTTGAGGTAGAATTTCGCTGTTCCTTCTACTACGAAGAAAAACTCGTCTTCTGCGTGCTGATGCGGTGCGTGAGTAGCTTTGCGGGGAGCTACAACGCTCATTTTAAGTGTTCTGCCGTCGCCGGTAAAATCCTTGTCGGCAAACCAAAACTGATAGCCCGCTTTGGTAGGCTGCCCTTTGGCAGGGTCGAGGGTTGCAACACAGTTTTCGATAGTCCATTTCTGTTGATTTTCCGCTTGTTGTTGTGCGTTTGCAGCGGTAAACATTCCGCCTGCAAGTAGAGGTAAAAACAGGAATAATATAAATTTTCTCATTATGTGTATTTTTTTAAAGAGGCTTTCTTGCTTCTTTATTTGGTAAAATCCATTCTTTTTTCCAATTATCAAACATTAATGCGCTATCTGCACCGGTTGTTTGGTATCTTCCATTTAGCAAAAAAAGGTATAGTAAGAAAAGTACTATGATAGCAATACTTATTTTAATTGCTGTATTTACTTTTAATAAGTGATTTTTCATTTAAGTTTTAATTATAATTTGATTCCCTATTTTGTAATATCTTAACCTGCCTTCGTAAGAGCAAGAAACACATCGTTTGCCATTTCCACAAGTATGTTTTTTTGAGAAATACTATCTGCGCTTAATTTATCAATTTCATCTCTAAGAGTATGTGTTTTTTCAAGAGCAGAAACTAATTTTTCGGAAATAACATCTTTTGAGCGCAAGCATTCATAGTGCAATTCTTTTATTTTTTTATATTTATCTTCCCAATATCTCGCTGTATCTTTTATTGATAACCCATCTTCTTGTGTGAGATATTCATTAAAAGATTGCTCTGTTGCAAAACTTGAAAATTCATTATATTTTAATTTTATGACATTTATCTTTTCGGTATTTTTTTCGATAATAGATTTTAATTCATATGCGTCTTCTATTATGAAATCATCTCCGAGGAATATTTTTTTTATACAATTGGATATATTTAAAAACTCATCATTCCCACCATAAATCAATCTATATTCTTGCTCTTTCTCCCATCCTTTGTGCTTTCTTGAAAGATAGTCAATTAACGGATTATTTTGTGGAATATCATTTGCTCCATTTCTATACAATCCATATCTATATTCTATATCGCCAAAAAATAAATTGACACTGTCGTTTTTTTCCCGTATTTCTTCTACTTTTTCTTTTATTTTGTCAATGTCAAATTCAATGCAGGCTCCAGTCATTTTCCATTTTTTATATACACTATTTTCTTCGTGTGGAGATGCATATTGCGCCCACATTCGTGGCAATGTTTTTCCATTTACATATTCATTTGTAGATGATTGATATTTAAAAAAAGAAATATATTTAAAATCATTTTCAATAGTATTCTTGAAAAAATTAGAATATCCATCTATCTTTTCGATAACCTTATATGCCTTTCTTTCTTTTGGGTCATTTGATTTATTAAAAGTACCATATTTCAATTTCATACTTCCTATGATTTTTAATAAAGTTTCGGCGGATGTATAGTGGTATAACGACATATTTTCATTAGAATTTCCATATAATAATGGATACTCTCCTTCGCGTTCTGCTATTTCTCCAATCATTAGCCAAGTTAAATTTAACTCTCTAAATTTCCCTTTTATTGATATAAGTGTCGATAAATCAATGTTGTAATTTTGCAAATTAGACATAAGTATATCTTCGCTAATCTGAAGTTCATTGCATATTAAATTTATTTGTTTTGTATAATTATCAGAATTTTTTTTCTTTTGAATATCAAATATTTTTAATATTCTTCTTGATAGTTCAATTATCTCTCCTTTTAACAAAGATTTATTTCCGGTTAATAGCCAACGCAAATCAATATCCTTAAAGTAGTCAATAATGGCTAAAATAGTCTTTATTCCCACTTCTTGTCTTCCATTAATTTGATTTGACAATGTTTTTTGAGGGATATTTATCTCCTTTGACAAAAAATTTATAGTAATTTTTTTGTCTGATAAAATCTTTTTAATCCTTGATTTTATAGTATCTTCCATTCAGTTTTCTAATTAGTCTAAATTGCCATATTTGGCTAATTTTATTTGAGAAATATTTTTTAATCAGCCAAATATGCTATCCTTGCAAAGTCAAATCAAAGAATCGGACGACAGACAAAAACAGTCCGCTCATATTTGTGATATAAATTGTAAGTCAGAGTAAAAAATTTACCCTGCAAATATAGCAAAAATCAACCTTCAACATTAAACATCTCTTCGAATTTCAAACCCGTTAACCGGGTAAGCGACCGCACCATATACCACAGGATAAAAATCATAACTATCATTGAAGGCAAAGCAATAACAGGCCAGCTAAGAGCCAGCATGCGGCTGTATTCGTCGTTGAAAGCAGGTGTTCCGGCGGGACTTTGCATGATGATTTTTGCCAGCACGAAATTGAGCACTGCCGAAAGGAAAAACGACCCCGCAAGGAAATACGACGAGCGTGTAAGTATACTGTCAAACTGCTGTTCTGTATTGTTCTCGGTCAAAATGGCTTCAATTTTTTCGGTGTCCATCAAGTCGGGGTTATAGAGCAGTTTTTTCACCAGCGGGAAGGGCGTTTTTATGGTTACCAAAATGGCTACGCCTATTATAAAAGGAATGGCGGCTTCTTTGTACGCAATCAGTTCGGTGGGTAACTCGAATACGCCGATGATACCCGTGAGGAAGATTCCCGCAAAACCGAGAATGGAAATGAAATTTGCCTTGCGTTGACGCACCCAGTCCCACAGCCCGTAACAAAGCGGAAATGCGAGCGCGATAATCAACACCACAGCGGCGGGCAAATCGAGTGCCAGCCATTTTTCGAGCTTGTTTAAAATCAAAACCGGAATCACGATGTTGAACATCAAATTCCACAACGGGTTTTCTTTTTTCTTTTGTGTCATATAAGTTTTTTCACTATTAGATTTTTACTATGGGTTTATGCGCTGCAATCCGTGCCTGTTTTTCGTTTTCAGCAGCAAGTTTTTTTGTTTCTTCGCTAAAAAATGTTTCCCCCAGGCGTTGCCAGATATAATTCACAGCCACTGCAGAGGGGTGCTGCATATCGTCGGTATAAAAGCGGTAATCGCGCAATTCGTCGAGCACAAGCTCGTAGGCAGGAAAATAGCTCGCATTGTCGAACTGTTGCGTAATTTGCTCAATTGCCAACAGAAGCGTTGCTTTGCTAAGGTTATTGCCGTGTGCGCCGTCTTTCCAGTGTCTGATAGGGCTTACGGTAAAAATTATCCGCAATTGCGGGTTAGTTTTCAACAGTTTTTCAACCAGCTTGGTATATTTTTCCACAATTTCTTCAACCGTGAGGCGGCGGCGCGAAAAATATCGCTCGGGCAATTTGTGGCAGTTTGCTGCCACTGCGCCCGTATTTACCAACTCGTAAATCCATGCAGTGCCGAAAGTTATAAACAGGAAATCGGCTTTTTTAAAGTTTTCAACCGAAAGAGCAATGCGGTCGTTAATTTTTTTCAGGCATTCGTCTTTCGAACTTGCCGAAAATCGACTGTGATGCATCATGCTGTGCCAAAGTCCTTCGTACTCAACGAGTTCGTTTGCCCGGTAGCGTTTGTCGTCGAGCAATTGCGTGAGAGCCTGTTCTATTGAAAGCGGATTGTATAAAATTCCGAAAGGGTTTAAATCGACCGTAAAACCTGCATTAATCAACCGTTCTCCCATGTTTTCGGCAAAACACGAGCCGAGCATCAGCAGGCGGCTGTTGTGCAAAATCCTGTCGGGCGAAGGAGCTATGCTTACAAGGGTTCGGAAATTCATTTTCATAATTAAGTTTGCAAAAATACAATACAATTTCGGAATTATCTCATTTAGGCTTGTAAAAAAGGATTCGTTATGCCGCGCTTGATGCGGTATCGCACATAAGCAATTCATCGTTATTATGCGATTGCGAGTCGAGTCCGCAATGACGGACACTCTTATAAAGGAATAAGTTCGTATAATTTTTTAGTAATGCGGTAAAAGCAAAGAGAAATAAGTGCTAAAAATCGAAATCTAATTTTAACCGAATGCCCCATATCGTATGCGAAGGAACAGTGGTTTGAGGCATTTCCATTAAAGCTTCTACGGATAAAATACGAAACAGATTGGTAATACCTGCCGTTGCAAGCAGATAAGGCTCGTTTAATGGTTTGATAAACGACGGAAAATCCATAACCGAAAGTTGTCGTTCGTGCAAATTGCCCACGGTGAGTTTTGCCGAAATCAATTCGCGAAGATTGAGTTTTTTTATCAAAGGAATTCTGTTAAACAACAAACCGTTGGTTACAAATTTTGTTTCAATATTGAAATACAAATCGGTAGCATATTGATTGAATGTTGTTGAATTTAAATTCAGTTTATCCATTCCGTAGTTTTCGTAACCGCTGTAAATTTCGAGCAAGGGGAAAGGCATACTGCCCATTATGCAACCGCCTTCGACCGAATAATTCAGCCGACCGATATTGCCGAGTAAAATACGCTGCTTTTCGGCAATATGCAATTTAAGGTAGTAGTTTTCGCGTGTCGACAGTTTGTATCGCCCTCCTTCGACTACGAAATGCAACACCGGATAATTGTTGCTCACATAAATACGGTGAAAATATTCGTCCATCACACGCTCTTTGTACGAAAGCCGCAAGGAAAGAGTGAGGCGATAGTCGTGCAACGAAGTAAAATGCTGCCCGCCGAGCGCAAAAGGCACATAGCTGTTGGGACTAAAAACAGTGCTTTGCAAGGAAAAATGCGTATTTACACCCTTTGTCCATTGGCGGTCGTAAAACAATTCTATAAACTCGCGCCGGCTGTATTTCTCTCCAAAACCGTGAAAAATAACGGTGCTCACACCGGCTAAGCCATTGCCGATGGCATTTTCGTATTTCACATCGTCGTGATAGTCGTAGTCGGTTTGATAAAAATCGTCTTTATAACGCAAGCCGATTAAGGCATATTCGAGTTTACGGAAACGGTATTGAGCTTCGGCGCCAAATTTCCATTTTTCGTCTAAAAAACCATAGCCTGCCGAGCCGCCAACAGTAAAATTTTTAAAAAGGCTCTCTCCGGTTCGTCCGCTGAGCGTGAAACGATTTCCCTCCGTTTTGTTGTATCCGGCAAAATGGAAAATAGGTCCCCAATCAATTTTTCCGATGTGGATATATCGGTTTAAAAACATATCGGCAATGTTGCCCGCCACTTTTGCTACACGGGTTTGACTAAGACTGTCGATAGCATTGGAAAAATCTTTTTCGTAGGAAGTGGGAGTGAAGCTAAACGGAAGAATCGAACTTACACTGTCGGTGTATCTCGTGTGTTTCGTTACAAAAAAAGAACTTGTTTTTTTATTGTCCGTTTGGTTTATCAACTGTAAATTTATACCCGTAAACTGAGAGGCAAACTCCCAATTGTTTGAAAGAGAATCGCGCCCGAAATCTTGTGTAAACGACATTTGTCCGATATAATTAATATTTGCCGAATGGGGCACCGATGCCGAAATCTGCACAAGAGCGGCACTTGCCGAGTCGATACGCATTTCTCCGGCAAAAGTTAAATCTTTCGGGTTGCGCGGACGAAAACTCACTATATACTGTTTGCCTTCGGGAGTAATAAGGCTGTCTTTCAAAAAATATTTGTAAGAAAAACTCGACGAGGTAGCCAGAGGTGTAAGGAAATTTTTTCCGAAAACGGGAATATAGTTCTCGTAAAAATTCACTTCCCGGGGCAATTTATTTGCCAGCTCTTTCAATATTTCACTTTGACGGGGCACAATGCTTCTTTGCAGCGCAAAGTCGGTTTCGTCTTCACTGTTTCCCCATGTATAAGTTTTTTCACTTTCGTATACGGGTAGCAGCAGCGTTGAATCTGCGGCGGTAATAATACCTTTTTCAAGGTCGCGCAGCAGGCGGTTGTCAATATCTTTTTGAGTAACATTACTCATCGAAGCTCGAATCTGTTCGGTTGCGCTTGGTTGGTAACCGCTACGCAAACCGGGATTATTCTGTTTGCGATTGCTCCGAACGCGTTGTATCAGTTGGTTGGCGGAATTGTCGCTGCTCGAAAAAATAACGAGTTCGCGCAAGATGTTGGTGCGGTACGACAGTTCTATTTGCAAACCCGCGCTGCGTCCTTTTGGCAGCCGAATGCTCCGTGTTTTATAACCCAGCATCGATACGGTAATTTTTCGTTGCGGCACAGGGCTTCGGAGCACAAAAAATCCGTTATCGTCGGTAGAGGTGGCAATGTTGCTTCCTTCAAAATTAACCACAGCGCGGGCAAGAGGTACTCCGTCTGTTTTATCAACTACCTGTCCGGCAACAACAATCTCTGTCTCCGGTTTTTCTACCCCCCAAAGCGGTAAAACGGAGCACAACAGCCATACAAAAAAATAGAAGCGCAAACCAATGGCATACTTTCTTTTCGGAGATTTTAAGATGTTAACTGCCATGGATTTTTTCCCATTCGAGATAAATAGACTGCACGGCATCGGGGCGCGTACCCGCGATTTGCGATTTTTTCAGCCACTCTACCCCGCTTTTAATGGCAGTTTTTTCTTCGGGCGACGGATTGCGGATTCGCATCAGGAAAAGCAATATATCGCAAGTTTCCACCGTGGAAAGGCTTATTTCTTCGTAGTCGCCGGTTTTTTGCGGTTGCAGGGTTTTATAGTCGTATTGCTGATACCACGCAGTTTTTTCGCCGTTGTTTTCTGCCTGGCATTTTAGCGTGATGGCGATGGCTTTATCGAGACTTTTGTTTACCAAAGACAGCAGCGGCTCTTTGACCCACGAATAAATAGGGCGGTGGTAACGAATTTCGAGAAAGAGGTTCATTATGCCCGTCATTACCTCGTCGTTGAAAGTGATAGCATGTTCGCCCCAGCCGCCGTTTGCATGTTGGTGTACAATAAGATAGCGAATGCCCCGCTCGGCAGCATTGCGGTAAATGGGATTTTTGGTTTGGGTAAAAGCTTCGCTCAGATAAGCTATTTGCGGAAAGATATTGGTGTTTTCGAGGCTGCTTTTATGATAGTGCGGTTCGAGGGTAGGGCGCAGGGAATCGATGTCGAACATGCCGAGCCAGTCAATATTTTTGCTCCAGCCGCCGTCTCTGTTTTGCCATTTTACCAGGTTGTTGGCAATTTCTATCACTTCGCTTACATCGTAACGCTCGTAATCGTTTTCGGGATAGTCGAGGCTCCATTGCTGAATGCCGCTTTTAAATTTATTGATATTGATAGGCTCGGTAAGCTGTGCGATAAGCGAAAAACACATACAAAAAACAGGCACAACAGACAGAAATATTTTTTTCATAGTATTTGTATAAAAATAAGGTGCGCAAATTTAACATTTCCGCACCGAATAAAAAAAGTTTCTGCCTGTAAATAAGGCGTGTTTTTACTTTTTACAAAATGTTTTTCCTCCTTTGAGCAAGCTCACCGTACCGTTGTGGCGGGCAGAAAAACCTGTATTTTTATTAAAACCGGCACTTTTTGAACTTGCGCAACTTGCCAGCATAAAAATACCTGAAATCAATACAATAAAAACTACATTTTTCATCATTTGTTCCTTTAGTGGGTTATGTTTTTAAGAATTCTATAGTTAGAAAACGGTGCAAAGATAGCTTTTTTTCTAAATTCATCGTACATTTGCAGCGAAAATCCTCAACCCTGAACTATTTTGAGCATCGGATTTATTGATATTATCGAATATGTGGGCACTTTTGCTTTTGCCATCAGCGGTATTCGCTTGGCGGCGGCAAATCGTTTCGACTGGTTTGGCGCCTATGTTGTAGGTTTTGTTACGGCGGTTGGTGGCGGTACTGTTCGCGACTTGCTGCTCGATCTCACCCCTTTTTGGATGCTCAATACCAGTTATTTGATATGCACCGGTGTAGCTTTGGCTGCCGTGTTGTTTTTCAAGGATAATCTTATGCGTTTCAAAAATGCATTTTTCCTTTTCGATAGCATTGGTTTGGCGCTGTTTGTGGTGGTGGGGGTAGAAAAAACCCTTCTGAACGGATTTCCGTTTTGGGTAGCAATTCTTATGGGTAGTATTACCGGCGCGGCAGGCGGGGTTATGCGCGATATTCTTATCAACGAGGTGCCGCTGATTTTCCGCAAAGAAATTTATGCCATAGCCTGTATTATCGGCGGTTTGGTATACTGGCTGATGCATAGCCTGCACTGCGACCAAATTTTGACACAACTTAGTTCAGCTGCAAGCGTGTTGCTTGTTCGCTTACTCGCGGTGAAATATAAAATCAGTTTACCTTTGCTCGAAAGTTCTTCGCAGGAGGTATAACTATATTTTTTTCTGTTTTCATGCAATATCTTACCAATTTTCACAGCCACTGTTATTTTTGCGACGGACGAGCTTCGATGGAGCAGTTTGTGCGTTATGCCGTAGCCAAAGGCTTGCGGGCTTACGGAGTGTCGTCGCACGCGCCGGTGTCGTTTAATACCCGCTGGGCAATGCACTACGACGATTTTCCTGAATACTTGCAGGAATTTTATCGCCTGAAAAAAAAATACAGCGCCGAAATGGAACTCTATGTCGGCTTGGAACTCGATTATTTGCCGGAAGAGAAAGACGCTGCTTTTCGTTTGTACGAAAATGAGCCGCTCGACTATCGCATCGGTGCCATTCACTACATTGATAATTTGCCTACCGGGCAGAAATGGAATATCGACGGCGATCCACAGCTTTTTTATATGGTGTGCGAGCTGTTGTACGATGGCGATATCCGGCGGCTGGTGAAGCGGTATTTCGAACAGTTGTGCCGGATGATTAGTTCTGCAAGGTTCGACATTGTTGCGCATTTGGATAAGGTTGCGTATAATGCTGCTCAATTTCGCGATTTCGATTCTACTGCTTCGTGGTATACCGACCTTATAACCGAAACCCTGAAGTTGGTTAAAGAAAAAGACTTGATTGTGGAAATAAATACCAAATCGGTAGCGAGTAGGGGTGTAACATTTCCGAACCGGCAATTTTATCCCTTGATGCGAAAGATGAAAATTCCTGTGATGGTAAATTCGGATTGCCACTATCCCGATGGGGTTATTACCGGTATGAAACATACCTACGAAGCGCTTGGTGAAGCGGGTTTCCGTACGGTGCGCATACTGAAGGGCGGCAAATTTGTCGATATGCCGATAAATTGATTTGCCGTGAGTTTTATCTGACTTTGTAGAAAATAAAAATGACGCAGCTCTAAGACACAGAGTGTTATAAATCTTTGTAGAAATTAAAAAAATAGTAGAGATTTAGGTACATAGTACCGAAACAGCGTTCAGCGAAGCTAAATATGATTGTTGGGTATTTTTGCGGATAATTCCAAAAAACAAAATATAAACAGATGAAAAAAATTATTTCAACAACAAATGCTCCTGCGGCTATCGGACCCTACAGTCAGGCGGTGGAAGTGAACGGACAATTGTTTGTTTCGGGACAAATTCCCGTAAATCCCGCTACGGGAAAAATAGAAGCTGCCGATATTGAGGGGCAAACCGAGCAGGTTTTTGCCAACATCAAAGCCATTCTCGACGAAGCGGGCTACGCTTTTTCCGATGTGGTAAAAACCACCGTGTTTGTTACCGATATAAGCCTGTTTGCGCAACTCAATGCCGTGTATGCGCGTTACTATACTGCTCATTGCCCTGCCCGCTCAACCATTGCCGTGCGTGCTTTGCCGCTCGGCGCGCTGGTGGAGATTGAAACTGTGGCGGTGAAATAGCTTGGGAGGAAATATGACCCGCAATCGTAGAAGAAGAATCGATTAAGCTTTAAATGGAGGAATTTTGCCTTTTACAAATTGAATGAGTGTTACCGGTTAAAGCACTTTGTATCCGCCTGTTTTATCAGAACCTACATATTCTATCAATCCATTGTCTTTTAGGATTTTGAGATAGCGTTTAACGGTCTTGTTACTCTTTTGGATATGTTTTTCTATTGAATTAATTTTGACAAGCGGTTTTTCTTTTATAAAATCATATATTATTCCTAATTCTTGATTTAGTTTATCTTTTACACCTTCGATTTTTATTTTTACACCCTCAAAAATTTCATTTACAGTGTCATTTTCCGGTTTTACAGTGCCATTTTCTAATTTTACAGTGTCATTTTTCTCCACCTCTTTTGCTTCAATAAATTCAGGAATTTCGCCTTTTACAAATTGAATGAGCATTGTCAGTTTATTTTCCAAAATGGCGGAAATGTAATCAACTAACGGTTTTGTCTGTTGCAGAGTAGCGTGTGCTCCGTTATAAGGGATTTTTCCTGATAGCTGGTCGCACAGATGCAGAGCTTTCAAGTAATTTTTCCGGTCGTCGGTGCGAATTACGAGCATCGGATAGTTGTTTCGTAAAAGGATGTAGTTTACCAGCAGGCGGGCAATTCTTCCGTTTCCGTCTTCAAACGGGTGAATACGGATGTAGCGATAATGAAATAATGCGGCAAGCTCTTCCACTTTCAGTTGCCCCCTTTGTTCCTCGTTGCGATACCACTCCACTAAATCGCTCATCAGTGAGGGCGTTTCTTCGGGCGAAGCATAATCAAAAAGTTCGCCGGTAGGTGTGATAACGGAATTGGGACGGGTTTTATAAACGCCTACATGTATTTTATAACGGTAGTCGCCATCGGGGCTTGTTTTGTAAAAATCTCTGACTAAAATGGTGTGGTTTAGTTCGCGAATAAAATTTTCCGACAGCGTTCTGCTTTTGTCTTTCGCCTCGGTTTTCATCAGTTCAAGTCCCACATTATGAGCTTTCATTTCCTCGTAATCCTGCATACTTGCATTGCCAATGGTATCGCCAAAAAGCAATAAAAGTTTGGTTTGACCGTAAGTAAGCGTATTGCCTTCCAAATGGTTGGAGTTGTAATTAAAATCAATCATAAACTGTTGATTGATATCTCGTTCCAATTTCGGATTAAGCGGCTGCAGTGATTGCCATTGTTTGTATAATTGCGGTATTGGGTTCATTTCTCTTAGTTCTTTGAGGACTTATATACTCTCTATAATAGCGAAAACAATCAACAACAAAAGTACAATTTTTATACAATTATTCAACGCCGGAGTATTTTTGTTTCCATTATTAATTTAGAAGCTTCACTCGAACAGTTATGGGTATAACCTTATCCGAGTGTTTTTTTCAAAGCTTTAAGTGAATAGGAAGGACACAGTCATTTGCACGGGTAAAGCTTTACCTTGTTGTCCTGCACTTGTTGTTTGCACGGAAAACCACCGTGTTTGTTACCGATATAAGCCTGTTTGCGCAACTCAATGCCGTGTATGCGCGCTACTATACTGCTCATTGCCCTGCCCGCTCAACCATTGCCGTGCGTGCTTTGCCGCTCGGCGCACTGGTGGAGATTGAAACTGTGGCGGTGAAATAGCTTGGGAGGAAAGGTGCTGAATTGTTGATTGGACAGGACGGATAGTATGGTCTGAGTTTTCTTTATTTTATGTTTTTTCTTTTCATAGAAACAAAATAAGTTTTCCCGTCGCTTTCGTGTATTATTACAGTCATATTGCCATTTTCGCTTTCTATTGCAGCTTTCAATAGTTTTGATGTATGTTGTGCATTATTATATGCACTCTGACCACCTATGTGTACCCCAAAGAAATATACATCAGCAATTTTCATACAACTACCCAATAATACGATATTTTTCCCAAATTTTTTGGTGCAAGCTTTTGCCATATTATCATAAAAATTAAGATCTGCAACAACCTTTTTTTTAGTAGAGTAATCTATATCGTGTAAGTCACACGCTTCTTTAAAAATAAATTCAGGGACATCAAACTCTTTACTTCCACAACCATTTGCCTCCAATTGTTTTTGATAATATCGAGATGGTAAAGGGCAACTGAAAGCAATCGGATTTCCTGTTATTTTGTTTTTTGCAATCTCAATTTCTTTCATTTTACTTAATTCTTCTTCTGTGGGATTAGAATATGTGTTCTGAGAAAATTCAGCATAATAAATCCAACCCGCATTATGCAAATCTACATCAAACTTTTTATGTCCTTCAACATAATCACCTATATTAGAAAACAAATCTTTGAAATAGTCTCTTGACCAAGAAAAATCTTTACAATGATATAAATTAAATGTTTGTTGATATTCTCCTGTTTTCACTATATTACCTGTTATTGTCGTTGGCAGTTTATCATCTTCTATTTGTTTTGCTAAATCAGCAGATACATTTAATATTGTTTCGTGAGATTCCCTTTTATTGGCATCCAAACGAACTAATTTTATGTTTATGTATTGCCCTGATGGATTATGATGTATAGAACTACTTTTATTAAATAAGTACCACAAACATTTATTATCATCATAATACCATCTATCTTTTAAATGTGTTAATGGAAGTTTTGCCGGTTTATTATATTGATTTCTATTTAGGTGTGATAATAATATTGCGTCTTTATTTAAAATTACATCTATTTGAGTAGTAGTTTTCACTCCATCTAAATTTGTACGACCATAAGTACCACCCCAATCGTTAATTTCTGACTTAATTATTTCAATTACTGCGATAATAGAATTACCATTTTTAATATAAAAATAACTTGTTTGCTTATTATTTATTGTTGTAAAACTGCTTTCAATAACTGGTTTAAGACTATACAATTTTTGTTTTTCTATATTATATGTTTCTTTCGAAGTAGTGATTTTATTCAGCATATCCCAATATACAGGTTCATTGTATAGTGTACCTATTTGTTTTCCAAAAAACACATCATTGACCCATTGCCCTTTCTTCAAAACATTCCCTTTGCTATCGACCAAAATTCCTTCACCGTGCCGCAAAGAGTTTTTAAAATCACCGATATAGACAGAATCACCGATATAAGCTAATTTCCCTTTGCCCTGCATTGTCCCATCAATATTTCCTTTATATAGCTTCCTATTTTTTTTATTGTTGAAAAACTCAATTTCTGCCGTTGTATCTCTCATAACATCATTAACGAATTTCCCTTTATAACGGAAACTTTTATTGGTAAATTCACCGTTCCCATTTTTTAATCCATTCATAAATTCGCCGTGATAAACCACCGAACCATCGGCAGATTTAAAAGTGCACTCTCCTATTGCTAACGAATCGCGGAAATTGCCGCTAATTTCATCTCCATTGTTCCACACCCAACTACCACTCCCATTATCACAATTACCGGTACACTTTCCGGATAATTTTTGACCATATGTGTGTACATAAACGACAATGACAAATAATAACAAAAATTTTACTTTCATAAGTTTACTATTTACTTAATTCAACTGACTATTCATCTTTTCCATATCCTAAATAAGTTCCAAATTGAATACCAAAGCGAGGCTCATATTTCACATATGGGTTGTCTGAAAAATGCCAATGTCCTTGATAGATAGCTTCTATTCGCAATCCGCGAGGAATATTCTTGGAAGAAATAAAAATTCCTGATGTTAATTTCCAGCCCATGGCATTAAAATAGCCTGTTTCTTCATCTCCGTGAAACTCTCCTCCCTCCATAAGTCCTTCTACTGCCAAACCTGCGTAACCGGTATAACGAAAACATAAGGAGCCTAAACTAAACATTGGTCTGGCTGAAAACAAGCGAACTCCCCAACCAATACGGTAGCTCCATGTATCAAAGTTCCAAAAATCGTTTTTCTCCGTTCCATAGGGTTGAATTTGATAAAATCCTATATCAACAATACTGGCAGTAATCCCTTTTACCCAGCCTTTTTCCAAACCAAAACCACGAGCCGGAGCCTGATAGGACTTGCCGTTTCTTTGGAAATTACCCCAACTGTGAGAATATTCAAAGCCGGTACTTCCGGTATGCCTTTGTAACCTATATTTATTCCAATCTATAGTTACAACAATATTTGGTTGTTGGCTATGAGTTTTTTTATAACGCTCTATTGAGTTTTCTAATTTTATTTGCTGGTTTTTGTTATTTGGATATAGCTTTTTATATTCATCATAATATTTAGTCGCTTCTCTTAAATCTTCCGCACCCAACAATGCACAAAAGCATAACTGATAAATGATTTCATCAGTTTCATATTGATATGTTTCCGACAGTTTTTTTGCTTCAAGATATTTATCTCTCGCCAATTGGAAAAAATATTTTTTATTATCTTGTGTTTTTAATGCTATACCATAATAATTATTAGCTTCGTCAAGCATGTTGCTTATCTGATTTTCTATTAATTCTTCCGATTGAGCAAACGCGGTAAATGAAATGCCTATCATTAAAAAAAGAGAAAAAAGTGTTTTCATAGTAGATTAAGTTTAGTTTTTAATTTTATGGTAACATATCATATATCTGCTGCGACTTTAACATGGTCTTTTGCTGTTTCTTCCTTATCGTAGCCGGTTTTCCAGAATAACCGATGTCGTTCAAAATATTCTTGTTAGCTATTTGTTGTTGCTCATATAGTTCATTTCTTATTGTGTTTGCACCATTTTCTCCATTGTCAAATTCATTGTCTGGATATTTATTTGCTTCACGCGGGCCAGAATGAATTATATCAGTATATCTTTCTGCTGTTTGTTCCAACTGCTCATAATCTATTTCTTTATGTGGATAAGATGGGTTTGTTTTTTGAGGTGGAGGTTGAGGTTTTTCTTCTGGTATACCAAAACGCTTTTTGATTTCTTCTTTTGTTGCTTCACGACATTTGCATGATTGTAGTGTAATTATACGACCGGATATTTGCCCTGTTATTTGTCCTCCGTATGAATTATTCCAGGACTGTGCAAATTGTGCTGTATTCATCGATTGATTACATGCTTTATAACATTCGTTATAACTTTCATACCAACCTGTAATTTCATTATTCCTTCCCCATGTACTAACAGCTACATAATATTGTGCCGTTAGATTTCTTATTATCAGAAAAGATAATAGGGCAATAATTGTAATTTTTTTCATAGTAAAAGATTTAAATGAATAAAAATGAAAAATATAAGGGAAGCATGTATATTTACTTGTCGTCATTGCCAGAAACGAAGCAATCCATTCTTGTGCTGAGATTGCTTCGTCGTTCCTCCTCGCAATGACGCAAAAAGCGCTTCTACCCAATCACCGCACTCACCAGCGCGCTCCAGGGACCCACCTCACCGCGCGTATTCACCCAGCGCAAACGATAATACACCATAGTGCCCACTTCGCTGCTGTCGAATTTCAAGATATGGGGCGAAGCCGTGTCGGTAGCCACAAAAGCCAGGTCCGAATTCGACTTGGAAGCTTCGCCCCGTTGTGCCAAGGTTCTTTTAAGTGAAAATTTTCATTATTACCAGCAAGTTTGGTTTGTAGTTGAAGCTTTTGTTATTGCTATATCTGTGAACTTGTTTTTTTGACCAGATCCGTATGGAGCTTCTGGTGCTGTAACAACAAAAGGTTGAGTTTTATTACCCTTTATACATCCTGATTTTGTCCGTTCATATGAATCTAATACATTTCCGTCTTTATCATAACGGGACACTTTATAAGTAAAAGAATACTCGATATTTTCAGAGCCGGAATTAGAAACCGTAATGTTTCCATTGGAAACATAAATACTTAAATCGCCACGCGAATCAGACTGTGAATAAATAAACTGAGTACAAAGCGTAAATGTTAGTAATAAAATTGCATTTTTCCTTTTCATAACTATAAAATTTAAATTTTTGCCTACTCCTTGTTTTATGTCTTTTTTCGGCTTAGTCAGACATTTTTTCAGAAAACCCTTGCTCCCTCATTTTATATATCATCGTTAATCCCATAACATTTTCATGCCATTTGTAAAATAATCTTCCCACTCTTTTTCTGCTTTTTTATCTTCTTCGGTAAATGTTCTCACAAAAGTTTCATTCCCATTTCTATCAATTTTTAGAATTTTATCTCCTAAACGGACTTCAATAAAATCTTTTTCATTAAAATTTTGTACATCATCATATTTTATTAGTGTTATTTCTTTTAAGTCTTCATTGATAAACCCATATTTGCCGTTTAATTTTACCTTAGTAAAGCCTATGTTATTAATAAACCTTCTTTCCAAGTCAATATCATCATATTTTATCTGGGTTATCTCTTTTCCTGTTTTATCTATGAAGCCCCATTTTTCGTTTAGTTTCACCTTCGCAATTCCATGTCGATTAAAATCACTCACTTCGTCATATTTCAATGGGGTTATCTCTTTACCGTTTATATTAATGAAACCCCATTTTCCATTTAGCTTTATCGCGGCATAACCATTGTAAAAAGATATAGAATTATCATATTGTGCTAAGGATGGTGGTGTTTTCCCATCACTCTCCCCTTGTACTACTATCTTGTAAGTTTTATTATTTGAAGTTATTACAGTTATTGTATAGGAAAAAAAACCTCGTCGTCCCACCTGTGAAAGTGTAACCTTTATCTCTCCTATTTCTCCGGGTTGAATGGACTCTTTAGACCACTCAGTAACAATAACAGCCGGATGACTTTGAACTTTTAAAAAACTTACAGGTTCTTTGCTGTCATTGCGAAACCTGAACATGGTAGTAGTCCCCAATTCGGATACTGTTCCAAAATCATAAGGTGATTTATCCAATAAAACTAAATCTTGATTATTTTCTTGCGTACTAAGTTGAGCATATAAGACCACTGCCAGCATGGATAGTAAAATGCCGAACAATAATTTTTTAGTCATAATGTCACATTTTAATTTATTTCGCTTACTCTATTCGCAGTTTTCAGCTACCCTGTTTTATTTCATCTTTCTTTAAACTACGATAGTATTCATCATAATCACTTTGTTTGAAAGAGAGTGTTTGAGTAAATACATAATCATCATAAGTCCATTTCAAAGTACGCTGAATTTCTTGTGCCAACACATTAGTCGCGAAAAAACTTGTGAGAGAGATTGCTATTGTATTCACTTTCCCCAAATTTAATATAGCTTTTTAACATGAATAAAGAATTGACTTTATATGGTATTGAACCCTTGTATTATTATTATACAGTATTTTTATTTCCAATAATCCCTCCGAAAAAAGAACTTAATCCTAATTTGCAGAAAATCTAAATTATATTAAAATAAGAGCATCAAAAACAGGCATTATACATCTGCTTAGCTTCGTCTCTCCTTCGACTAAGCTTCGACCATCCTTCGACATGCTCAAAGCCATAATAAATGTTAAAACCATGCTTTATAACTCTTCTTTAACAGTTCTATTTTCGAGTAAGAAGAGGTGTTTAAATCACCTCTTCTTCTTTCGTAACATTCCCCGGCAAGTCCGTTACGCTCACCACAATTTTATCTCCGTCAAGACTCTCGTTTTCTTGTGTGCAAGTGTATGTCCACAGCGAACCGGCACTGTTTACCGCTTCGCCCTCTTCCACCGTTGTGCCGTCCGGATTTATTATTTGTACCTGTACCGTTTTTACTGCAAAATCGTCGCTTACAACTACCTCGATTCGCTCGCCTGCCTTGCCGCTGTAATTGCTCAAATCGATACTTTCCACATTCGGCGCACTGAGAAAATCCGCTACAGCCACATTCATAGCCGTTACTCCCCGCCGTTTCTTCGCAGCATCCTTGTACTGTTCGCCTGTTTCAGGCATTTCTACTGCTACCTTTGCATAGACAATAGCCTGCTGGAAGCGTTTCCGTTGCGCCAATTGCTTTTCCGATACTGTTTTCGATTGCTCCGCTACTTTTGCTACGACCGTTTTGCCACTCCGCTGGCGGAAAATAAGCAAATCGCCAATTTTACCACTCAATCCGTGTGTTACCACATTGTTTTTCTGTGTTGCCATTTTAGATAATAATTAAAATTGTTATTTATATAATATATTAAAGAAACATCTCTTTAAGTGACGATGACAAATAAAAATTGGTGTTTTCATAGTTATATTGTTTTTTTTAAGATTATTGTTTTAATTGTGAAATCATTTAATCGTTATCCGTCATTGCGAGGCACGAAGCAATCCAATTTATCGTTTAGGGTTAGATTGCTTCACTGTCGCTCGCAATGACGCGAACCCAAACATCTTGATAATACTTTCAATCTTGCTGAAAATCGTGGTTCGAATTATTTACTCTTCAAAATAGACTGTGCCGTTGTAGCTTACATAACCGACAGCTTTATTATTTGTAGCATAAAAGTCATAGGCATCATAAACAATGTATAGTTTACTATCTGCATCTATATAATCATATATACAAGGGACTATCTGCCTTCCTGTTTTATCTATAAAACCATATTTCCCTGCTATCTCCACTTTACCTAAACCATTTTCAAAATTGAAAACATAATCGTACACACACGATACAACTTGTTTTCCGGTTTTGTTGATAAAACCCCATTTGCCATTTATCCGAACTTGTGCTAAGCCTTCGCTGAACTCTTCCACATCATCATACACACATGGAATTATCTGTTGTCCGGTTTCGTTGATGACCCCCGATTTGGCGTTTTGCCAAACTTTGGCTAAGCCATCGTTAAACTCTTCAGTAGCGCTATATATACACGGGATTACCTGTTGACCGGTTTTATTGACAAAACCATATTTACGGCTTCTGCGTATGGGTATGGCTTCACCATCCGAAAACGGTCCATCATCATATATCGCAACTTCAGCTAAGCTACCATGGAACTCTTCAATGCCGTCGTACACACAGGGAACAACCTGTTTTCCGGTTTTGTCTATAAAACCATATTTTCCGGTCTTGTAATGACCTATTCTTACTTTGGCTAAGCCATCTTTAAATTCCTCTACATCATCATATATACAAGGAATCATTTGTTTCTTCATTTTATCAATAAACCCCCATTTGCCATTTTGATTAACTCCTGCGAAACCTTCACTAAATCCAATAGCACCGTCATATACACAGGGAACAACCTGTTTCCCGTTTTTGTCTATAAAACCATATTTACCATTTAGCCCAACGGCGGCTAAGCTTTCGCTAAAATCCTCAACATGATCATATACACACGGTACAACCTGCTGTCCGGTTGTATTGACAAAACCATATTTATTATTTAGCTGAACTTTGGCTAAGCCATCGTCGAAATATTGAGCAAAATCATATATACAAGGAATAATTTCTTTTCCGGTTTTATCGACAAAACCATATTTACCGTTCAGTTCTACTCGAATTAAACCTTCTACAATTCCTACTATTGCAAGATTCATACAACTATGGATATTACTTTCTTTTGTAGCTGTATCTATCTCGTCATATATACAAGGCAGTATTTGTTGTCCTGCCTGATTGATTAAACCGAATTTCTCGTTTGTGCTTACTATGAGTAAATCCTCATGAAATCCCCCACAACAAAATCCATCATTATCATACATACAAGGCAAAATTAACTGCCCTGTTTTATTAATAAAGCCGAATTTATTGTTTAGCCAAACTCGGGCTAAGCCATTGTCAAAATCCCAAGCATAATCATATACATAAGGTGCGACTTGTTGTCCGGTTTTATCAATAAACCCCCATTTCCCATTTTGTTTAACAGGGGCTAAGCCTTCAGTAAATCCCAAAGCGTCCTCATACATATATGGAATAACTTCTTTGCCGGTTTTATCGATAAACCCCCATTTGTCGTCTTTTAGCTTAACCGCGACTAATCCTTCGCTGAAATTCCAAACACTATCATACATACAAGGAATAACCTCTTTGCCGGTTTTATCAATAAAACCTACTTGACCGTTTACAACCCAAGCTAATCCTTCATGAAAGAAACCAACCTTTTCATACTTGCACGGTATCTTAATATTCGCCAAACTGTCGCAATAACCCCACAGGTTGCCTTTGCGGTAAGGGATAAGGTCGGGCAGTTTGGCATAAGCGGCTGTGCTTAGCAGCATGGCTGCCAGCAGGAAGAAAATTTGCTTTTTCATAGTAGTAATATTTGTGTGTTTTATTTAACTGTTTAATTATGAAATCGTTTCATCGTTATCCGTCATTGCGAGGTACGAAGCAATCCAATTTATCGTTTAGGGTTAGATTGCCTCACTACCGCTCGCAATGATGCGCAACCCTATCCGTCATTGCGAAGTACGAAGCAATCCAATTTATCGTTTAGGGTTAGATTGCTTCACTACCGCTCGCAATGATGTGCAACCCTATCCGTCATTGCGAGGCACGAAGTAATCCAATTATCGTTTAGGGTTAGATTGCCTCACTACCGCTCGCAATGATGCGCAACCCTATCCGTCATTGCGAGGCACGAAGCAATCCAATTTATCGTTTGGGGTTAGACTACTTCACTTGATGTTGTTTTAATTTTCCCAATACTGTATGCCGGTTTTAGTATCCATAAAGCCCATCCATTTGCCGGCTATTTTTACCCGTACCCAGCCTGCCCAATCGCCTTTGAATCTCCTTATTTCATCGCAGTAGCAGGGTATAAGTTCTTTTCCTGTTTTATCAAAAAGTCCGTATGTGTTTTTTCCATTTTTCCCATAAACAGCTACTTTTATAAGTCCTCCGTCAAGACTCCATGCAGCATCATAATGACAGGGCACAATTTGTTTTCCCGTTCTATCAATAGCACCTCTTCTGTAGTTGTAGTCTTCAAACTCACTGTAGTCTGAGTCCATTATTGCCACTATTGCCACTCCTTCGTTAAACTCCCAGGCAGCATCGTATGTATAAGGAATAATTAGTTTGCCTGCTTTATCAACATAACCTCTTTTATCTGTTTCCCAATTACGACTGGAATGAGCTACTGCCAAGCCTTCGGAATAATCTTCAACCCAACCAGTATCATTTGGAGGTGCAACACCAGTATCATTTGGAGGTGCAACTTGTTTTCCCGTTTTGTCAAAATAGTATCTTTCCTCATTTAACCATACTGTTGTGACATTATCCCCGTAGAAATCCCCAGCATCATCATATATACAGGGAATAATTTGTTTACCTGTTTTATCAATAAAACCTACCTTACCGTTTAACTGAACTTTTGCCAAACCGTTATGAAAATCCCAAGCAACATCATATATACAGGGGATAACCTGTTTCCCCGTTTTATCAATATAACCTCTTTTACCATTTAAGTGTACTACCACCAAACCTTCGAAAAAAAATTCGTCATACTCAGGTTTATCATATACACAGGGAATAACCTGTTTCCCGGCTTTATCAATAAATCCCCATTTTCCATTTAATTCTACTCCTGCCAAGCCTTCGGAAAAATATCTTGCTTCCGATTTCATCAAACTTTCGGAATAAAGCCACTTCCGACCAACTATATCGTCATACACACAGGGCACAACTGTTTTCCCTGTTTTATCAATAAATCCACACTTATCATTTAGCCATACTTTTACCAAACCTTCATCAGATACATCATAAGACCTAAGACCATCATACACACAAGGTGTAATTTGCTTTCCTGTTTTATCAAAGAGTCCTCCCTTATATGTTTCTTCGTCACCAACTCTTACAATAAATAACCCTTCGGAAGAAGCATCAATATCATCATATTCACAAGGTATTATCAGTTTTCCTGTTGTTAAATCAATAACTCCCTTTTTCTTGTTTAATTTTACGAAAGCCAAACCTTCGGGAAGAGAACCCCAAAACCAATCATCATTATTGTGACGAGAATAAATTTGCTCATATATACAAGGCACAATCTGTCTTCCTGCTTTATCAATCATTCCCCATTTGCCGTTTAATTTTGCTAATGCCAAGCCTTTGGAAAATTTATTGGCATTGTCGTATATACATGGGATAACCTGTCTTCCCGTTTTGTCAATATAGCCCCATTTGTTGTTTAACTTCACCAATGCCAAACCGTCGGAAAAATTCCAAGCCATTTCATATTGGCAGGGGATTACTATTTTCTTATCCTTAGTGCAAAGCCCCCATTTATCGCCTTGCCGGTAGGGAATTAGCAAAGGGTCTGTCGCAGCAACCGATTGTGCTTGCACTGCACTGCCCAACAGCACGGCTGCCAGCAGGAGGAAAATTTGTTTTTTCATAGTAGTATTATTTAAAGGTTACTGTTTAGCTAATGCGATTAATCTTCTTATTTCTATCCGGGTACATACAACAAAAAATCCTCTAATCGAAACATTTTTGTTCCAATTAGAGGTAGTATTTTATTATTCCAAAAAAATGATTTCCTTTGCGCCTTTTTATAATAGAGGGCGGGTGGGAAATTATAAGGATGTGTGTGTGTGTGTGTGTGTGTGTGTGTGTGTGTGTGTGTGTTATACAAGATGCTGAATTACACAAGTTTAAGATATTAAAGTTGTGTAAAAAAGAGTTGTTTTTCAGGGTGTTTTGCATCGTTTCTTGTTTTTTAGCAGGGCAAATATAATACTTTTTTTGAAACCGAAATATTTTTTTGAATAAATATATTATTTTTGAGTAAAATTCTACTTCTACAATCCACACACACTTATGTTTCGCGACATCAAACCATCCGACAAAGAGCCTTTCCTTGCCATGGGGCAGGAGTTTTTCTCGTCCACTGCAGTGGCGCATACTATTGACCCTCAACATTTCGTTCGCACATTCGACGAAGCCATTGGGCACAATCCCTACCTTCGCATTTTGATAATAGAGATTGACAATCGGATAGTGGGCTATGCACAGCTGTCTTTTACTTATTCCAACGAAGCGGGCGGAATGGTGGTACTTATAGAAGAAGTGTATATCGACGAATCGCAAAGAGGTAAAGGCATTGGCAAAAAATTATTTGAATTTATAGAAAAAGAATATCCGTCAGCCGGGCGTTTCCGCTTGGAAGTAGCCCGCAATAACCAACGCGCCATTGATTTATACCAACACCTCGGTTACAAGGTGTTAGATTATCTGCAAATGGTGAAGTAGGGGCGTATTGCATACGCCCTAAAAACATTCGTTGGTTCGCAATAATTTCCGCTCGACCTTTAAGTCCGAAGGACTTACATCCGGATAACCCCGAGCAAACAAAGTGCAGCTCGGGGCAACTACGGCAAACTTACCCACTACCACCCCGAACTCCGTAGGAGTGTAACAAAAAACCGTATCTTTGCCCGCAAAAAACAAAACCATGTCTGCCTACCGTCAAATACTGTATCACATTGTGTTTCGTACCAAAGCAAGCGAAGCAACCATCGATCAAGCTCATGCTGCCGAATTATACAAATACATCTGGGGAATTGTCAAGAATAAAAAATGTTTTCTGTTCCGCATCAACGGCATGGAAGACCATATTCATATCCTATCCGATTTACATCCTTCGATAGCATTGGCAGATTATATTCGGGACATAAAGGTATCGTCGTCGAAATGGATAAAGGAGTCCGGGCTTTTTCCCGACTTCAAGGGTTGGGGTATCAAATACTGCGCATTGACCTATTCATATCGGGAGCGTGATATGATTATCAACTATATCAAAAACCAACAGGAACATCACAAACAAGAGAGTTTTCGCGAAGAAACAGGCAGGCTGCTCAAGGAGCAGGGCATCGATTTGGACGAGTGGTTCTGGGTGGACAGTTGATATTGAACTCCTACGGAGTTCAGGGTAGCGGTAGATACCGTTTCAGCCCCGAGCTGCGCTACGCTTGCACGGGTTTATCCATATTTAGTCCTTCCGACTTGCAAACCCCAATAAAAAACTCCCGCCCTCATATCGAAAGCAGGAGTTATTAAAAAATATGCCAATCCGCAAAACAACCCAACATTAATATTAAGCAGCTCCGCAGCCTATTTATTGGGAAAATAATTGCCTACAAAGAATTATGTAACACTGCAGCTATCCTGTTTTGCAATAAAGGCACAGCGTGCCGTAAAGAATTGTAGCAATTTTTTGGATAATCTTGCGGATTAGCATATAAAAAAACTATTCACTCTTAGCTACTTAGTTGTTATCCGGCTACAATTTTCTTCATAGCCGTCATTGCTTCGCGCAGTTCCTCACCGATAAATTCAATCGGGTGATTACGAATTTCGCTGTTTACCGCAATAAGAAGTTGGTTATCCACACCATTGCCTTTACCCGCTCCGTAAGCTTTGCCGATAACATCCGTGTCGATTTTCTTCATGAAATCTGCCAAAAGCGGTTGGCAAGCATGGTCGAACAAATAACAGCCATACTCAGCCGTATCCGAAATCACACGATTCATTTCGTACAGCTTTTTACGGGCAATCGTATTTGCAATCAGCGGAGTTTCGTGCAGAGACTCGTAGTAAGCCGACTCATCTTTGATACCCGCATCGGTCATCGTTTCAAAAGCCAGTTCCACACCCGCTTTAATCATTGCAATCATCAATACACCATTGTCAAAATACTCTTGCTCGGAAATTTCCATCGTTCCAGCGGGCGTTTTTTCAAAAGCCGTTTCGCCGGTAGCCTTGCGCCAGGTAAGCAAATTAATGTCGTTATTCGCCCAATCCTTCATCATGGTCTCCGAAAATTCGCCCGACATAATATTGTCCATGTGCTTTTCGAACAACGGACGCATAATACCTTTCAGCTCTTCCGCCAAACCGAAAGCCTTAATTTTGGCAGGGTTAGACAATCTGTCCATCATATTGGTAATACCACCGTGTTTCAACGCTTCGGTAATTGTTTCCCAACCATATTGAATGAATTTGGAAGCATAAGCAGGCTCGATGCCCTTTTCAATCATTTTGTTGAAACAAAGGATAGAACCCGTTTGCAACATACCGCAAAGAATAGTTTGCTCACCCATCAAATCCGATTTCACTTCCGCAACAAAAGACGAATACAAACAACCCGCACGGTCGCCGCCGGTCGCTACCGCATACGCTTTGGCATAATCCCAACCCTTTCCTTCGGGGTCATTTTCAGGGTGTACAGCCAAAAGAGTCGGCACACCGAATCCCCTTTTATATTCCTCGCGTACTTCCGAGCCCGGCGATTTAGGAGCTACCATGATTACCGTAATATCCTTGCGGATTTGCATACCTTCTTCCACAATATTGAAACCGTGCGAATACGAAAGCGTTGCACCCTGTTTCATCAGCGGCATAACAGCCGAAACAACCGCCGTGTGTTGTTTATCCGGCGTAAGGTTGATAACCAAGTCGGCAGTAGGAATCATTTCCTCGTAAGTGCCTACTTTGAAACCATTTTCCGTTGCATTCATGTACGAAGCGCGTTTTTGCTCGATAGCCTCTTTGCGAAGCGCATACGAAATATCCAAGCCGGAGTCGCGCATATTCAAACCCTGATTCAAACCCTGTGCACCGGCACCAACGATAACGATTTTTTTGCCTTTCAAAGCATCAACGCCATTGGCAAACTCGCTTTTATCCATAAACTCGCATACACCGAGTTGCAATAATTGCTCTCTTAAAGAAAGCGTGTTAAAATAATTCATATTAGTTGCGATTTATAAAAGTCTGTTTAAATTTGATTTTAAAAATAGTATTATAAACAAAAAACTGTCCGTCATTGCGAGGAACGAAGCAATCTCAGGATACAATTGCTACTCCGCGATTGCTCCGTTCTCCGCAATGACGATGCCGTTTTTTAATTTGATTCATTTTCAACCGGATTCTAAATATATTGATTGTAATTTATTTAATTCATTACATTTTCCGACTAAAAACTTACAGATTGTAATCCTGTAAAGATTTTTTCGGCTGCAAAGGTAATTATTTTTTTTGGGAAAGAGGATTAAAACAATTTATTTTTCCACACCTGTTTTCCGTTTTTGAAAATGTAAAACACATTGCGGTTGGCATAGTCGTCTTTTTTCCAGAAAATAGCATAGCGGTTACCCTTTTGGTCGAGCATACCGATAAAAGGCATATCGGCAAATACTTTATCAGGCAGGCAATGCATTGCCTCAATGCTCAATTGCTTGTTTATGGCTTTATCTACATCGTTGTACACCGTGTCGATAATAAACTTGTGCACCGTTACTCCGTCTACCAAAATAGTATCCATGCGGATATTCTCTTTCGTTATGCAGGGGAATTTTTCCTCAAACGCCTTTAAACTCTTTATATACCGGTAGGCACCCACTTGCACTTCGCCTCGGAAAGGTATCAAGCCAAGGTCTTTGAGCTTATCGTAAAGCTGCTTGCGCAAATCAACGATAGAATCTTTGGGCGCATACTCATCTTCAAGTTCAATAACAATCGGTTCGAGAGGCGGCTCGGTAGTTACCTGTATCATATAAAGGTCGAAACCTCCCATGCCACCATCGCGATTCGACGAAAGATACATAAGCGAATCGTTGTACTTGCGAAAATCGCGGTCGTCGGCAGGCGTATTTATCACCGTGTCGAGCAATAATCGGGGAGGAGAGAACTGCCCGTTGTGCATTACCGACTCGTATATATCAAAGCCTCCCACACCGTCTGCACGGTTAGACGAAAAATACAGCGTACGAGTATCGGGGCGGAAATACAAATCGTTTTCGATGCTTGGCGTGTTCAGTTCCGGCACCGGACGGGTTTGATAGCCCGTTTGCAGGAAAATATCATAATTACCGTTGCGGTTCGATACAAAAAGCATACTGTCGCCTCCCAACGGAGCAATCGAACATTCGTCGTAGTCGGAACTAATGCGCGTAAGCCTGCTTAGAGAAGAAGCGCGCCAGGGATTTTTCCTGTCGGCAATGCGCTTTGCCGTAAAAATTTCCCCGTTATCGAGCCAGTAGCAACGATAAAAATAGTAATGCGAAGGACTTATAGCAATCAGTGCAGTGTTGTTGTCGCTGTTCCAGGTATAACCGTTTTTTTCAGGAGCTGTCCATTTACTCTTTCCGCCCTTTTTGCTTTTTCTTTTCTCGATGGTAAAATATACTTTTTCCGAAAACTCTACGGTTTGAGTTTCTTGCGTATTTTTTCGATTCGAAGTAAACAAGAGAGCCTTATTCCCCGGCACATGTGGCTGATAATCATCGTACACGCTGTTAATGCCCTGCATATTAATACAAAGCGTATCTTTCTTTTGTGCCGAAACGGCAAAAGAACATAACACAACGAGTAGCGAGGATATAATGCGTTTCATATAGTTAAATTTTCTATACGCTTATTTTTAATAAGCAGGAGTTCGCGACGATTTGCTTGTATTCAGTTCGAGGCGCAAAAACAACTCGTGTTTCGGGAAAGCATAGCCGTAATCCGAAATATCGCCGATGCCGATACCGCCCGCATAACCAATAGCGAGGTCTTGAATGTACAACCCGCAAAGCACTTTCACCATGTGGTTGGTATAGCCGGCTCCAAGCCAGCCCGATTTGCGGTAAATCAGCCGGGCTGACAGGTCGTATACCGGTGTGAATTCATCTTGAGGCTGGTAGGTCATCAGTACTCCGGTAGTTTCGAGTTTGGCATCGCCATGCAAGAGATTGAAAGAATACATGCCGCTCAAGCTCACAAGGCGCGACGAACGGTTGGTAAAGCTTGGCAACAGCCATGAGGTTTGTTGTCCCAGCAAATTATAACATGCCAAACCGATGTAATACCGGTTTGCTTCGTTGAGACTTACGCCGAAATTGGCATCGAAATAATAACCCGCATTGGCGGCATTTACCAAAATCGGATCGTTTTGATGCTGTGGATTCATCTTGTCCCAGGCAAAACCCAATTGGTTATACACTGCCGACAATCCGAACGAGAGTTTAGAATTTCGGCTTACCGGTGTTTTATATACAAAAGTTGCTTCTGCCATAGTGGTTTTGAGTACTCCGCCGCTTTCATTGGTAAAACGGAAACCTGCACCCACCTTATCGCTCGGGAAAGAGCCGGAACCCATCAGCAAAAACCCTTGCGGGCTATTTGTTGCCGATGCGTAGGTATTATAATAACTTGCCGCTACTTCGCCGAGGTCGTTCATTGCGGCTCCTGCCGGATTGTATACATATTGTCCCATAGGGTTACCCCAAATGCGCTGTGCTTGCATATTAACTACTGAAAAAGCGAGCAACACGATAGTTATTATTATATATGATTTTTTCATTTTTGTTTAACTGTTTAATCGTTTAACCGTTCAAACGAAATATTTATAACTTCGTTTGACTTCTGTAACTTCTTTGTTTACTTCTGATAAACCACACTGAAACTTTCGCCAAATTCGCCGATTATGGCACCATTTTCGAAAAGCTGTACAAAACAAGTGTAGGTCGATTCCATTCCGGTAGGCGGATTCGACGAGTCGTTGGCATCCCATTTGGGATTGTTTTCGTCGAGAGTAGCTACAAGCTTGCCGTTGTTATTGAAGATAACAGCCTTCATTTGCAATCCCTGACAAATATCCGTAAGGTCGAAATAATCGTTGTAGCCATCGCCATTGGGAGTTACAATGTTGTAGAAACAAGCTTTTTGAGCATAAGGTATTTCAACCTCATCGTTGCCTTCGCAGCCATTGGCATCGCGTACAACAAGGGTATTTTTCCCTGCCTGCAATCCGCTTGCCGTAGAGCCGGCAGTATGAAACGCACCACCATTCCAGCTATACTGTATCGGAGGAACGGCGCCGTGTACCATACGCACTTCCAATTCGCCATCGCGGCTGTAAGGACATTTCGTTTCTTGCAACAGATTAATATACACGCTTATCGGCTCGTCGGGTTGAGTAATACTTATGGTTTGTCTGCCCACACAACCTTCCGGGTCGGTAGCGGTGATGAGATAATCGCCCGCAGCAGCAGCGGATATTTTAATTCCCTTGGCAGCAGGGTCGCCCGGCTGATTTATTGACGAGAATACTACCGGCACATTATTTTTTGTTACTCTGTAGGTAAAATTTCTACCGTCGTAGTTTTGATAACTTCCTTGAGCAAACAGCGTGATTTCGCCTTTCTCATCGCCAAAACATTTGTTGTTTACTTGTGTAAAATTAACGGAAACGGGAGCTACCACGCTATCAACATCCCACGAATACCGGAATCCTTTGCCGTTTGCCGTTATCATGTGCATGATATGGAAACCCGGGCGCAATGCTTCCGACGACACAGAGGTGGCGGTAGGCATTTGCCTCGCATTAATGGAATCTTTTCCGGCATGAATTCGGGGGATAATAAGCGAGTCGAGTAGCAAATTTCCGTCGGCATCCGGTTTGTATTTATCAATGGTGCCGGCAGGATATGGCGCCGGCGGGAATTTACTTGTAATGGTATCGTAATCGGGCACGATAATGTATTCGCTGATAACATCGGCAATCTCCTTGGTAATATACATCACGGAAGTTTTTGTAGTTGTATATACCGTGTCGGTAAAACGGTAACCTTCAGCCTCAGTTAAGCTGCTTTTAGTCACATCGCTAAAAAACATCGTAGAATCATCGCCCGGATTAAAATAACCGTAAATCTTTTTAGCTAATTTACCGTCGAAATATACTTCCACCGGAAATTCAACATTGGTGGTATCGGGTTTCACATCTGCCGTAGTTGTCGATTTGTAGCAAGCTGTGGTATCGGGTGTAAATTCTTCGTCGTTCAATTGCTTATAGGCTGCCGCAGGAGAATCGGGCACGCGCAAGGTATCCAAGCGTAAACAGCCTGCTATATCTGTCGTGCGTAGAAAATAAGTACCCGAAGGCAAGGTTGAAAAAACGGGCGAGGTTTGCGTAATCACTGCACGCGAAACGCTATCCTTAAGCATATAAGTAAACCAACCGCTTCCGCCGGAAGTGCTGAGGCTTATTTCCCCGTTGCCGCTAAATTCGGCAGCAGTTTCTGAGCCTGCAATTGTCCATTTTGTATTGGAGGTTATGCTCGGAGTATTTACAATCGGAGCGGGTTCTTGCAAGTCGTAGCTGTAAACGGGATTGCTAATGCCATCGGTAACCTGCACGCTGTAAGTGCCTGCGCCAAGCCCTTTCAGCACCGCCGAAGTGCTTGTTGTTGCATCGGGTAAAGTCCATTCACAACTCGCGCCATTAGGCAGTATCACTTCCAATTGTCCGTTGCGACTGCCCGGACAAGATATACTCTGGGTCTTAACAATTTGCGCCGACAAATTGTAGCAAAGAGTTAAAAATACAGGTAAAAGAAATAATTTCGCGTAATTTTTTTTCATAGAATGGGTTTAAAAATTAGTAATTCTGCCCAAATGTAATTTTTATTTTCATCTTATTTCAAACATTATTAAAAAATTAACATCGTTTGACGCAGTTTCACTAATTTAGCCAATAGATTTTCGGCTTGGGAAAGAGGCAGCATATTAGCTCCGTCCGATTTGGCACATGCCGGATTTGGATGCGTTTCCATAAACAAACCATCTACCCCAACGGCAATGCCCGCTTTCGCAATGGTTTCAATCATTTCGGGTTGTCCGCCGGTAACGCCTGCCGGCTGATTAGGCTGTTGCAGCGAGTGTGTAATGTCGAGTACGACAGGGAAACCGGTTTTTTGCATCACGGGAATGCCGCGAAAATCGACAACCAAATCATAATAACCAAAACTGTTTCCGCGCTCGGTAAGCATCACATTGTTATTGCCTGCATCAACTACTTTTTGGGCGGTATATTGCATGCCTTCGGGCGCGAGGAATTGTCCTTTTTTGATGTTTACTACTTTGCCTGTTCGCGCGGCGGCAATCAATAATTCGGTTTGCCGGCACAAAAATGCGGGTATTTGCAACACATCGACATAGCGTGCTGCCACCTCTGCTTCTTGTTCGGTATGAATATCGGTTACGACAGGAATATCGAATTTTTCGCCTACCCGTTTCAAAATATCCAACGCTTTTTCATCGCCAATACCTGTGAAGGAATCTAAGCGCGAGCGGTTTGCTTTGCGATAAGAACCTTTGAACACAAAAGGAATTTTGTATTTGTTGCAAATGCTGTAAAGCGTTTCGGCAATTTCGAAAGCCATTGCTTCGCTTTCAATTACGCAAGGTCCGGCAAGCAGAAAGAAATTACCGGAATCGCTATGTTTCAGTTTGGGGATATTCATATTATATCTTTGAAATTAACTTTAAATCTTTCAAATCGTAAATTAATATTTCGTTTTTATCAGCTTTGTCATATTTACGATTGTCGTTTGAATCGTAGTAACCCGTGATAACGATCAATGCTCATAAATGTGTTTCCAAATCATACAGATTTGTTTTAAATTTTTCAATCCATTGCGCTAATGTATAAAAGTCGGAATTTGTGTTTTGTTTGATGGCTTTAAATAAGCGTTTCAAGTCCGGGTCATTTTTTACGGTAATACTTTTTGTCCGTTTTTTCAAATCTGATAAATTGTCAGGTAAATTATAATTTATCATGGAAACACCACATTTTTCGGCATTTTTCAAAATAAAATCTTCTGCAGCCTTGCCTACTTTTACAATATAATGTGGTTTTTCGTTGTGTTTATAAATAGCCAGATTTTCGTTATGTCTTTTCAATAATTCAAAAGATTTAAATAATGCCGGAACACATCCATCATCGTCAATAATACCAAATGCAGCTTTGTCCTTAAACCTATCTTTCATTACACCCAACACTTTAGTACAATTATGCTGATGATTATAGCGTTTTTTAGGTGGCGAAATCACATTTGCAAGCAGTGTATCTATATAACATTCCGTCAAAATATGCAAATCATTCATCTCTCAAAAAACTTTCAATATTGAAAAATAAATCTACATCGTAATTATACACTTCATCCAATTCTTCGTCTGTCAAGCGTTTTACTATTGTTTGGTCGTTTTTAAAATCAAATAAATAAATAGAGGTTTCTTGGCGTAGTTTTTCGTATTCCAAAAACGCATTGACAACAAGCGGACTATGCGTAACGATAAAAAACTGATTAGTTTCCGCATCAATTATATCTTGCATCACCGTTTGAATATAGGGTGGAAAAGCGTGTGTTTCCGGTTCTTCAAACAACAGAACTGAGTTTTTATTAGAAGCAATAGCTGTTTTATAAAAAATTAATCTTTGTAATGTGTCTGCAATGGAAGAATAAGGTAAAATTAAAACTTCATCATTCCCCAAACGCTTTTGAACTTTTAGTGAATTTGTCGATTTGTCCAACACATATTCCAAACCAAATTTCTTAAATTCTTCTTTCATCCAAGCCTTGACTTCTGATACATTCGGATTATAAGAAAGTACATCTATAATATTTTCGCCAAAAGGTGGTAGTAATTGACTTTCCCCGTTTGATTGCCATTGGTTGTTCGTTTGGAAAGTATAGCGTTTAATGGTACTATAAATAGCTTTAATTGTACCTGAAACAAGAGCTAAATTTTTATCGAATTCATAATTGGAATTATTATTAGCAATTTGATTTCCAAAAAAAGAAATCATTGTGTGAGAAAAAGGAGATCTATCGCTAATAGTTATTGTTGCTAAATTGGTTGCAACAAATGGATTGGATTCAATATTATGAGATATTTCATTTCTATTTTCAAGACGCACCAATTTGTTGAGATTTTCGCCAAGTTCCAAAAACGGCACCGAAAACAAACTCAATGCTTCCAACACATTCGATTTCCCCACATTCGGATAACCGATAAAAAGATTGATGCGTCTGCAATCTTCCAATTTCAAATTGGCAATCGACTTAAAGTTTTGAATATCTACATAGTTAATAAAATGTTCCATAATAGTTAGAATTTAGAAGTTTTATTCAACAAATATAAATCCAGCACCACCATAGCAGCCATAGCCTCTACAATGGGAACCGCGCGAGGAAGTACGCAAGGGTCGTGGCGACCTTTGGCTTTTACAACAGTTTCATTGCCTTGGCTATCCACTGTTTTTTGGTCTTTTAAAAGAGTTGGAACAGGTTTAAACAGTACTCGAAAAAAAATATCTTCGCCATTACTAATACCGCCCTGTATGCCGCCCGAATTGTTGGTGCGGGTACGAATTACCCCGTTTTCGCTGTAAAATTCGTCATTCACTTCCGAACCGCGCTTTTCCGCGCCGTCGAAACCCAAACCGTAATCGAAACCGTGAGCGGCATTGATAGAAAGCATTGCCGAAGCCAATTCGGCGTGCGCTTTGCCAAAAACAGGCTCGCCTAAGCCGACGGGTACATGTTTTACTACACAACTAACCACGCCGCCAATCGTATCGCCCTCATTTTTGATTTGCAAAATGTACTTTTCCATTTCGACAGCCGTTTGCGGGTCGGGGCAACGCACGGCATTGGTTTCGGTCAGCGACAAATCATAGTCCTTATAATTCCCCGCCAATTTAATAGGTCCGGCTTGCGAAGTATAAGCCGAAATTTCGATGTCAAGCTGCCGTAATACCAATTTTGCCACCGCTCCGGCTACCACGCGCGCTATTGTTTCGCGAGCCGACGAACGACCGCCTCCCCGATAATCGCGAATACCGTACTTGGCTTCATAAGTATAATCGGCATGCGAAGGACGAAACACACTGCGCAAATTCTCGTAATCCTTGCTGTGCTGGTCGGCATTCCATATTGCAAAAGCGATGGGCGCACCGGTAGTTTTCCCTTCGAAAATACCCGAAAGAAATTCCACTTTGTCTTTTTCATCGCGAGGGGTGGTAATATTGCTTTGCCCGGGACGACGACGATTGAGTTCGCTTTGAATAAAAGCTTCATCGAGTACAATACCCGACGGGCAACCGTCGATAACGCCGCCAATGGCTTTTCCGTGCGATTCGCCAAAGGAGGTTAAACGAAATATTTTGCCAAAAGTATTCATTAGCTAATAGTTAAGAGCTAATGGCTAATAGCTGATTGCTAATAGTTTTCGCATTTTTTACTCATTACTGATAGCTATTAGCTCATCACTAATAGCTTGTTACTTAATTATCGCCACAACCGCACTGTGATTTTTGTTCGTCGCCGCAATCGCTGCAACCACAGCCGCAACCTCCGCCCATGAATGCTTTTATTTCTTCTTCGGTGGGTTCGTGTACCGATAGCACTTCGCCTTTGAATAAGAGATTTTCGCCTGCCAGCGGGTGATTTAAGTCGACCGTAACGGTGTTGTCGCCCACTTTAACTACTTCGGCGTTGAAGCGTTCTCCTTCGGACGACATTAGGGGCACGATGTTGCCTGCAAAAATAGTTTCGTCATCAAATTTACCGTCAATCTCAAAGATATTTTTAGGCAATTCAATCACATTGTCTTCACTGCGTTCGCCGTAAGCATCTTCGCTTGATAGGGTGAATTCAAACTTGTCGCCTGCAGATAAACCTGTAAGCTGTTTTTCAAACATGGGTAACATCATGCCTACACCGGAGAGGAAAATCAGAGGGTTTTCGGCAGTTGCGCTTTCCATAAGTTCGGGTTTGCCGCCTTCTACGGCAGGCACAAAAAGGTCGTAAACGACCGATACCATTTTGTTGTCAGAAATTTTCATTTTATTTATTTATTTAATTGTGATTCATCTTGTTTTAATATGCACGCGCAAATACCACGCGTTGTGCCGAAGGTCTGCCGGTTACCATACACAAGCCGGGTGTGTGGTCGCCGTCAAACGGAATGCAGCGGATTGTAGCCTTGGTTTCTTCCTTGATTTTCTCTTCGGTTTCGGGCGTTCCGTCCCAATGGCAGAGCAAGAAACCGCCTTTTTCGATTTCTACCTTGAATTCGTCGTACGAATCTATATTGCGGGTAACGGAAGCTCGGTAATCGGCAGCTTTTTGGTAAATAGTTGTTTGTATGTCCTCCAGTAATTTTTTAATATAATTTTCTACCCCATCGATAGAAACGGTTTCTTTTGCAAGCGTATCGCGGCGGGCAATTTCCACGGTGCCGTTTTCCAAATCGCGCGCACCGATTGCAAGACGCACGGGTACGCCTTTCAGTTCGTATTCGGCAAATTTCCAGCCGGGCTTTTTAGTGTCGTTGTCGTCGTATTTCACACTGATGCCAAGAGCTTTGAGCCTTGCCATCAATTCCCGCGCTTTTTCGGAGATCTGCGCCAGTTGTTCATCGCCTTTGTAAATAGGCACAATAACCACCTGATAAGGAGCGAGATTTGGAGGAAGCACCAAGCCGTTGTCGTCCGAATGCGTCATGATAAGCGCGCCCATCAACCGGGTGGAAACGCCCCACGAAGTTGCCCACACGAAGTCTTCCTTGCCTTCTTTGGTAGCAAAGCGGACATCGAAAGCTTTGGCGAAATTTTGCCCAAGGAAATGCGAAGTACCTGCCTGCAAGGCTTTTCCGTCTTGCATCAACGCTTCGATGCAAAATGTTTCGAGAGCACCGGCAAAGCGTTCGCTGGCAGATTTTACACCCTTGACTACGGGTACTGCCATGAAATTTTCGGCAAAATCGGCGTATACATCAAGCATTCTGCGCGATTCTTCTATCGCTTCGGTTTCGGTGGCGTGGGCGGTGTGTCCTTCCTGCCAAAGAAATTCGGCGGTACGAAGGAAGAGCCGCGTACGCATTTCCCAACGCACCACATTTGCCCACTGGTTGCACAGAATAGGCAGGTCGCGGTAGCTTTGTATCCAGTTTTTATAAGTGCTCCAAATAATGGTTTCGGAAGTCGGGCGTACGATAAGTTCTTCTTCCAGGCGCGCTTCGGGGTCTACAATAACACCTTTGCCGTCGGGACTGTTTTTGAGGCGATAGTGTGTAACCACCGCGCATTCTTTGGCAAAGCCTTCCACATGGTCTGCCTCGCGGCTGAGATACGATTTGGGGATAAAGAGCGGGAAATAGGCATTTACATGCCCTGTTTCTTTAAACATGCGGTCGAGTTCGGCTTGCATTTTTTCCCAAATGGCGTAGCCGTAGGGTTTGATTACCATGCAACCGCGCACGGCGGAATTTTCTGCCAAATCTGCCTTAATTACCAAATCGTTGTACCATTGCGAATAGTTTTCGCTGCGGGAAGTGAGTTCTTTTGCCATAAGATTAATAAATGAAAAGTGAGCGGAAAACGGGACTCGAACCCGCGACCCTCAGCTTGGGAAGCTGAATTTTCAATTTTTCATCCATTTCTATTTCTTTCGATTTATCTTCTAAAATTGTTGTAAATTAGTGTTTTATGCTCGATAATTTAATTTGGCTGATTTTGGTATTTTGGAAACATTGCCTATATTTGTATGCAAATCGTATGCAAATCCTGCCATGTTTAAGTATTCCAAAGATGCGGTCTCTATCCTGACCTCCCTCGACACCCGCCGCCCGAAAGCGGATGGGAAGTACCCCGTAAAGGTACAGATTATTTATCAGCGGACACAAAGGTATTACCTTTGCAAAAACGCCGCACTATGAAAGAACTCGAAATAACTGTCCCGTCGCAATTGTTGGACGATATTCGCACGCTGATAAACAACGCCCGGATTCGTGTTGCCTCGACTGCCAACATAGAAACCACCCTGTTGTACTGGAATATCGGACATCGTATCAATACCGAAGTGCTTGGAAATAAGCGAGCTGACTACGGGCAACAAATTGTGTCGCGGCTCGCGACACAATTACAGAACGAGTACGGAAGTAGCTACACGTCGCGTAATATCCACAGAATGATGCAATTCGCCGAGCAAATATCGGACTTCGAGATTGTGTCGCGGCTCGCGACACAATTGAGTTGGTCTCATTTTATGGAGATATTGCCGCTCAAAGACGATTTGCAAAAGGAATTTTACTTGACAATGGCGGCTTATGAAGGTTGGACGCGCGATATTATGCGTGAGAAGATCGACGGGATGCTTTTCGAGCGCACGGCCATCAGCACTAAGCCCGAAGAAACAATCAAGGCTGAACTTGTGAAACTCAAACGCGACAACATCCTAAGTCCCGATCTGGTGTTCAAATCTCCCTACTTCCTCGACTTCACGGGTTTGAGGGGCGCGTACAGCGAAAAATCGCTCGAAGACGTGTTAATCAACGAGTTGGAGCATTTTATCTTGGAGTTGGGCAGCGGCTTTTCATTCGTCGAGCGGCAAAAGCGGATGATCATAGACGGCGAGGATTTTTACCTCGATATGCTCTTTTACCACCGGAAACTGCACCGGCTCGTAGCTATCGACCTGAAACTGGGTCGATTCAAAGCCGCCTACAAAGGGCAAATGGAACTGTATCTCAATTGGTTGAACAAATACGAGCGTCAACCCAGCGAGGAGTCGCCACTGGGACTGATCCTGTGTGCCGAAGGAGGCAGTGAACAAATCGAACTGTTAGAACTCGACAAATCGGGCATCCGGGTAGCGCAATACTATACCGAACTGCCGGATAGGAATCTACTAAT
>JAISVR010000040.1 GCA_031271465.1 Prevotellaceae bacterium | reverse complement strand
TATGTGAATCTGTTGGAAAAAGTCGCTTGAAAGAAGAAAACGATGCTAAAAGAAATTTTCAGCATCGTGCCATAAATATTTAACTAAAATTTGTTGGTTTAATCATAGAATTCGCTAATGGAGACAAATCGTACACTACCAAATTACCAACATAAATAATTATCTATTATTTTATTATCTCTATCAAAGTTAAACATAAATTTACTGCTTTCTATATAAAGATAATCGGATTGGATTATCATTTTAATCAATTTCTTTTGATAATCTTTTTTGAAACATATCTTATGAGTGCCCGCAAAAATTTCATTTTCTGTATTTATTGTTAGGAAATATTGTTCCCCTTGTTGTGTTATTTTCCATATACCTTGTCTGTTTGAGGGATTTCGATAATCTTCTCTGTATGCAGGTATTGTACATTCATTCTTCTTCTTGAAGATTAATATATTTGTACCAAATTCATAAAGTATCTCCTGATTTTGACTATATTCCATAAAATTAATAGTCCAAAAACCTTTAACAATGTCTTTTACCCCCGAAGAACAAGAATAAAGCAAGCATAACACAACTAAAATAATCAATTTAGCAAGTGATTGTATCATTTTTCTTTATCTTGATTGGGTTTTGAAATAGTGTTATAAATATTCATACCTACATTGTATAATTCCTTGTTTGTGGACTTGCTTTCTCCTTGTAATACTACATTCAGAATTGAAGATAAATCTTTATCATTTAGATATTTTTTAGGGACTAAACCTTGAGAAATTCCAACATTTACATCATTAATTGCTTTATCTAAAATTTGATGATGTTTTTCTATTTTATACTCTTCATATTTTGCAAAAAAACCAGGTGCATATTGTAACACAGTATTTATTGCATCAAGAGCCAACATTCCTTTTGCAACAGGTGCAGTCATTTTTGAGCCACCAGCAATAGTTCTTTCTTTATATCGTTTATCTGTTTGCGTATGATTACTCTGTTTGGTTGTTGGATTTTGAACTTTCTGTTGGGTTGGATTGTTAGTATCTGGTTCATCATCTAATTTGGGTGGTGTATTAATAGTTGCATAGCTTAAATTTCCAATTGTTATATTTATACCTATTTCCCCCATTTGGCGCAAGTTTGCAACTTGTGCCCTACTTGGCATTGAATCTTAAAAAAATGTGCAGCAAGCCTATAAGCCGGGTTCTGTAATTCGTTGAAAAATCAATCGAACCGTTTGTCATTTATCTCGAACAACCGTTGCCGGTTGCCTCCAGCAATCTACCCCTCGACATCGGGCGAGCAACCCTACAATGCGCCGATATACACGATCTTGCAACGCATCAGGCGTACGGCAAACTGTGTCACCACTAATTTCCGGTAAGCTCTTACCTCACCTTTTCACCCTTACAAAGCCTCACCTCCAGCCCCTCTCCAAAGGAGAGGGGAACTCCCCCGAAGGGAGAATTAAGAGGGGCTCTGCGGTTATTTTCTGTTACGCTACTTCACCCTCGCGAATGACTTCCCGTTAGGAAGGATGCTGCTCTGCGTTGCCCGGACTTTCCTCTGCTTCGCACAAACGAAACAGCGACAAACCGGCTTACTGCACGGCGACAAAGATATGAAAATTTTGGTACGAAAATTGCAGTATCAGTGTGTTAAAAAGTTTTTCATATTTTATATTTGTTTTGAGAGATTAAATACTAACTTTGCAAGCTTAAAAATTCAAGAATCAGATGAGACAGCTAAAAATTACCAAGTCGATTACGAATCGCGAAAGTGCTTCGCTCGACAAATACTTGCAGGAGATAGGGCGCGAAGACCTTATCACGGTAGAGGAAGAAGTAGAATTGGCTCAGCGGATAAAAAAAGGCGATAGACTTGCGCTCGAAAAACTCACGCGCGCCAATCTTCGTTTTGTGGTATCTGTTGCAAAACAGTATCAAAATCAAGGGCTTAGTTTGCCCGATTTGATTAATGAAGGCAATCTCGGACTGATAAAAGCCGCCGAAAAATTCGACGAAACGCGCGGATTTAAGTTTATTTCCTACGCCGTGTGGTGGATTCGTCAAAGCATTTTACAGGCATTGGCAGAACAATCGCGTATTGTGCGTCTTCCGCTCAATCAGGTAGGTTCGTTGAACAAAATCAACAAGGCATTTTCGAAGTTCGAGCAGGAAAACGAACGCCGTCCGTCGCCCGAAGAATTGGCAGACGAACTGGAAATTCCCGTAGAAAAAATTGCCGACACACTTAAAGTATCGGGACGACATATTTCGGTCGATGCGCCTTTTGTTGAAGGCGAGGACAACAGTTTGCTCGATGTGTTGGTAAACGACGATTCGCCAAACGCCGACCGAGTGTTGATAAACGAGTCGCTGGCACGCGAAATAGACCGTTCGCTGTCTACGCTCACCGAGCGCGAAAGCGATATTATCAAAATGTTTTTCGGCATTGGCAGTCAGGAAATGACGCTTGAAGAAATTGGCGACCGTTTCGGATTAACTCGCGAACGGGTGCGTCAAATCAAGGAAAAAGCCATCCGCCGTTTGCGCGCCAACTCACGCAGCAAATTATTGAAAAGCTATTTAGGATAAAAGATTTTTTTTTTCATTGTTATATAGTTTGGTTGGAAAGCTGCTCCCGGGTTATTGCGGTGAGCAGTTTTTTTTCAAGAAAACATCAAAAAAAGGAGAAACGATATGCCGTTGAACATTCCCGATAAATTGCCTGCCATTGAATTGCTCAAAGAGGAAAATATTTTTGTGATGGATAGCACTCACGCTTCGGCGCAAGATATCCGTCCGCTCAAAATAGCTTTCCTCAACCTGATGCCGATAAAAATCGACACCGAAACCGACTTGATTCGCGTGTTGTCGAACACTCCTTTGCAAGTGGAACTGGAGTTTATCAAGCTGCGAAGCCATGTTTCCAAAAATACGCCTATTGACCACATGGTGGCGTTTTATACCGATTTTTCGGAAATAAAAAAGCATAAATTCGACGGACTGATTGTTACCGGAGCACCTATTGAACGATTTGAATACGAGGAAGTTACTTATTGGGACGAACTAAAAGAAGTGTTCGATTGGGCACGAACGAATGTTACCTCTTCGCTTTTTATTTGCTGGGGAGCACAAGCGGCAATGTATCATTACTACGGTGTGCCGAAATATTTGTTGGATAAAAAAATGTTTGGCGTGTTCGAACATTCGATTGCCGAACCTTTACACCCGATTTTCCGGGGTTTCGACGATGTGTTTTACGCGCCGCACAGTCGGTATACTGAAGTACACCGCGAGGATATCGACCGTGTGCCGGAACTCACCGTTCTTTCCGAATCGCCCGAAGCAGGTGTATATATGGTGGTGGCGCGCGGCGGGCGTGAATTTTTTGTTACCGGTCATGCCGAATATTCGCCGTATACGCTCGATATTGAGTATCGCCGCGATTTGGCAAAAAACTTGCCAATCGAAATTCCGCGTAACTACTATCGCAACAACGACCCCACGCAAGCCCCTGTTGTACGCTGGCGAAGTCATGCCAACTTATTGTTTACCAACTGGCTGAACTATTTTGTATATCAGGAAACGCCGTACGATATTGAGAAAATTAAGTAAGGAGTATTTTCTTATTGTTTATTTAACCCGGTATAATTTATTGTCTTGTTTGCCGAACTTTGTCCGCAAGAAACAAGCAGAATAATTTTCGAAATAATATAATAGGTGTATAAGCTGTGTTCAACCATTAGCTACTCACTATTAGCTATTAGCTTGCTTTAATACCAATTTGTAGTCGGGCTGTAGTCGCTGCGCTTTTCGTACTTCAAATCGGCAAGCAAACTCGACGAAACCTGAATAAGGAAGTTGTAGCTCTGATACGGACCAAAAGGCACTACATTAGCGGTCATTGTCCAGCAGTGTAAGTTGCGCGAAATGCCAAGGCTCGAGTAAGTAATCTCCTTTGCCTGAAAATCGTACGACGCGCTGAAAGTAAAATTCCATTTCGAAGTCAGGCTCAAGTTACCACGCATACCAATATTGTGAGTCAACCTGCGCTTATACTCCATAATATTCTTATCAAATTCGGAAGTATTACCGTAATTCACCGAGTAGTCGAACGACAAACTCCACGGTAACCGGTATTGCTGATAGCCGTCCTCATCCGCAAGCTGCGGTTTCGGCTCTTGCTTGGTCGAGTCGTTCACCTGCTGAGTTTCGTTCTCTGTTTTATCTTTTTTCTTCTTAAATGTTTCGTTACTTATCGAGTAGCTAAACGAAGTCGAAGTATTTATCAGTCGCGGCAATTTACCCACCTCCCAGCGCGGAGTATTAATGCGCACCGGATAGCCTGCCGAGTTAAGCCCGTAAAGATAAGTCTCAAACTGACCGCTCAAGTTAAGCGAATAACTTTGAGAAAATTTCAAGCGCAAGTTTGCAGTAAAATTACCCCAGTTCATCGAGTCCGCAGCAAAATTATAGCTGTTGTTAAAACTGAAATTATCAATTAAGCTCACCGTTTTATATTCCGCTTCGCCTGTACTATCATTCTCCTGCTTCCATTTCATCTCCAGATTATTGGCAAGCGAAAAACTGATGCTGCTCGATTTCCCCGCCGTACTCGTGCCATATATCCCGCCTGCAAAAGGCGAGTAGCGAACCTCCGCACCCGTAGAATCATTATAGCTTTTCCAACTGCCCCACATAGGATCTGAAAAATCGGGACGAAAACTATACGACACCGTAGGCGTAATCACATGCCGCAAACGATCTACCTTATCGCCGAAAATTTTCTTCGAAGGAGTAAAAAAACCATACACCTTGGTCGAAGCACTGATACCGGTCGAAAAATCGTACACACGGTAAAAACCATTTGTCGTATCGTTCATCATTTGGCGGTTAGCAGCATCCCAATTCTGCTCCTGCTTTTGCAGGTACCAACGCTCGTTGTAATTTACCGTAGGCGTAATAGACACATACTTCAGCACATTAAACGAAGCCCCGATAGGCAGCGAGTGCCGCATACCGTTTTTCCAGTCGTTAGTAAACGACGACTCCGCCAGCAAGCGTTCCTTCGTGTTAATGCTGTTACTCAAGCTTCCGTTGTACGACATATAGATTTTTTCGTACCACCGCGCCTTACCAATAGCATTTTTTCGTTTAAAAGGATACACGCGACTCATGGTAAAAGTCAAGTCAGGCGTTTGAAGATAAACCATCGAATCGCGGGTCGATTGGCTTGCAGCCAAGCCCGCTGTAAAGCTAAACGGCGTATTTGGGAAACTACGCCCATAAGAAATACTCGAATATTTTGTATCCTGCGACAGTAACGCCGGATTGTAGTAATTATCAACATTGCTGCGGTCGTATCCGCTGCTCGAAAAATTCACACTCGCCGAAAAAGTCGAATTCGGACTTGCTTTTGGGTCTTGCGTATGAGTCCAAAGAATAGACATATTCTTCATTTTCATGTAAGTGTCCGGCAATTCCCTCATCCCCGTAACATCTTCGCGATAGCTGAAATTTGCATTTCCGCTGTAACGATAGCGCTTCCGGTACGACGATGCTGCATTCACTGCCCAAGTACCTTTCGTATAAATATCGCCCGTAAGAGCCAAATCAACATAATCGTTAAACGCAAAATAATAACCACCGTTGTAAAGATAATACCCGCGGTTAAAATCATCTCCGTAGCCCGGCATAATCACCCCCGACGAATACGATTTGGAAAAAGGAAAATATCCGAAAGGTAACGCCAGCGGAAGTGGCACATCAAGCAATACTAAGTAGGCAGGACCCGTTACCACCCATTTTTTTTGCTTTATCTTAGCCTTCGTCAAATTGAGGTAAAAATGCGGATGATCGTGATGGTCGCAAGTAGTATATTTTCCGTCCTTCATGCAAAGATATTCATCATCGATTTTCTTAATGCGTTCGCCGATAATAAAACCATCGCCCTGCTGTACCACCCCGTGATTGATAAAACCCTTTTTAGTCGAAAAATTATAACGAAGCCTCGTAGCATTATACTCCTCCCCGTTGTCAGTCAACACAGGCGTGCCCACCAGCACACTATCTTCATCCAAAGCTCCGCGCGCAGTAACAATCGAACTGTCGGTATTCAAATGAATATAATTCGCCGCAAGATCAATCTCGCCATATTTTATCTTGCTCTCACCGTAGAGATAAGCATTTCCGCTCATCGAAAGCACAATCGAATCCGTCGAAGAATATGCAATAGGACTTTCAATTTTCGTTTTCTTTTTAGAAGGAGAAACAAGACTGTCCGCAGCAACACTGTCCGCGTGCTGCTCAGCCGAAACAGATGCAGGCACACTGTCCGGAACCGCTATTTCCTGTGCCGATACAGACACAGCAAAGCAGAAGCAAAGCACTGTCATCCATGCATATTTTCGTAACAAACAATTCATTGTCGGTTTTCTTCCTTCATCTATAATCTGTTTCTTGTGCAACTCTCTCTCTGAGGACATTTATACGATAGTTCCGCACTTGCATTCATTGCTTTTTCGTTTCCAACTAAACAAAAGCCTGCAAAGGTAATCAAATCTATGCGAGAAAACGAGCATGCTGCTAAATAATTAATTCAAGTTGTTAGATAGAACTACAAACTTTGATCGACATGACAGAGACTGTTTTTGTAAATAGCAAGCTGAATTATTTATATAATTGCTACTCAATAAAACTAAAAAAATAAGAGTTAAGTAAAGTCGAAAATATTGAAAAACCGGCACAGCACACGACTCGGCTAATCGCATTGAAGATTATTAAACCGGTAAAATAAGAGAAAAATCACCAGCAAAGGCTGCTGTACCAACAGCAAGTGTTGCTGCATCTTCAGCAACACTTGCTGCACCTCCAGCGAAGCCTGTTGTACTTCCGGCAACACCTGCTGCACCTCCAGCGAAGAGTGCTGCATAAAAACTTGCCCGAGTCGTTCTCTACGGAGAATGCCTAACAGCATTATAAATCATATATTAGTTACTTGTGTTATTTATTTTAAAAAATAAACCCCTCTTAAATCAATATTTCTTTAACCAAGAGATGTTGATTTGGAAGATATTAACTATTTTTGTCGGCAGAAAAACAGAAAACGATTATCCAGCATGAATCAAATAAAGACCATAACCATAGCTTTCCTCACTTGCCTGTCTTACACCTTGCTTACCGGAACAAGCATCGCCCAAGCAGCCGAAAGTGCACCATTTGTAGTAGTACTCGACGCCGGGCACGGCGGACACGACCCGGGAGCTGTCGGCGCATTCTCGCAAGAGAAAAAAATCAACCTCGCCATAGTGCTTGCCGTGGGGCAATTGATAGAAGAAAACCAAAAAGACATGCGCGTAGTTTACACCCGCAAAACCGACCGCTACCTCACCCTGCAGGAACGAGCCGATATAGCAAACAAAGCTCATGCCGACCTCTTCGTCAGCGTACATACCAATGCCAACAACAGCCCCGAAGCAAACGGAACCGAAACCTACACACTCGGGGTTACCAAGGCTAAATCGAACCTCGAAGTCGCCATGCGCGAAAACTCCGTAATACTGCTTGAAGACGATTACAAGCAAAAATATGAAGGCTTTAATCCGCGCTCCGACGATTCGTACATCATGTTTGAATGTATTCAAAACACATTTCAAGGAAAGAGTGTAGAAATAGCTCAAGACATTCAAAAAAACTTCGTAGCTGCCAATCGTAAAGACCGAAGCGTGCGTCAGGCAGGATTTTGGGTGCTCCACAAAACAGCCATGCCGAGCGTGCTTGTTGAATTAGGCTATATTTCTAACCGCGACGAAGAGCGATACCTCAATACCGACGAAGGACAGAAAGCCCTCGCTAATGCCTTATACAACGCATTGGTGAAATTTAAAAACGAACATTTACGAAAATCGGGCAAACAAAATTATGTTACTGCCGATGCTTTCGAAAACTCCAAAAACGAAAACAACAAAGCTGACACGCTATCCACACCTAAGCGTAGCCACGACGAGCGGCTCGTTGCTGTGCAAGAAAAAATAGATTCGCTTTCTGAAGTTATCGAACGCAAAAAATCAGAACTGAAAACCGAACCGGTTTCATCTTCAGCAGAAAAACTAAACCCCTCTCCCACCGAATCGAGGAAAGCCACAGCCCAAAAAGACAAAATTATATTCAAGTTGCAAATCATGGCATTGAGCAAAAAATTACCTGCCACAAGTCCCGAATTCAAAGGCTTAAAAGTCGATTATTTTGTCGAGGGAGAACTTTATAAATATACACATGGCGAAAGTGCCGACTATTTTATTATTCAGCGTTTACGCAAACAGCTAATCGACAAATTTCCCGACGCACTCATTGTCGCTTTCCGCAACGGTAAAAAAATACCCGTAACAGATGCAGTAAAGGCAACAATGAAGTAAACAATGGATCTACAAGTTTGGAATAATACAAAATGATTTTTTACACCTTACTTATTACACTTTTTACATAATAAATTTTAATAACTCCATGAAAAAAATATTCACCCGCGAAGTAAAAATCGGATTATTAGTAGCCGTATCCGGATTAATTTTATATTTCGGCTTCAATTTCCTCAAAGGAATAAACCTTTTCAACCCGACCAATTACTACCAAGCTCCATACAGTGAGTTGGACGGACTTACCGAAAACGCTCCCGTATTTATTCGCGGCTTAAAAGTTGGACAAGTATCTAAAATTGAATACGATTTCTCGCAACAGAGAGCATTTATTGTTACTCTCGACATTGCAAAGGACATTCGCCTGCCGGTAGGAACCCGTGCACAGCTTTTCGACGACGGTTTAGTTGGCGGAAAAGCCATCAACCTGCTTTGCGGAGAATTCACCGGACAATATCTTGCGGTAGGCGATATGCTTGCTTCATCCGAAGAAATAGATATGGTTACACAGATATCCAACCGCTTGTTGCCCAAAATAGACTACATGCTTGCTTCGGGCGATACGCTTATCAATTCGTTACGCGCTATCGTTGAGGGAAAAAACTTGCAAAACAGTATGCAAAATATTGAACATGCTACAGCCAATTTTGAAAAATCGTCCGACGAATTGAGCCAGCTTATGCAACACGATGTGCCCGGAATTGTAGGTAATGTAAACCAAATAACCGGCAATTTGACTGTAATAAGCGAAAATGTAAGTAAAGTAGATTTTGCCGGCACTGCAACAAAAATAGATCAAACGATGAATGAGTTGCAAAGCGTTACGCAAAAAATAAATTCGGGTGAAGGTTCGCTCGGCTTACTTATCAACGACCGTCAGCTCTACAACAACCTGAATCAAACTACTCTCAGTGCCGACAGTTTGCTGTCCGACTTGAAAAACAATCCGAAACGCTATATACACTTCTCCATTTTTGGTAAGAAATAATTTTTTCAGAACACAAAAATCGAAATAGCGCAAACACAAGTTTTTGCAAATAAAAAAGAGGCTGTCTAAAAAGTTTCGTCATTACTCCTGTTAGTCGTGATTTTCAATTCCGTGTTTGACACGGAATCGCATAAAAACTCCCTGTTGATTTACAGGAGATTGCGGGTCAAGCCCGCAATGACAATATGCTTAAAAGAACTTTTTAGACAGTCTCTTTTCCCCTTAATTTTTTCAACGAATCTACGCCAACTGCGTTTCGATAAGTTGTATTTTCTTTAACATCAATTCTTTTTCGGTTTTCAACTTTTCGATGTTTCGCTGCATTTCGAGTATCATCGGATTAGGTTTTTTGGAGTTCTTCGAAGAGAAGAAACCGATATTATTTTCGCAGGTAAGAATTTCCGATTTCAAGCGTTCAAACTGTTTAAGCAGTTTTTCGCGTTCGCGGAAAAGTCTGTGTTTATCCTTACTCGCCATATTTTCTATATTCTCGGCAAACATATCAATACGACGGTTGTTTGCCTCAACATTCAACGCATCGAACTGCTTATCGCAAGCCGCACGGAAGCGTTTATACACCTTATCTTTTTCCTTGAAAGGAACATGACCTATGCCGTTAAATTCGGCAATCAATCCTTTCAATAAAGCTACGGCATCGCCTGTTTCCTGACTTGCAAAGTTTTCTATTTTTTCTATAATGGCAAGCTTTTTATCCAGGTTTACTTTTTCTACTGATTTTTGCGAAGCAAATACTTTTTCTTTTTGTTCGAAAAAATAATCGCACGCCGATACAAACTGTTTCCAAACAACATCCGACAATTTGCGTGGCACTGCCCCGATAGATTTCCATTCTTTTTGCAACTCTACAAATTGTTGCGTAGCCTCTTTCCATTCCGTGCTGTCTTTCAAGCTTTCGGCTTTGGCTATCAACGCTTTTTTCTTTTCCAAATTAGTTGCAAATTCATCTTTTATCTCTTTGTAAAATGCACTTTTTGCAGAGAAAAACTTGTCGCAAACCGTTCGATATCGTTCGTAGATTTTTACATTCATTTTGCGCGTTGCAAAACCGATAGTTTTCCACTCTTTTTGCAATTTAATTACCTCTTCGGTAGCATTTTCCCAATCTTTAAAAGTTTTCAAAGCCTCAAGATTGATATTTTCGAGAGCTTCACAAATTTGTATTTTTTGTTGCAGGTTTGCTTCTTCCTGCTGTTTAAGTTCCTCAAAATAAGCCTGATATTTTTTATTGATATTGGTCGAAGCGGCTTTGAAACGCTGCCAAAGTTGCTCGCGCAATTCTTTTGCTACCGGACCTGTCTGTTGCCATTTTTCGTGCAACTGTTGCAAGTTATGGAAAGCCGAAACAATATTCTCTTCGTCGTTGAGTTTTTCGGCGGCTTCACAAAAAGCGGTTTTCATTTCCAAATTTTTCTTGAAATCGTAGTCGCGCAACTCATTGTTCATTTTCAACAAGTCGTAGAAATTCTCTACACAAAGAATATATTCCTTATTGAGCGCGGCAGCTTTATCGGCAGGCACGGCACCTGTTTCGCGCCATTCCTGTTGCAACTGCTTTACTTCCGAAAAATGCACATGTATGCTGTCGGGTTGGTCGATAAACGATTTCAACTTATCAATAATCGCTTCGCGGATTTGCAGATTTTTTGCTTTTTGAGCCTCATTCTCGGCAATTATTTTATTTCGCTTTTCTTTGTAATCGTTCAACAAAGCTTTCAACTCGGTTTCATATACATCTTCGCCATCTGCTTGTGGTGCTTCAGCGGCATCTTCATTTTCAGACGATACAGTTTCTTTCTCGACTTTTTGTTTTTTGTAAAAAAGTTGTTTTATCAAATCCACTTCCGCTTTGCGGTTCACATCATCGTCTTTCCCGATTATTTCCCGCAACTTATCAACCAATTCGGCTTGTGTCAAATTGTTCCAATTCGGTTGCTCCGTTGGTTGTTCTATTTGTGCTTCGGGCTGTGTTTCTGCTACAGGAGCTTCTGCTTCCGGAGTTTCGGGTTCAACAATGGAATTTTCGGTAGCGGTTGCCGTTTCGGCTGTTACTGGAGTTTCATCGGTAGTTACCGCAACAGAGTCCTTGTCTTGTTCAAGTGAGGTCATAACACAAAAATTTGAAATGAAAGTTTTTTAAGATGAAGCGCAAAAATAGTTCTTTTTTTGAAAAGATAAGGTAAAAGGAGATTTTGTTTGTTGAAAAAAATAAAAACGGTAGCGCAAAATTCAATGCAATACCGTTTTTTAGCATTTGCTAATTACTATCAGCTCATTACGCTATTTTGCTGCAAACAGCTTTTTATAAGTTACGCCTGCTACGAGAGCTCCGGCAACCGGCGCGAGAATAAACACCCAAAGTTGGCTCATTGCCCAGCAATCGGCAAACAAAGCTTGACTGATAGAGCGCGCAGGATTTACCGAAGTGTTGGTAATTGGAATGGAGATAAGATGAATTAACGCCAGTGTAAGACCGATAGCCAAACCCGCAAAACCGGCAGGAGCCGATTTGTCTGTAACACCCAAAATAACAAGCAGGAACACAAAGGTGAGGATAAATTCGGCAATCAGAGCAGCACAAAGTCCATAGCCGCCGGGCGAATGTTCGCCATAACCGTTGGCAGCAAAACCGCCTACTCCGTCGAAACCGGCTTTTTGGCTCACAATGATAAAAAGTACTGCTGCTGCAATAGTTGCGCCTACAAGTTGCGCCACGATATAAGGTAAAAGGTCTTTACCCGGCAAACGACCGCCAGCCCATAATCCGAGCGATACTGCCGGATTCAAATGCGCTCCCGATACATGACCGATAGCATACGCTGCCGCTACAATGGTTAACCCGAATGCCAGGGCTACGCCCAAAATACCGACAAAATCTGCGGACGATGCAAACACCGCCGTACCGCAACCTCCGAGCACCAAAATAAAAGTGCCCAGTAATTCTGCAAAAAATTTCTGACTTGTTTTCATAAGTATTAAAATTTTAATTTTCCGACAAAGATAATTTTAATTTATTAAGCAATAATAGATGATTGTTATTTTTTTTCCATTCTTTTCTACTGTTAGAAGCTCCCTGCTTGGCGTAGAACTCGGATAACAGCAAATTAAAAGCCTTAGTACAAATCCCCGACATTGACCTTTAAATTGCCGTTTGTATTTCCGCCTACCACCAAACCTGCCCGGGTAACACTGATTTCATGAATTAATACATTCTGCAAACTGCCGTTCAATGTAATTCCTTTTTGTATTTCATAGTTTTTCAATGTGCTATTTGCCGTATTGAGCATATCCGCTATTTCTGCTTTCATCGAAATGGTAAGCATGGGTTCAATCAGTTTCAGAAAACTTTTGTGCATCAGCCAGTTTGCCGATTTTAACAACACACTTTTTGTATCCACGGCAAAATCGAAATGGCTTATTTTTATGCTTTGCGTAGCATTATCGAAAGTTGGTTTACCGGTGCAAAAAATGCTGCCGTTTACCGAGCCGGAAATAGCCACCTGCGCTACCAGCAAATCGTCCTGTCCGTAAATATGTATGCCTTCTATTTTTATCTTTTTTTTACCTTGACTAAATTCCTGCCCTACCATCATAGTATTGGCAATTTCTTCCATTTTGTGATACGAAACTGTAATGTTCGAATGGATTGAAAAATCGGGTTTCATGGTTTTAACTACTTTATACTCGGGCAAAGCAACAGGAGTAGTTGGGGGGAAATAATTGTTTCCCATGTTTGTTTCAATGATTCCTGTAAGACCTAAATTGAGCAACAAATTATTACCGGTTCCGGCAATCGGAGTAGAAAAAATACTTTGCGGAGTAATTTTCAGCCAAAGGTCATAATCTTTATCTACCAAAAAAGGAGCCTGAAAATCTTTCCATGTTTGAAGCATCGTTTCGCGCAGATAAGTATCTTCGGCAATAGCATTATCTACAGCGGCAGTCATTTTGGCTTTCAATGCTTTAATAGCAATGTCAGCCAGTGTAGTTACGGGAATATCGACCACAGAGGTTTTAATTGTCGGAGCTTTTATCCAGGTATGTTTATTGATAGTAGTTCTTGTTTTTACGCTCCAATCTTTCTGTATCGAAAAATCGATACTCACATTGACATTTAAAGTACCCGTTGCTTCATAATAGGCTTCGGCGGTAGTGATTAACAAATCTTTTTTATATCCGGTTTTTACCCAAATGCTTACCGGCAAATCGCAAGTAATAACGCTTCCATGTACCGCAAATTTGAAATCCTTTGTTTTTGTTACTTTCATCATCAGGTTATCGTCCTCAAACTTACTGTCTTCATACAATATGCCCTTCAGATTGTTATTAACTGTTTTTTCGAGCTCCGGAATATCCAAATCGACCGTTACAGCCATGGTTGAAAGCTTGTGGTCAACTTCCAACGGCAAATAAGATTCGGTAAGTTTGGTGGTATTCAACTGCGTTTTACACGACGATAATAATAATAGAAATATTGATACAATGATAACTAATTTTGTGTGTTTCATCTGTTTATAATTTTTATCGATTTCCCTGATTTGGCAAAAGTTTTGCATTGCCATCGGCGCAAAGGTATAAAAAATTCTTAGCTCGATTTCTAAAGAAAGAACCGAACTAACAAACATTTTATTTTTTTGGTGGGAAAATTAATTTAATACATCGTTTCACATAAACACCCAAAAGGCAAAAAACAAAAACAAGATACCCCACCACCGCCTATTGCCGATATACTGTATTCCGACTACGCTCAATCGTGGGCAGAAACCCAACCTGAGTTTTACGCTTCATGTTACGAATGGAAGCTTTGCAAGGGCGGTTGTCGCACCGCTTCCGAGCAATGCGGCTTGGGCTTGCAGCACAAAGACGCGGTGGTGAGTCTGCTTGAATTATCTCCAATTTTGACACAAAACTGACAAATAGACAGCCGACACGCTTCTTTTTTCTGCCAAAATAAAGATTGGCAAAGAAATTGCAGTATCAGCACATCGTCATACCGCGTTGGACGCGTTATCATAAGAATAATTAATCGCTATTAGGCGATTGCAGGTCAAGCCCGCAACCGGCAGTCTGCGACCAACGGGAGATAATGACGAAACAATTACACGATTAAATAAAAAATATGTCTAAAAAAACTTTGAACAACGAAGAACTCATGGTGGAAGAAAACGCCGAAGTTACCGACACTCCTGTCGAACAAGAAGAAGAAACTCCTGCAAGTTCGTGTGAAGAAAAACTCAATGCCTTGAACGACACGCATCTGCGCACTCTGGCAGAGTTTGACAACTACCGCAAGCGTACCATGCGCGAAAAAGCAGAACTGCTCAAATCGGCTTCCGAAGGCGTATTGTCGGGCATTTTGCCTTTGGTGGACGACTTCGAACGCGGACTGCAAGCTGCCGAAACTGCTACCGACATCACCGCCGTGCGCGAAGGCATGCAATTGATTTACGACAAGTTCATAGCTTTTCTTGCCAAAAACAGTGTGAAAGCCATCGATACCGACAACCAGCCTTTCGACACCGAGTTTCACGAAGCAATCACTACCATTCCCGCACCCACCGAAGAGCAAAAAGGAAAGATAATAGACTGTGTTCAAAAAGGTTACACGCTCAACGATAAGGTAATTCGTTTTGCCAAAGTGGTAGTAGGCGAATAAATGCAGAGATTCGGGAATCAAAGAAAAGTAAAAAGGTTTTTTTTACTCATTACACTTTGTTCCATACTTTGAATTACACAATTAAACAGTTAAACGATTAAACAAATCGAAAAATGAGTAAAAGAGATTACTATGAAGTGCTCGAAGTTGCCAAAACAGCTTCTGCCGACGACATAAAAAAAGCGTACCGTAAAAAAGCCATTCAATATCACCCCGATAAAAATCCGGGCGACAAAGCTGCCGAAGAGAAATTCAAGGAAGCTGCCGAGGCGTATGAGATATTGAGCGACCCGCAAAAACGCCAACGCTACGACCAGCTCGGTCATGCGGGGATGAGCGGCGGCGGTGGCGGCGCACAATGGAGCGGAAATATGGACGATATTTTCTCTCATTTCGGCGATATTTTTGGCGGACATTTCAGTTTCGGCGGTTTCGAAGGCTTTGGCGGAAGCAGGCAGCGAAGCAGCGGGAAACGCGTAAATCGCGGCTCCGACCTGCGTGTAAAAGTACGCCTTACTCTTGCCGAAATTGCTACCGGTGTGGAAAAGAAAATCAAGGTAAAGAAATATGTTTCGTGCAAACAGTGCGGCGGTACAGGTGCTGCCGAACCAAATGCCTATGCCACCTGTACTACCTGTCACGGAACAGGTTTTGTAACACAAATGCAACGCACCATTTTAGGGTCAATGCAAACGCAAAGCGTATGCCCGACTTGCGGGGGCGAAGGTAAAATTATTACCAAAAAATGTGCCCAATGTAACGGCGAAGGTATTGTGCGCGACGAGGAAATTATTTCCATCAACATTCCCGCAGGTGTAATGGATGGCATGCAGCTTTCTTTAAGCGGAAAAGGTAACGCAGCGCGCCGGGGCGGTATTAACGGCGACTTGCTCGTGGTGATTGAAGAAGAGCCGCATCCCGAGCTGATACGCGACGAAAATGACCTGATATACAACCTCCTGATCGATGTGCCAACGGCAATTCTCGGCGGTTCGGTAGAAGTTCCAACGGTAGACGGCAAGGTGAAAATGAAAATCGAACCCGGCACACAACCCGCAAAAGTACTCCGACTGCGCGGCAAAGGCTTGCCAAGCCTCAACAGCTACGGAACGGGCGATTTGCTGGTACACATCGGAATATATATCCCCGAAAATCTGAGCAAAGAAGATAAAAAACTGGTGGAAAAACTCGGCGAATCTGCCCAGGTAAAACCAAGCGAGAATGCTAAACGGAACTTTTCCCAAAAATTCCGCAATATGTTTTAAATAGATTCAGATTAACTGCATTGAAAAAGCGGCGTTAGCCAAAGAAAAACTAATCGTCATTATTCCCCTTATGCTATGTTAGCAAGGAGAATAATGACGAATTCTTTTTTCAGGAAAATCTCAGGCATAGATTTTACCTGCGTCACATTACGAACTACATGCCGTAGTACCGCAAACCAAGACTTGAGGTTTTAATTATTTTCTCCTTATCTTTTAATGTTTTACACAATATCTAAGCTCTATTATGTCGTATCCGATATATTGCCTGCTACCTAATGAAATTGTTGGTTCTTTTATGTAAGCCCTCTGCTTTGGAGTACTCTCCCCTTGCATAGACATCGTGTTTTGTACAATGAAGATTGTTTGTGCATTCACTGTTCTCTTTTTTAATTATTTTTTATTTTTATTACAATTTTAAATGATTTTATGAAATTTACAGTATATTTGCATACTTTATAATTAATTTTTGTTTAACTAAAAAAACAGGAGGCTTATCATGTTACCGACTAAACGAAATCAAAACTGGTTACCAAGCATCTTTCAAGATTTTTTTGGTAACGAATGGTTGCAAAAAACTTCATTATTCCATGGTCCGGCGGTAAATATTATCGAAACAGACAAGGAATACAAAATTGAAGTTGCTGCACCGGGCATGACAAAAGACGATTTTGTTGTGAAAATTGAAAATGAAAACGAATTAGTTATTTCGTTCGAAAAGAAAGAAGAAAAAAACGAGAAAGACGAGAAAAAGAAAGGCGCAAAAAAGAAAGATGAAAAGGAGGGAAAAAAGGAAGAAGGGAAAAATGACAAATATTTGCGTCGTGAATTTTCACACACACAATTTAAACAATTGCTCTTGCTGCCCGAAAATATTGATAAAAACAAGATTGAGGCAAAAGTGAGCAATGGAATTTTAACAGTAACAATTTCTAAAAAGGAGCTACGGGCAGCTAATGCAAAAGGGAAATTGATTACAGTGAAATAAACAAAATCTCTCTGCTTGGCAGAATCTACAGCGTGCTCCGCAAAGTTTTACGGAGCACGCTGTAATTATTTCTCTATACATCTCCTTTCCGCTTAGATATAATAAACCCCTCCGTTTCGCTCGTTTCCTTAATATTAAGAGAACAATGTTACACAAGCATTGTGTTTATACTATAAAAAGTGAGAGGTTTTCTATGATTACGAATCAAATCAAAAAAACAGTTGTATACAAAAATACACCGCTATCCAAGCGCAGGCAATAAGTTTTAACCCGACACCAAACAGGAAGCCGAGAAATGCACCGAAAGCAGCTTTCAACGAATGTTTACTCGATTTTCCTGCAAGGAGTTCGAAGGCGAAAGCTCCGAGAAAAGGACCGATAATAATTCCCAAAGGAGCAAAAAACATACCAATAAGTATTCCTACACCGGCGCCCCAGGAACCTGCTTTTGTTCCACCGAATTTTTTTGTCCCCCATACGGGAACAATATAATCGAGTACCGTAACCACGATTACAACTGCCGCTAATACCGCTATCCAAACCCACGAAACCTCCGCGCCAAAGCTGGAGAATTTCAACAACAATAAGCCCAGCCAACTAATAGGCGGACCGGGTAAGGCTGGTGCAATACAGCCTACAAAACCTATGAGGAGGCACAACACGGCAACAACAAGAAGGAAAATATCCATATTTTTAGAATTTAGTGAATAAATCTCAGAATTTAAATCCCCGTAAAAGTTCCTCGGTAGTCATGCGTTTTTTGCCTGCGAGTTGCACGGACAACAAACGGAGATAACCGTCGGAAGTGGCTATTTTTAAAAATGTTTTATTATCGGTAAACAGCTCTCCTGCCCGATGTTGATGTTCGCTGATTTCTTCTTCGCTTTCAAAAATTTTCAGGGTCAATGTTTCACCGGTTGGAGTAGTAATTTCTGTCCACGCTGCGGGATAAGGCGACAATCCGCGAACGAAATTATAGAGTTCGGCAGTGGTTTTTGCCCAGTCCATACGGCAAGTTTCCTTAAAAATTTTCGGTGCCGGTTTCAAAGTCTCACTTTGTGGCTGCGGCATGCCTTGCGCTTTACCGGCAAGGATTAAATCGACCGTTTTCACAACAAGCGCGGCACCCATATCCATCAACCGGTCGTGAACAATGCCTGCGGTATCAGTCTTAGCAATTTCGACTTTTTCCTGCAAAATAATATTTCCCGTGTCGATTTCGTGAGTAAGAAAAAAGGTTGTTACACCTGTTTCGGTTTCACCGTTTATCACCGCCCAGTTTATCGGCGCAGCTCCGCGATACTGCGGCAAGAGCGAAGCGTGCAAGTTAAAAGTTCCCAAGCGAGGCATATTCCACACTGCTTCGGGCAACATACGGAAAGCCACCACAATTTGTAAATCGGCTCGCAGAGATTTTAATTCCGATAAAAATGCTTCATCTTTCAGTCGCTCAGGTTGCAACAAAGGCAAATTGTTTTCCAACGCATACTGTTTCACAGGCGAATGTTGTATTTTATGACCCCGTCCGGCTGCTTTATCGGGCATAGTTATTACGCCTACGATATTGTAACCGCCTTCATGTAAGCGACGCAGGCTTTCAACCGCGAAATCGGGCGTACCCATGTATACTATTCGTAAATCCTGTTTAGTCATAATCTGATTTCCCGTTTATCCACACCCCACATAAGCTTGTTGCGCAAGGTATTAAAGAAATTATGGTCTTTTTGTTTCACCACTTTGATACTGTAGTCGGCTTTTTTGATGTGTAAAATGGTATCATCGGCGGCATGAAAAACCGTTGAACATCCATCGACCGAAGCCAAAAACGAATTGGTTCGACTGCTCACCGTGAGGCTGATTTCGTAATCGTTTGTTATCACCAGCGGACGCACCGTAAGACTGTGTGAAGCTATCGGGGTGAGAATAATATTTTTCGCCTGCGGAACAAGCAATGGTCCGCCTACGCTCATCGAATACGCCGTAGAACCGGTTGGAGTCGCTACCAGCAATCCGTCCCCTTGATAGGTGATAAGATGTTCTCCGTTGATACAGGTTCTGATACCAATCATCGACGAACTGTCTTGCTTAAGCACTGCCACCTCGTTGAGCGCAATGTTATGTTGCAACGGAACGATTTCCCCGCCCTGTTCGCAACGAAGTTCGAGCAAATCGCGCTCTTCAATAACAAAATTGCGGTCGAGAATTTGCTCAAACGGCTGTACAATATCCGTCGAAGCAATATCGGCAAGAAAACCCAACCTTCCGGTATTGATACCGATAATCGGAATACCCTTGCGTCCCACATGAACGGCAGTTCTGAGAAATGTTCCGTCGCCACCGATGCTCACCGCCAAATCGGCAGTAAAAGGCTCGTCGGCATTGAGCAATTCCACAGGCAGCGCACATGTCGACCGCTCGCGCACAAAATCGTAAAAACTCTTCTCCATACAACTCGATGCCCCTTTGCGTGCAAGCACCTCAAACAGTGTAGGCAACAGACTTAAATTCTCTGTTTTATAGGAATTACCAAAAATCGCAACTTTCATTTTGTCCATCGTTTTTTTCAATTGCAAATGTAGGATTTTAATCGCAATACAGCATTTTAGTTTTGTAAAAATTTCAGCCTTATCCTTTTTTAAGCCTGTAAAGCAAACCGTCGTCGCCATTATTACTTCCCTTCGGTCAGTGATTTACAATTCCCGTTGGTCGTGATTGCTAATTGCGAGGGACAAAGCAATCCAAAGAAAAAATAGTACGATATTGCTTCGTACCTCGCAATGACGAACTCGCCTCAAAGAGGATAATGTCGAAAATTTTTGATACAAAAAAACTCCTGTTTTCTATACCGAAAGCAGGAGTTTTTATGTGATTCGGTTGGGATTCGAACCCAAGACCTACTGCTTAGAAGGCAGTTGCTCTATCCAGCTGAGCTACCGAACCGTGCTTTTTTTCGCGCTGCAAAATAAGCTATTTTTCGGTAATCGTGCAAATCTTTTCTAAAATTCCTTGCGCCTTCTACTTTTTTCGCAAGAAAATTGTAACTTTACGCCCGTTTTTCAGGAGTGAGAAATGAGTTTTCTGTTTTTTACTCATCTCTCACTCCTCGCTTTTAAAAAACTAACAAGATGAAGGTATTAAAATTTGGCGGAACATCCGTAAGTTCTGCAAACAGTATTTCAAATGTAAAAAAAATAGTTGAAAATCAGTCGGAAAACTGCGTTGTGGTTGTTTCTGCCTTAGGCGGAATAACAGACAAACTGATTGCTATCGAAAAGCTTGCTCTTACAGGCGATGAAGCTTGGCAAACAGAATTTGCAGAAGTATATAAGCGCCATCACGAAGTAATAAACGGCGTTGTTTTCGATAACAAGAAAGACGAAACGACTGCCGACATAAATTCATTACTCAACGAATTAGCCGAAATATACGATCAAGTGCAGCAAAGCAAAGACAGCTCACTGTTAACGCACGATTTAATTGTAAGTTACGGCGAACGCCTTTCGTCGGTTATTGTGTGTAATGCCATCAAAGGAGCAAATTATGCTTATTCGCCCGACTTTATTAAAACGACTACCGCTTTTGGCAAGCATACAATCAGTTTGGCGACCACCAACGCATTGATACGGCAAAATTTTTCTAACAAAAATAAAATTACCGTTTGCCCCGGATTTATTGCAACCGATGAAAAAACGGGCTTGATAACCAATCTTGGTCGCGGCGGCTCAGACTATACGGCGGCGTTGATTGCGGCGGCTCTTGATGCGACTATTCTCGAAATTTGGACGGATGTGGACGGTTTTATGACTGCCGACCCGCGTGTGATTAGCAAAGCGTATGTGATTGAAAAGTTGAGTTTTGTAGAGGCAATGGAGCTTTGTAATTTCGGAGCAAAAGTGATTTATCCGCCTACTATTTTCCCTGTTTATCATAAAAATATTCCTATTCTTATTAAAAATACTTTTAATCCCGATGCGGAAGGTACGCTGATTGAGCGCAAGAAAGATGATACGGAAAAAAGTATCAAAGGGATTTCGTCTATTGATGATACTACTTTGATTACGATGGAAGGAATGGGAATGGTAGGCGTTATAGGCGTGAGCAAACGATTGTTTGGCGCATTGGCGGATAAAGGAATCAGCGTATTTTTCATTTCGCAAGCATCGTCCGAGAATACCATTTCGATTGGCGTAAAAAACAGCGAGGCGGAAGTTGCGGTAGAAGCTATCAGCAATGAATTTGAGCAGGAATTGAAAAAAGGCGAAATAAACCATATCAAAGCCGAGCGCGATTTGGCTACGGTTGCTGTTGTGGGCGACAATATGAAACGCCTTCCGGGTATTTCGGGTAAACTGTTCGGCACTTTGGGACGAAACGGCATCAATGTGATTGCCATTGCACAAGGCGCTTCGGAAACCAATATATCTTTTGTCATCAATTCACAATCATTGCGTAAAGCATTGAATGTGATACACGAATCTTTCTTCCTGTCCGAATACCAAGAATTAAATCTATTTTTGGTAGGAACAGGCACCGTAGGCGGAGGTTTGCTCGACCAAATACGCCAACAACAACCTAAACTTTTGAAACAAAACCGCTTGAAAATAAAAGTAGTGGGCATTGCGGACGAACATAAGGTGCTCTTTGACCGAGAAGGCATCGACCTTGCCAATTATAAACATCTTGTAAAAGAACAAGGTGTCCCAACTGCTCCCGAAATAATTCGCGACGGCATTTTTGAAATGAATATTTTCAATTCCGTATTTGTGGACTGTACGGCAAGTTACCAGATAGCTGCGTTGTACAAAGATTTGCTTTCACATAATGTATCTGTGGTTACGGCAAACAAGGTAGCCGCTTCGGGCGATTATGATTATTATGCGGAACTGAAAGAACTTTCGCGCAAGAAAGATGCAAAATACCTCTTTGAAACTAATGTTGGAGCAGGTTTGCCGATTATCAATACCATTAGCAATTTGGTTAATTCGGGCGATAAAATATTGAAAATGGAAGCCGTACTTTCGGGAACTTTGAATTTTATCTTTAATACTATCAGCAAAGATATTCCTTTCAGTAAAGCCATTTTGATGGCAAAAGAAGCCCGCTTTGCCGAGCCTGACCCGCGTATTGACTTAAGCGGAACCGATGTGATTCGTAAACTCGTAATCCTCTCTCGCGAAGCAGGTTATAGAGTAGAGCAAAGCGATGTTATCAAGAACCTGTTTGTACCCGATAAATACTTCGCCGGTTCATTGGAAGATTTCTGGGCAACTATCGGCGAATTGGACGCGGAGTTTGAACAAAAACGCCAACGCCTCGAAGCCGAACAGAAAAAATACCGCTTTGTGGCAAAAATGGAAAACGGCGTATGTTCCGTCGGTTTGCAGGAAGTAGGCGTACATCACCCATTCTACGACCTCGAAGGCAGCAACAACATCATTATGATTACCACCGAGCGCTACGACCACCCGATGATTATTAAAGGCTACGGTGCAGGTGCCAGCGTAACAGCAGCCGGTGTATTCGGCGATATTATGAGTTTGGCGAATGTGAGGTAATTGACAATTTATAGATTTACAATTTACTATTTTATGAAAAAATATGTTGTAACTGTTTTTCTGCGTGTGTAGTTTGTTTAATGAATGGAATTTGGATAAAATAAATCGGAAAATAAAATGCAAACCCAACTCTCATTTTCAAAAAATCTATTTTGGGATATTGATTTGTCCGATTTAGATATGGAAAAACACGCCGCATACATAGTCGATCGTGTGTTGGATTTATGGCAGATGGGAAGATTAGCGATTGATTCGCGATTACTATGGATTGGAACGAATAAAAGCAGTGGCATTGAAGTTGCGAAGTATGATGCCGAAATCATTGTCATTTGTTGCAACGGTAACACATACACAAGAAAATCAATATAGATGTTACGAACTAATACAGCCGAAGATAGCACCTTGGTACTGCTAAAAAATTTAATCATATTTTCCATTATTGCTTTATTGCTCTCTTCCTGCGAAAAAAAGGTGCAAATCCCTACTAATAAAATTGAGCAGAAAGACAGCACTACTGCTGAAATGGCAAAGCTCAACCGCCTGCTTATGGAGGTGGAAGAGCGCGAGATAAAGGAATATATTGAAAATTCGCCGCTGCACTTCAAACAATCCGAATTGGGTTTTTGGTATGCGGTAGAAAAACAGGGAACGGGACAGCAAATCGCTTCGGGCGATAAAGTTCGGGTAGAATACGAAATCCGTACCATCGCAGGCGATTTGTGTTACTCCTTCATGGGGCAAAACGGAAAAACCTTCATTGTGGGCAAAGATTCGCATCACCGGGGTTTTCACGAAGCACTCACATTATTCCATTCGGGAGAAGCGGCAACCGTTATAGTACCGTCAAATCTGGCTTGCGGAGCAATGGGCGACACAAAGAAAATCCCGCCGCGCGCCGTGCTCGTATACCGCGTTTTTTCAATAACGACGGCGATTAAAAATTGATAAATAATACATTTAACGAAATATACAAACATGAAAAAACAACTATTTCTTGCACTTACTGCCGCAGTTGTCGTGCTGTTTGCAGCCTGTACCAACGAGTCGGAAAACTATAAGCGACTGTTGGAAGCAGAAAAAGATGCCATTTCGGGTTACATCTCACGCAACGATATCAAAGTGATACAAAAAGCGCCGGCAAACAATGTGTGGAACGAAAACGAGTACCTGCGCACCGCATCAGGTGTGTATATCCACATTGCCGACACAGGAAGTAAGACAAGCGCAACCATAATTCCCGGACAAACAGTCGGGGTACGCTACTACAAAATAACCCTCGACGCCGAACCCGATACCGTAGTGCGTTACTGGACAGTAACCGATTCGCCCGACGCTCGCGAGTTTATATATGGCGTATCTGACGCCGCCATTCCAAACGGCTTTCATGAGGCTATACAATATATGCGCCGCGACAGTTCGGAAGCAACACTTATTATACCCTCCAAACAAGGCGATAAGGTCGACCAATACGATGTGTTGCCTTTTGCCTACCGCTTAAAAATCAGTTACTTTGAATAATTTCCTCTTTACAAAATGACATTAATTAAATCTATATCGGGAATTCGCGGAACTATCGGCGGACGAGCCAACGAAGGGCTTAATCCGCTTGATATTACGAAATTTACGGCAGCCTATGCTGCTTGGAATAAAAAAGCAATCACAAGCAAATCCAATAAAATCGTTGTCGGGCGCGATGCCCGTATCTCAGGCGAAATGGTAAGCCATGTGGTAATCGGCACGCTGCTCGGCATGGGCTTCGATGTAATTAATATCGGCTTGGCAAGCACACCCACTACCGAACTTGCCGTAACGATGGAAAGCGCACGAGGCGGAATTATTCTTACCGCAAGCCATAATCCCAAACAATGGAATGCCCTGAAATTATTAAACGATAAAGGCGAATTTTTAAATGCCGAAGAAGGCGAAGAAATACTTCGTTTAGCTGCCGAAAACGATTTTGTTTTTGCCGATGTAGATGAAATCGGAAAACTGACCGACAATTTTACCTATACAAAAAAACACATAGACAGCATTCTCAAACTCGATTTGGTAGATGCGGAAGCTATCCGCAAAGCAAATTTCAAAGTAGCTATCGATTGTGTCAATTCCGTAGGCGGAATAGCCGTTCCGGCTTTGCTAAAAGCCTTGGGCGTAACGCAGGTAGAAGAACTCTATTGCGAGCCAAACGGACAATTTCCACACAATCCCGAACCGCTTCCCGAATATTTAACCGAAATATCCTCGTTAATCAAAGCGAAAAAAGCCGATGTCGGTTTTGTGGTTGACCCCGATGTAGACAGATTGGCGATTATCAACGAAGACGGAAGCATGTTTGGCGAAGAATATACGCTCGTTGCCATTGCCGACTATGTGCTTTCGCATACGCCCGGCAATACGGCTTCCAATCTTAGTTCCACTCGAGCACTTCGCGATGTTACCGAAAAATACGGCTGCCAATATACAGCCGCAGCCGTTGGCGAAGTAAATGTTGTAGCAGCGATGAAAGCAACCCATAGCGTGATTGGCGGCGAAGGCAACGGCGGCGTAATTTACCCTGCCTCTCATTACGGTCGCGATGCCTTGGTGGGCATAGCCTTATTCTTAACCCAATTGGCAAAATCGGGCAAGAAAACATCGGAACTTCGAGCTACCTATCCCGAATACTACATCTCTAAAAATAAAATTGAACTGACCCCACAGATTGATGTAGACGGCGTGCTGACTGTGATTAAAGCTTGTTACAAACAATTCAACATCAACGACATTGACGGCGTAAAAATCGACTTCCCGCAAGGCTGGGTACACCTGCGCAAATCGAATACCGAGCCGATTATCCGCATCTACTCCGAAGCTCCAACCATGGAGCAGGCAGATAAATTTGCACAGGCGATTATTGAAGAAATAAAGCGAATAGCAAAGATTTAGTTTTCTCCGTAAAAAAATCGCTTTTTTATTGTCCATTAGTGCAACATCTATTTGAAAAAGCAGATTATTTTTTCTCAAAACATCTTGCACAAAAACATTTAATGTTTATCTTTGCACCCGCAAAAACGATGGCGAGGTAGCTCAGCTGGTTAGAGCGCATGATTCATAATCATGAGGTCGGGGGTTCAAGTCCCCCCCTCGCTACAAAAAGCTTTTGGAATACACTCCAAAAGCTTTTTTCATACCCCTGTTCTCTTTTTTAACCCCTCCGCTTCGCTCGTCCCCTTTAAAAAAGAGGACAGCGTTGCAAAAGCATCGTGCTTGTACAATGAAGATTGTTTGTGCATAATTCTCCCCTTTTATAAAGGGAAGTACCCCAACGGGGGGAGCGGTTAAGTATAAAGATACAAGCAAAACGGAAGGATTAAAAAAAGTAGAGACGGCGCACGCACCATCTCTACTGCCACTACCTCTCTATAACGAGATATAACGAGGGTTTCCCATTTTCATTAATCATTTGCATGAGCGGCATTTATCAGGTTGAGATAAAAATCCATCGACCTGACAAGCGCATCGAAGTTTTCCCTGACAAGCTCGTCTACCCGTTCATTGTTGGAGATGTAGAATGTGGCGGTTTCATACAGCCCCATAAAATGGTACATAGGACTTTCTTCTTTCACCCGGCTAAGGTTCATCGCAAATTCGATGTCTGCTTCGGGAAACAGATTAATAGCTTGTGTTGCCTTTGGGTAATCGGATGTCGCTCCGGCAGGCGCTGTTTGAGCGGGGTTACCCCCCGCTCAAACTGTTTTCATTCTTATTGGAAGACATATTTTATAAGAATTGTGATAAATAGCAACGCCCCCGTAGGTGTGTCTTCCACATACGCAGGGCGTTTGTAGTTGGTTCTTTCGTTCCAACCACCATAGGGGCGTTGCCTTTATCTTGTTCAAAAAAATTATTTGATTATTTGCCCAAGATTGTATGTAGAAGACGGGGACAAAAGTAGTATTATTTTTGAAATATTTCTTCTTTTTTGGGGGATAAAAAATATTTTTTGTAGGGATAGGGCGGGCGCTGTATCTATTTTTCTAACCCCCTCCGCTTCGCTCGTCCCCTTAAAATAAGGGGACAGTATTGCACAGGCATTGTGTTTGTACAATAAAAACTGTTTGTGCATAACACTCCCCTTGTTTCAAGGGGAGTGTCCAAAGGGCGAGGGGTTAAACGATAGCGAGGGTTTCGTCATGCCTCAAGTTCTTCTTTCACTTTCCGGCTAAGACTTTTATATACCAAATTGTACGAGAGGTCAATCCATTCATGCACTTGCCGTTCGGTGATGCTTCCGTCCATCACAATTTGGTTCCAATGTTTCTTGTTGAAATGAAAAGCCGGTTGCACAGCAGGATAAGTTTCACGCAGTTCGATAGCCAATTCGGGGTCGCACTTAAGCGAAATCATCGGGGCGACATCGAGAGGCAAAAGAGCAAACATTTTTCCGCCCACCTTAAATACCAGCGACACATCGTCGAACGGAAAATGCTCGGTAGCATGCGGTTTCGAGAGGCAATAGTTGCGTAGCGATTCGTGGTTCATAGCATAAATTTTTCGCCAAAAATACATTTTTCAGGCAAATATTACTACTTTTGCTCGCTATATGTGCCGAAAAATATTCTTTCGCAACTCGAATGAAAAAGAAAACCGTAAAAGAACCCGTAAAACAACGCACAGCTCCTACACGCAAAAACCGCGTGGCGTTTATGCTCAACGACGACGAAATGAAGGCGTTGAACCGATACATCACCACCTATAAAGTGAAAAATAAGTCGCGTTTTGTACGCGAAACACTTATTACCGCCATTTTAAAACAATTTGATGAAGACCATCCTACTCTTTTTTAATTCGAAAAAATGATTACAGCAGAAAATATAACAAAAAGTTTTGGCGATTTGCAGGTATTAAAAGGCGTGAGTTTGCAAGTTAGCAAAGGAGAAATCGTGTCGATAGTGGGACCGAGCGGGGCTGGAAAAACAACCTTACTGCAAATTATCGGCACGCTCGATAAAGCCGACAGCGGAACTGTGGTTATTAACCAAACGAATATCAGCAAACTTAAAGAACGGGATTTAGCCCTGTTTCGCAATCGGGAAATAGGGTTTATCTTTCAGTTTCACCAATTGCTGCCCGAGTTTTCGGCACTCGAAAATGTAATGATACCTGCATTGATTGCTAAAATGCCTCCGCGCGAAGCAGAGCATCGCGCCAAAGAACTGCTCGATTTTTTGAAACTTTCCGACCGCTTCGACCACAAGCCTGCACAACTTTCGGGAGGCGAAAAGCAGCGAGTGGCAGCAGCACGCGCGGTAATTAATTCGCCTTCGGTGATTCTTGCCGACGAACCTTCGGGCAGCCTCGACAGCCGCAACAAGGAAGAACTGCACCGCCTGTTTTTCGACCTGCGCAACGAGCTGGGGCAAACCATCGTTATCGTTACACACGACCAGCATCTGGCTGCCATTTCGGACAGGATTATCGAAATGAACGACGGTATGGTTTGTGATTCATAAATACAAAAAAAACTACAAGAAGTTTCTTGTAGTTTTTTCTTAGTGCGGCTGAAGGGACTCGAACCCCCACGCCTCTCGGCACCAGATCCTAAGTCTGGCACGGCTACCAATTACGCCACAGCCGCAAATGTAACGCGCTGCAAAAGTAAAACTTTTTTCTACATGCACAAAAATACTTGTACGATTTTTTCTACCTTTGTTGTTTTCTTCTCAAAAAACCAGTTATAATGCAAAGCAACGCACAACTTCAACTTGCATTCGATTTCGTACAATACACCGGCGAGCATATTTTCCTTACCGGCAAAGCAGGAACGGGTAAAACCACCTTTCTCAAAAATCTCAAAGAACGGTCGCCTAAGCGCATGATTGTAGTAGCTCCCACAGGTGTGGCTGCTATCAATGCGGGTGGAGTAACGATACATTCGTTTTTTCAACTGTCGTTTGCCCCGCAGGTAGGCGAACAGAAAAATCCCAACGAACAAATGCGTTTCGCGCGCGAAAAAATCAATATCATTCGCAGCCTCAACCTGCTGGTGATTGACGAAATAAGCATGGTTCGCGCCGATTTGCTCGACGCAATAGACAAAGTATTGCGCCGTTTTCGCGACCGCTCGAAACCCTTTGGCGGCGTACAATTGCTTATGATTGGTGATTTACAGCAGCTTGCTCCCGTGGTAAAGGACGACGAACGCGCCTTGCTCCGCTCCCACTACGACACGGTGTATTTTTTTTCCTCGCAGGCACTGCGCGAAACTTCCTTTGTGAGTATCGAACTGACGCATGTGTTTCGCCAGCAGGACGATAGCTTTATTGCCCTGCTTAATCGTGTACGCGAAAATCGTCTTGATGCTGCATCGCTCGAAGCTCTTAACCGTCGATATATTCCAAATTTTGCTCCAAAAGACGACGAGGGTTATATTACTCTTTGCACACACAATGCTCAGGCACAACGCATCAACGATAACAAGCTGCAAAAGCTTCCTGCAAAAGAAAAGAAATTCACCGCCACCATAACAGGCAATTTTCCCGAATACTCCTACCCCACCGAATACGATTTACACCTGAAAACGGGCGCGCAGGTAATGTTTGTAAAAAACGATCCTTCGCGCGAGAAGCTTTTTTTCAACGGAAAAATAGGCAAAATAACTCGTATGGACGACGACGAAATCGTGGTGCAATGCCCCGATGATGACAACGAAATCATCGTTACACCTCTTGTATGGGAAAATATCAAATATACTATCGACCAAACAACCGGCGAGATAAGTGAAACGGTGGAAGGTTCGTTTACACAGTTTCCACTCAAACTGGCGTGGGCAATAACCATTCACAAAAGTCAGGGTTTAACTTTCGAACGGGCAATAATCGATGCCGAAGCATCCTTTGCTCATGGGCAGGTATATGTTGCCTTAAGCCGCTGCAAAACACTCGAAGGAATGGTACTCAGTTCGCCAATCGGCAACCGAAGCATTATCAGTGACAATACTGTAAGTAGTTTTATCCGCCACATCGAACAAAATCCACCTGATGAGGAACGGCTCAATCAGGCTCGACTGACTTTTCAACACGAACTGTTGGCAGATTTATTCCGTTTCAACCGGATACGCTCGCTCGTGGGCGGCATCAACCGAATTATCGACGACAATTCGGGTAGTTTGCTGCAACCGCTTAAAGATGCTTTTCGCCGAATATGGACAGCGATGCAAAATGATTTGCTTGCCGTTGCCGAAAAATTTCATGCACAAATAGCTACTTTGCTCATCACACAGGCAGATGTGGAACAAAATGAAGCCCTGCAAGAGCGCATTGGAAAGGCTGCCGGATATTTCGGTGAAAAAATAAAAACAGTTATTAATGAGGAGCTTATGCGTGTTGATTTGGATATCGACAACAAAAGTCTGCGTAAACAGCTTAACGATGCCGTAGCGCGCCTCGAAGATGAACTGCGCGTAAAACGCCTCTGTCTTGCCGCTTGCGAAAGAGGCTTTGCAGTAAAATTACTACTCGACACGCGCGCCATTGCCGTGCTCGAAAAAAGCAAAGTGAAAGATGTTGCTAAATATGCCGAAACGAAAAATCTTGAACATAACATTGAACATCAGGAACTTTTCAATATGCTGCGTAGTTGGCGCAGTGCCAAAGCCGACGAATTGAATGTGGAAAACTACATGATTTTTTCACAAAAATCGCTCTACGAAATGGTGGAATATTTACCTCAAAGCGGCGAGGATTTAAAGCGAATAAACGGCATGGGCAACAAAAAAGTGTCGCAATTCGGTGCCGATATTATCGAAATTATTGCCGACTACTGCGAACGGAAAGGCATTACTCCGCCGCAACATATCCCACTCAAAAAGAAATCGACCGAGGCAAAAAAGCCGAAAGAAAACACAAAAGATATTTCCTTTGAATTGTACAAACAAGGCAAAACGATAACCGAAATTGCTGCCGAGCGCGGCATGATTGCTTCTACCATTGAAGGGCATTTGGCGCATTTTGTTTCGACAGGTGATTTGGCTGTAAGTTTATTTGTTGGAGATGAAAAATTACGGCGAATTTCCGATTATTTCCACACTGCCGGTTCGCGCAGCCTCTCTCCTGCCCGCGAGGCATTGGGAAATGATGTGTCGTACACCGAACTGCGTATGGTAGCAAATCATTTGGATTATTTGGCAAACCAACACAATTAACAGTTTTATGTTATCTTCAGAAAAATCGACCTTACGAAAAGAAATCCGACAGCGAAAATTTGCTTTTTCGGCAGATGAGTTGCATCGGAAATCTTCTGCCATTTTGCAAAAACTGGAACAGCACCCGTTGTTTATACAGGCAAAAACGGTATTGCTTTATTGGTCGTTGCCCGACGAAGTGTATACGCATGATTTTGTGGAACGATGGAGTATGCAAAAAACAATTCTCCTGCCGATTATCATCGACGACGACATTGCTCCTTATCTTTTTGATGGTAAGGAAAACATGCAGAGCGGTTGTTTCAGTATATCCGAACCGGCAACCGCTGTATGCGAAGATGAAATCAACCTTGCTATTGTGCCCGGCATTGCTTTTTCTCCGCAAGGGCAACGCCTCGGGCGCGGCAAAGGTTATTATGACCGATTTCTTGCCGATTTTCATGGTAAAAAAATCGGTATTTGTTTCGACTTTCAGCTATTGCCCGAAATTCCTGTCGAACAATTCGATGTAAAAATGGACGAAGTTATTTCCAACTGAAAAATAACGAAACTATCCTTTTGAGGCTTGTTCGTCATTGCGAGAAACGAAGCAATCCATTCCTGTACTGAGATTGCTTCGTTCCTCGCATGACGGCGATAGTTTGTTTTTACAAGCTTAAAAAAGCATTCATTCCGAAAAATAAAAACCCCGCTTAAAAAAGCGAGGTTTCCATGTTGTTTCGTCAAAAAAAGATTATTTCTTGCCGCGAGTTGCGTAGCGTGAGTTGAATTTATCAACGCGACCTGCTGTATCAACCAAATTCGATTTCCCTGTATAGAAAGGATGCGAAGTGCTCGAAATATCTATTTTAATTAATGGTAATGTTTCTCCGTCAATCTCGATGGTTTCTCGCGAAACAGCTGTCGAGCGGGAGATGAATGTATCGCCGTTGGACATATCTTTAAATACGACCGGACGATAAGTTTCTGGATGAATTCCGCTTTTCATGTCTGTATATCTTTATATTTTAATGTATGTTTACTCTATCCCAAAAATGGCTTGCAAAAGTACGCAGCTTTTTTTGAATTTCAAAGGGCTCAATCATTTTTTTACAAAAAAAATATCTTCGTTGTATTCAACTTTCGTCAGATACAAGCCTTTTGCAGGAACCGATACGCCTGCCCGACAACGGTTTCTGGCTTCGATGATGGAACGAAAATCGTCTTCGGAAAGTTTTCCACGCCCCACTTCGAGCAGCGTACCTACAATGGCGCGCACCATGTTGCGCAAAAAACGGTCGGCAGTGATGCTGAAAATCCATACATTGTCGCGCTGTTGCCAGCGAGCATTTGAAATTGTGCAATTATTGGTTTTTGCATCGCTGTGCAGCTTGCTGAAACTGGTGAAATCGCTGTAGTGGAACAACAAGCGTGCTGCACGATTCATTACCTCAAAATCCAACTCGCCCGGAACGCGAGCAGCCCAATCGTATAAAAACGGGTCTTTTTCGCTCGTCAACCAATATTCGTACGAACGGGATACGGCATCAAAACGGGCGTGAGCATCGGCACAAACGGGCAGTATTCGATGTATCGCTATATCGTTAGGCAATAAACTGTTGAGTTTGTATATAAAATGTTCGGCATCGGCAATAGCCTCGTTAAAATCGACATGGGCTATCATTTCGCGGGCATGGACTCCGGCGTCGGTTCGACCGGCTCCTACTACTGTAGTAAGGTTACGCAGCAAGGTGGTCAACGCTTTTTCGAGTATTTCCTGTACCGAAATACCGTTGGGCTGTATTTGCCAACCGTGATAATTTTTCCCGTTGTAGGAAATATACATAAAATATCGTTGAACCATGCCGCAAAGGTAGAGTTTTAATTTCAAGATTCAAATTACTGCTTTTCGACGCATTGAAACGATTGTTGATAGCTAATTAATTAATGTGTAGAAAAATAAGCGTCTAAAAATTTGGAATATAGCAAGTTGTTTTTGTTATTTTGCAGGCAATTTTTAACCGGAACATAAAATTTATTGATAAATATGCCCAAAAACCTTGTTATAGTAGAGTCGCCCGCAAAGGCAAAAACCATTGAGAAATTCCTTGGTAAGGATTATTCCGTATTGTCCAGCTTCGGGCATATCCGCGACCTGAGCGAAAAAGGGTTGGGCATTGATTTTGAGCATGATTATCGTCCGGTATATGTGGTTCCGAAAGATAAAGCCAAAGTAGTTTCCGAATTGAAGAAAGCTTCGAAAGATGCTGATACAGTGTGGCTGGCTTCGGATGAAGACCGCGAGGGTGAAGCTATTTCGTGGCATTTAAGTGAGGTGCTCGAATTGCCGAAAGAGAAGACTAAGCGCATTGTGTTTCATGAAATTACGAAACCTGCCATTTTGAACGCTATTGAACATCCGCGCGAAATAGATATTAACCTGGTAGATGCACAGCAAGCTCGCCGGGTTCTCGACCGAATTGTGGGTTTTGAGCTTTCGCCGGTATTATGGAAAAAAATCAAGCCTTCGCTTTCTGCCGGACGGGTACAGTCGGTTGCCGTACGCTTGATTGTGGACAGGGAACGCGAAATCCAGCAATTCAAACCTGAAGCTTCGTATCGTATCACGGCAGAGTTTCTTCTTTCGGAGAAAGATAAAAACGGTAAAGCTATTGTGTTGAAAGCGGAATTGCAAAACCGCCTGAAAACAAAGGAAGAGGTGATGCTTTTTCTTGAAAAATGTAAAAACGCGGAATTTAACATCGAAAATATTGTTACCAAGCCGGTGAAGAAATCGCCTGCCGCGCCCTTTACTACTTCTACCTTGCAACAGGAAGCGGCACGCAAGCTGGGTTTTTCGGTAAACCAAACAATGCGCGTAGCTCAATCGCTGTATGAAGCGGGTAAGATTACTTATATGCGTACCGATTCGATGAACTTGTCGGAACTTGCGCTTAACAGCGCGCAAGAGGAAATTATTAGCATGGCAGGCGATCGGTATCCTAAACGCCGCCACTACCATACTAAGAGTAAAGGCGCACAAGAAGCTCATGAGGCTATTCGTCCGTCGTATATGAACGCACACGAAACGAGCGGAACGGCACAGGAAAAACGCCTCTACGACTTGATTTGGAAACGCACCATTGCTTCGCAAATGGCTGATGCCGAACTGGAACGCACTACGGCTACGATAAATATTTCAACTACGAAAGAGAAGTTTGTAGCAACGGGCGAAGTGTTGAAATTCGATGGTTTTTTGCGTGTGTATCTTGAATCGACCGATGAGGACGGAGAGCAAGAAAACAGCGGTATGTTGCCTCCGCTTTCTGCGGGCGAAGTGTTGCAAATAGACGAAATTACGGCACAGGAACGCTTTACGCAAAAGCCTGCGCGCTACACGGAAGCAAGTCTTGTGCGCAAGCTTGAGGAACTTGGTATTGGTCGTCCGTCGACCTACGCGCCTACGATTTCAACGGTTCAGAACCGAGGCTATGTGGAGAAAGGCGACCGCGAAGGCGAAATTCGCCCGTATAATTTGCTTGTGCTGAAAAAAGGTATTATTAAAGATGAAATAAAAGAGGAAACAGTGAATGCCGAGAAGGCTAAACTGTTCCCAACGGATACGGGCATTGTGGTGAATGATTTTTTGTCGCATTTTTTCCCGAACATAATGGATTATAACTTTACGGCAAGTGTTGAAAAGGAGTTTGACGAAATTGCGGAGGGTAAGGTTAAATGGGAAAAGACGATTGATGATTTTTATAAAGATTTTCACCCTACGGTAGAAGCTTCAAAGGTTAAAACGGAATTTAAGGTGGGTGAAACACTGCTGGGTAATGACCCAGAGACGGGAAAACCTGTGTCGGTTAAAATCGGTCGCTATGGTCCGGTAGTGCAAATCGGAAGTCCGGAAAGCGACGAGAAACCGCGCTTTGCTTCGCTGCTGAAAGGGCAAAGTATTGAGACAATGACGCTCGAGGAAGCTCTTGACTTACTTAAGCTGCCGCGTAAACTGGGTGAGTTTGAGGGGAAAGAGATTAGTGTTGCCGTGGGGCGTTTTGGTCCGTATATCCGGCACGACAACAAATTTGTTTCGCTGCCTAAGACCGACAATCCGCTGAGTGTTAGTTATGAGCGGGCGGTGGAGCTTATTGAAAGTAAACGCGAGGAGGACCGCAACAAGGTTATTAAATCTTTTGCGGAGAATGAGGATTTGCTGATTTTGAACGGACGCTATGGTCCGTATATCTCGTACAAAAAGAATAACTACAAGATTCCTAAAACGCAGGATCCTACTACTCTTACGCTTGAGGAGTGTTTGAAGCTGATTGAGGAACAGGATAGTTCGGATAAACCTAAACGGAAACGGTTTGTGAAAAAATAAACGGAACTATCCCGTCATTGCGAGGAGGAACGACGAAGCAATCCGGAGAAAAAAACATAACAAGATGGCTTCGTCCCTCGCAACCAGTGGTCACGACCAACGGGAGCTAATAACGAACAAGCTTAAAAGAGATAATTCCCATTGAATTTTGAAAACCTGAAATTATCTATGAATATGTCGAAGAAAAGTATTTTTATCAGTATTTTGATTGTGGTACTGGTGGCAGCTCTGGGATTTATGGGCTGGAAATTTTATGAGTCGCAACAGGAAATTGCTCAACAGGAAGAGGCTTTGAAGGGAGCAAACGAGTTGCTGGACTACGAGCGCGAACAGACGGAGCGTGAAATGCGCGAGCTTGCCATTGAGGTGGAGGGTTACGGTACGGCGAATATCCGCAACGATTCGCTGGTGAAACTGCTGGACACGCAGAAGGAAAAAATACGGATGCTGCTGGAGGAAATCCGTACGGTGAAATCGACCAACGGCAAGCGGATAGCAGAATTGAAGGCGGAACTGGGGCTGGTGCGTCAGGTATTAATTAGCTATATCCGTCAAGTGGATTCGCTGAACCAGATAAACAAAGGACTTGTTACAGAGAATGTGGCGGTGAAGCAGAAAAACAGCGAGTTGAGCCAAACTGCCGCTCAATTGACGGAAGATAAGAAGGCGCTGACAGAAACGGTGAGCCGAGCAGCACAGTTGGAGGCGCATAATTTTTTGGTAAAAACTTTGAACCGGAAGGATAAGGAGACGAAGAAGTTGAGCCGGATAGCGAAGATTGCTATTTCGTTTAATATTGCAAAGAATATAACTGCTCCGGTGGGTGTGAAGAGTATTTTTGTACGCATTGCGAAGCCAAATAATGAGGTGTTGAGCAAGAATCCGAGTAATGTGTTCCGCTACGAGGATCGTAATATTCAGTATTCTATTAAAAAAGATGTTGAATATAAAGGTGAACGGGTAATTGAAACGGTGTATTGGGATGTTAGTGAAACGCTATTGCCGGGGACTTACCGCTTCGATTTTTTTGCCGATGAAAGGCTTATCGGGAATGGTTCGTTTGTGTTGAAGAAGTAACATTTTTATCTAACATATATAAAGCCGGGAGAGAGTTTCTTCCGGCTTTGCTGTTTTTTCAACGGGAATAAGTACTCTTCTTGTATAATCCCTGTGCTTTGTTTGTAGTTTTTTATTTAACCCCTTCCCCCCTTCGGGGGTACTCCCCTTTAAAAAGGGGAGATCCGTTGCACAAGCATTATTTTTATACAACAGGGCAGTTTGTGTTAATCTCTCCCCTTGTTTTAAGAGGAATCCCCGCAGGGTGAGGAGTAAAAAAAGAGACAGTATTGCATAAACATTATTTGTGTACAATAGAGCTGTTTGTGTTAAATTCTCCCCTTGTTTCAAGGGGAGTGGGAGGAGTTAAATAAAAAACTACAAACGAAGTACAGAAGAATTTAATAGAAAATCGTCCTCAAAAGGAACAAAAATTTTCTTCAGGTGGTACATGAATTTTCCTCAAGTGGTACGGAAATTTTCCTCAAGTGAAAAAAAATTTTTCCTCAAGTGGAAAATATTTTTTCCTCAGGTGGAAAATTCATCACCCTCAGTTCGGTTCATTTTTATATCCTCTCTCCCCTTCGGGGCACTCCCCTTGCCTCAAGAGGAATGTTGTTATTCAAGCATTGGCGTTTTACAAAAGAGGGATTTTGTAATAGGAAAATAATATTTATTGTTAAAAATGTTTCTATTTACTTGCATTTGATGGAGAAATATTTATTTTTGCGCGGAAAATTAATTATTAAATAATAAATAAATTTATGAAAAATATAATATTACCGATACTGTTGCTATTTGCCTGTGTAGTATGGGCACAGCAGACAATAAGATATGACTACGATGCAGCAGGTAACCGTATTAGTCGTACACTGATAGTGGAAGAATTGCGTTCGGCAAAATTTACCGGTACGATCGGTGATGAAATACCGCAAGACGAGTTGTCGGAAACCAACGGCGCGCTGCAAACGGTGCAGGTATACCCAAACCCTACTACGGGTGTGGTGTTTGTTGATGTTGCCCTACTGCCCGAAGACGGCAAAGCAACGCTTACGGTGTTCGACACGGGAGGAAAAATTGTTACGAACCATTCGCATGTGGAAACGAATAACCGGGTAGATTTTACCAACACGCCTAACGGGATATATATGCTTCGCTTGACGGTGGAAGGGAAATCGCGTGTATGGAAGGTAATTAAGAAATAGACGAAATATTTTAAAATTATGAGACAATATTTATTAATTTGTTTTTATGTAGTGTTTCCTGTGTTTCTGACAGCACAGACAACAGTTGTTATTAATGAGTTGATGTATGATACTCCATTGAGCGAGAGTAGCGGACCCGACCGTTACAATGGAGAGTTTGTAAGCCTATACAACTACGGAGATAAAGCGGTAGATGTTTCGGGATGGCAATTGAGAAGCGACGGAACAGAACAAAATTTTATTTTTCCGGCAGGAAGCATAATGCGCCCCAGAGCTAAATTTTATGTGGCGTACCGCAATATGAATGGCAATTTTTCTCTTTCAGACTTGTACGAAGAGTTTCGGTTGGGAATGTATGACAGGGTATTTTACCAACGCTCCATTGTACATGCTAACACAGGCGAAAGTATTGCTCTGTATAAGCCGGGCGGAGTGCTTCAAGACTATATGTATTACGAAGGTACAAGCGAAAAGAAAAAAACACCTCGGCTTGAAGCTATGAATAATGACAACACTTCCGGATACCAGTGTGTTTCGCTACAGCGTAAAAATATCACGGTTGAAGATGGAGCGATAGTTTTTGTGCCAACCGATTATGTTAGCGATACAATTAAACAGTCAACAAATTACGATTTGTTTTATTCCGTAAAGGGCGAATGGTTGCCGGCATCTGCTTTTGGCAGCATTGCCGGAGCGGTAGATGTAAGCCCCACGGGTGCGGCAACTTATACGATGCCTATCGAAATGCCCGCAGGTGTAGCGGGTATACAGCCTTCGCTGTCGCTGCTTTATAATTCGCAAGCGGGTAATGGGATTATGGGTACAGGTTTTAGTTTTAGCGGGTTGTCGTCTATCACGCGCACGCCTCGCACAATTTACTCCGACGGCAGTTCGGCAGGTATTAAAAGTTCTGCCGACGATGTGTTTGCCTTAGACGGCACGCGGCTGGTAGCCGTTGCAGGCAGTTACGGAGCCGACGGAACGGAATACCGAAGCGAAACCGAAACTTTTGCCCGCATTGTTTCGTATGGCAGCTACAACGGCAAGGGTCCCGACCGCTTTGAGCTAACAACAAAAGAAGGAGTGGTATACCGCTATGGTTTTTCTTCGGGAAAACAGGTTTGCACGGGTGGCGCATTTACTCCTGAAGAAAAATTACTCGCTGTGCAGGGAATTTACCCCAATGCTTTGGTAATGGCGTGGCATCTCGATGAAGTGGAATATCCCAACGGACAAAAAATAAGCTACGAATATGAAACGGAAGGCTTGTGTTCGTATTTGAAAAAGATAAGCTACGGAGGAAATGCCGTAGAGTTTTTTTATGAAACGCGTTCCGACAAACTGCCTGTTCGTTTTGGGCGACAAAGAGGCAGCATGGATAAAATTCTGTATAAAATAAGCAGCAGCACAGGCGACAAACTGTATCGCAAGTATGAACTGCGATATGTTTTGGATAAATTCTCACGCCTTGCGCAACTAAGCTTGAGTAACAGTGCAGGCGAAACCTTTAACCCCACCGTGTTTGAATGGGGAGCAGCAGCAGGGACAACGATGAAAGCGGAAAATGTGAGTGTAGAGGCAATATCCAGTCCGTCATTTGCCGAACAAAGCTTTACAACCATAGATGTTAATGAAGACGGATTAATGGATTTGATGGGATTCGGACAAAGAAACGAGGCAAGAATAAATTACTATGGAAGTCAAACTTATATAGCTACTAAAAACAATGATGGAAGTGTTATTTTTAATAAACAAGGTGAATTTGCTCGTGGGGCAAATGCAAATCTTGGACAAAGTGTTGCCGATTTTTACGGCGACGGGACAAATGACATTTTATATGTTGATTCCGACTCGCGTCTTGCAAATAGCACTGACCCTCATGTTTGGTTTCGGGTAGATTGTATGGGAGGAAAGCGTGGCTGCCAAAACGGTTGGGGAGAATATGGGATAGCATTAACAAAAAAACATTTTGCATTTGTCGAGATAGATGAAGAGACGCCTGTTTATACTACAACCGACCTCAACAACGATGGCAAATCGGAACTGATATACTTACGGAAAATAACAAACAGCGAGGGATATATAGGCGGCATTGTAAATTTTTACGAAGATCGTACTCCCACCGAGATTACTTTTCATGTTTCTTTAAATAAAGATCCTCTAAAATTGACTATTTCCGATTTTGACGGAAACGGCATGAATGACCTTTGTATACTGACTACGGACGGTTACAGCATTTACTACAACAATGGGGGAGCATTGAGCAATATATTTTCGGAAAACAATAAAACAACAGGTACCGATTTTAACGACAAAGACTTTGTTCGAACGATGGGTGATTTTAACGGCGATGGCTTACCCGATTTTGTTGCTAATGTAGCCAGTAAAGACTGGCGGCTTTTTTTGAACACCGGCAATAAGTCGTTTCAAAATATTGCCTTGACGAATTTTAATACCGAAGAGATGGAAGAAGAATCTTTCACCACAAAAAATGACGAGCATGATTTCTGCCTGCCTATGGACTTCGACGGTGACGGTAAAACCGATTTAATTGTCAGTAATTCGGATTACGATAGAGAAAGTGATATATCCGGTTCCTGGGGTGAGTTTACCGGCAAACACTATATATTCTGGTATCGTTCTACCGGCGACGGCTTCGAACTGGTAAAAAAAGTCACCTATGATAGAGATGATGTTTTTCAAAAACATTTTGCGTTGGGCGATTTCAATGGTGATGGTATGAACGAGCTGATGTTTTACGGCACAAACTTATGGGACGAAAGCGACACTGCTAAGGAATGGCGTCTTTACAGCAATGCCAACCACAGCATGCAAAGCGATAAAATAACAGGCATAGCCAACGGATTGAACCAAAAAACGAAACTTAGATATACTACCCTTGCCGATGGTAGTGTGTACGCACGGCAGGGTGAAGCAGAATATCCTGTTGTAGAAATACAACAGCCGGTGCCGGTGATACAAAACATAACTACCAACCCTAACACTGCTGCTCAGCAAATTACTAATTATAACTATAAAGGAGCAAAGGTACATGCGCAAGGCAAAGGATTTTTAGGTTTTGGAGAAATAACAGCAAGCAACAATACAAGTAAGCGACAAATCGTAAGCAAATACGGCTACGACAGCAATTATTATTTCCCTTACCTTTCGGAACAAAAGGTTTACAGCACGACAGATGCAGCTATTACAAGCATTGTAAACGAATACGCCTGTGCGGCATTGGGCGACAAACGGTTTTTCCCCTACCTGAGAAAACGGACAACAACCGACGAATTGACCGGACTGACCTCGGTTACCGAAAACAGTAACCTTGACAGCTACGGCAATATTCAAACTACGAAAACAACGAAAGGCTCGCTGCAGGAAACGACTACCGTGTTGTATGGTACTTACGGTTCGTGGTGTCCCAACAAACCCTTGAGCATAAGCACGACCCGAACTCTCAACGGCGATTCGCAAACGCGAATAAAAACTTTTGAGTATAATAACAAAGGCTATCTCACAAAAGAAACTACCGACCTCAACGACCCGAATAGCGTTGTGGTGGAATACAAAGATTTTGACCAATTTGGGCAGCCGCGAAGCATGGAAACCGCCTCGGGCAACATAACCCGTACACGAAGCGTGAGCTACACCGCCTCGGGACGATTTGTAAAAAGTAAAACCAACGAACTGGGTGACAGTACCACTTACGACTGGGACGAAACGCGGGGCACACTGATTTCACAAAGCGACCGTTTAGGAACAACTACATACGAACACGACACTTGGGGCAGGCTAAATCTAACGACTTACCCGAACGGCACAACATCGAGTCAAGTGTTGCAATGGGCAATATCGGCGCCGGAGAACTTGTCCAATGCACTCTACTACAGTTACAGCGAAATTTCGGGGCAGGCTCCCACCACTACTTGGTACAACAGCTTGGGACAGGAAGTACTGAATGAAAGCTTCGGGTTGAATAACCGGAAAATAAGTGTGTTTACCGAATACTACCCCGACGGTAAGCAAAAACGGGTTTCGGAACCCACTTTCGGCTCTGAAGCCGAACTATGGGCTGTCGAATATGTCTACGACAGTTTCGGGCGCGTGAGCAGTGCAAAAACTCCTGCTGGCATTAGTTCATACAACTATAGCGGATTGACTACAAGTATTCATTCGCCGTCGGGAACGCAGGAAAACACGCTAACTGATTTTGGGAAAACTGCCCAAAGCAAGATGAACGGCAAAGCTGTACACCATGAATATTACCCTTCAGGTTTAGTTAAAACCTCCACCCCCGAAGGCGGGCAGCCTCTCGCGATGGAATACGACCTGCAAGGAAACCGCACGAAGCTAACCGACCCCGATGCAGGCGTAATTAGCTCCGAATATAATGGTTTCGGCGAATTACTGTGGACAAGACAAAAAGTACACCGTACGGGCGACAGTATTACCACAACCAATACTTACCTGCCCAACGGCTTGCTCGACTACACAACCCGCAACGGCGAAACCACCAACTACGAGTACGATAACCTGCACCGCCTGAGCTATGTGGAAATTGCAGGGCAGCACCGACAAACAATGACCTACGATGCCTTTGACCGTATAACGAATGTGAAAGAGGAAATAGACGGTAAGGTTTACAATACGGCTACTGCCTACGACAATCTTGGTCGTGTGCTGCGCGAAACCTATCCTTCGGGCTACTACACCGAAAATTTTTACGACAACAACGGTTACCTCATAAAAATTACCGACCGGCAGGGGCGGCAAATTTGGGAGGCGGTGGCGGAAAATGCCCGAGGGCAAATACTGTCTGAAAAAAGAGGTAACATGACTACTTATCATACTTATAATGATAAAGGATTTTTAATAAATACGAATAATAATATTTTTGACTGGTCGTATTACTACAACAGTGCAGGCAATTTACAGCAGCGCAGTGATGCCAATGCCAATATGGCAGAACAATTTGAGTACGACAACCTCAATCGTTTGACCAACTGGACAGTATATAGAGGCGATGACCTGTTGCAAAGCTACTCTATGTCATACCACTCAGGCACAGGCAATATTACCGAAAAAACCGATGTAGGTTTCTCGGCAATGGAATACAATGCCGACGGCAAACTGCATGCTTTGAGTACACATACATTTACAGAAACGGCACCGCCCAACCTCTCGGCTACTTACACCGATTTTAAAAAACTCAAAACGCTTGCCGAAGGAGATAAACTCTACACACTCATTTACGGAGTAGACGACCAACGGCGGAAATCAGAGTATCATGTAGATAATGTTTTGAAACAGACGCGCTATTATCTCGGAAATTATGAAGAAGAAATCGACAGCAACGGCAATGTAAGAAAAATACACTATCTTAGTGGCGGTGGAATTATGGTGCGCAATAATGGCGTGGACAGTTTGCTTTTTGCCTACACCGACCATTTGGGCAGTATAGTAGCCCTGAGTAATTATAGCGGTAATCTGCTCGAAAATTATGCTTTTGACCCTTGGGGCAGACGGCGAAATCCCAACAATTGGACGGAAGCTGATACCCGTAGTGCATGGATAGTAAACCGCGGATTTACGGGTCATGAACACCTTGACGCTTTTGGCATTATCAACATGAATGGGCGTGTGTACGACCCGTTGACGGCACAGTTCTTTTCGCCTGACCCGTTTATACAGACACCGGATAGTTGGTTGAATTATAACCGTTATACATACGGATTTAATAATCCGATGTCTTATATAGACCCTGACGGTGAAATAGCATGGTTTGTGCCTGTAATTATTGGTGCAGCAATAGGAATGTATTCGGGCGGTGTTATTGCAAATGACGGAAACTTTAATCCTGTGAAATGGGATTACAGCAGCGGCAAAACTTGGGGGTATATGCTTGGAGGTGCAGTTGTTGGTGGAGTAAGTGCCCATTTAGGTGCGAGTATTACCGCAGGTGGAGGATTTTTCGCAAATACTGGTGGCATCATGGCAAGTTCATTTGCCAATTCTGTTGGAACTTTTATATATACCGGTGGACAAACTCCTGTTACAATTAGTTTTGGAATAGCCTCTTACGATTTTATAAATAACGAATGGGGTTATCTTGGGAAAAAAGGTAATTCTGTGCTTGAAAATATCGGATATGGATTGGGTGCGTTGGCAAATTTAGCGGATGTTAATCAATTTATTAATAGTACAAAAGCAACTTTATATACTGACAATAGCGACTATATATCACACAGTGCTATTGTTGATGACAAAGGGAATACATTAATGTCTTTTGGACCTGATGATGCAAAAGTTCCTGATACTGACCTTGGTTATGCTATTTTTTTTAGAAAGAGCACATCTGATTATACTGTATATAAGAATTTATCTGTAGACATATCTGTCAATAAATATATTTTTACAGCAACGCGAGGATTAGGAAAAATATTACCATTTCAAGGAATAACAACAAATTGCGTAAATATGGCATCTTTGTCTCTTTGGTTGAATGGAATACCTAATATTGGTTTACACCCTTATCTTTTACACGCTACGACTTGGGCATATTCTGTAGGTATAAGACCTGATTTATTCTCGTATTATTTAACAAATACATATAAAAAGCAATGAAAATACTAATTTTTATTTTGTTATTTATGCTAACCTCTTTCAGTAAAGCAAACGGTCAATCGTTTCAAATGTCAATTATTGACGGCAATGTATATATGTATGAATACGCAATTAAAAGACCAGGTCGAGCAAATTTTGGGTTTATAATTGTAGAAGGTAATTCATGTCAGGATATATCTTTTGATATTCACTATTCAAAAGGCAAAATCAATTCAGTAAAACAAACAGTTAGTTCTGTTTGTTTGAGTAATAGCATTACAAAAAAACTAGGTAGTTTTTACTATGATAGTGATGGTTTTGCAAAAAAAAACAGGCTAATTCCAGATAATATTTATAAAATTATTTCTCCTTCTTTTTTGGAAGTAACGAATAAGGAACGGTTGGAAATATTAAAATCCTTATAAAGTAGTTTGTCCGCTTGCGCCGATTTGCAATCGGTGTGTTCTTTGCTAAACTGATTGATAACGCCCCCCACTGGCGCAAGTTTAGGCTTTGCCGTAACTTGTGCTTAAAATAAGAAAAGGAATGAGAAATAAATTGAGATACAGAAGGTTATTGGAGGCACAAGTTACAAACTTGCGCCAAAAGGGGGTACACAAACGCCTTATGGTTTGACTTACAGCGCACAAGGCAATATCGAAACTAAAAGCGATTTGGGCGATTTCACCATGAACTACGGCGAAAACGGCAAGCCGCATGCGTTAACTTCTATTGACGGAAACCCTGCTGTTTTTGCTGCGGACACGCTGATTGCGAGCTACACCGATTTTAAAAAGTTAAAAACGCTCTCAACCGAATACGGTAAAAATTACGAAATTACCTACGGCGTGGACGAGCAGCGGCGGAAAAGCGTGTACAAAATTGGCGGCGTTTTGAAACAAACGCGGTATTATCTTGGAAATTACGAGGAAGAGATTGGCAATGATGGTAATGTGCGGAAAATACACTATCTTGCAGGCGGTGGTTTGTTTATACAAAATAGGGGTAACGATAGTCTGTTGTATATTTATACCGACTACCAAGGCTCTTTGATATGTTTGACTGATGAAAGCGGTACGCCAATTGAAAATTATGCTTACGACCCGTGGGGAAAACGGAGAAATCCTAACGACTGGAATTTGCCCGACGAAAGAACAAATTTACTTGTAAACAGAGGCTACACGGGGCACGAGCATCTTGATGCCTTTGACATTATTAATATGAACGGGCGTGTGTACGACCCGCTGACAGGCTCGTTTTTCTCGCCCGACCCGAATGTGCAGGCTCCTGAGAACTGGTTGAATTATAATCGTTACAGTTATTGCTACGGAAATCCGCTGATTTATACCGACCCCGATGGGGAGTTTATTATTACGGCACTTATTATAGGGGCAGCAATTGGAGCGTATTCGGGTGGTGTTATTGCTAACGGAACCTATAATCCTGCTAAATGGAATTGGAGTTCGGGTACAACTTGGAATTATATGCTTGGCGGTGCTACTATTGGTGCCGTTGCCGGTAGTTTTGCCTATGGTGCAGGCGCAGCAGTGAATGGTGCTCTTCATGTTGGTGGTTTTGCCGGCGGAGCTGTTACAGGTGCTGCTGCTGGTGCAACGGGAGGTCTTATTAATGGTTTTGGAATGGCTAGTCTTAGTGGGGCGAGTTTTGGAGATGCCTTGAAAGCTGGCGCTATGGGAGGATTGATTGGGGCTGGCATAGGGGGATTAGTTGGTGGTACCATACAAGGTATTATTGATTATCAAAATGGTTATGATTTTTGGAACGGAAGCAGAATAGATGAACAGATTATAGGTACTAATATCAATGAAACTCTCACAAAAGGCTATAATTCATCTTCCCAAGCGGAAATAAATGATGAAATATTACAATATCGTGTAGAACAGGAATTTGGAGTGAAAAAAGGAGATTTTGGGCTTAATGAAATAACGACTAAAACGGGAAGAGGATATGGAATGACCGAGTCTGGTAAATACATTAATTTAAAAACAAAAAACCTGGTTGGTGGTTATGTCCAAAGATTTGCTAAAGGTTATTCAAATATGCACATCTCTCCACACTATACTAATGCTAATGCTATTCATTTCAGGATGGTAGTTGGTCACGAGTTAATTCACGCTTACCATTATGCAACTGTAACAGGTTTTTGGGGAGCTTTTTCAGAAAGAATTGCTTATAAATATTCTTATGATGTTCTTGTGAATAATAATCTCTATTCAGAGGCATTAGCATTAAAACAACTTGCTATCAAGAATTCTTATTGGGGATGGAGCCCACAAACCTATTCACTCAGAGCTCCTTATAGATTTTTTCACATAAGAAAATAAATATAAATATGAGAAAAATAATTTTAACATTAAGTATGCTGTCTATAAGTACATTGAGTGTTTTTTCACAGGCAATTTTAGTCTTCAATGGTGTTTATTCCTGTCATTTAACCAAAGAAATATCTTGTTATATTGATTTTCAGAAAAATGGTTGTTATACATTAGAAATAAATTATATGCCATATAAAGCCGAGAATATCGAAACTATACAACTGTCTTATGGGAAATTTACAATCCATAACAATAAAATTATTCTTATGGATAAAGCGCATGGTTTCAGTATGCAATTTCTACTACAAGCAGATTATTCTAAATTTACAGTAGAAAAGAGTTTCGGTTTTTTGAATAATAAAGTTTTTCACTACAATGATGCCAGTTATGAACAGGAGTGTAATTATTCGGAGATAGATGTAAAAATCCAAAAAAACGAGAGAGCTTTTTATCAGCTGCAGCATAAAATTTTGTACAAATTTTATTATGGCACATATGAAAGCCCTAATAATACAGTCAAGTATGAGGGTAGAGTTTTTGCAACAAGGTTAGAGTATGAACTCAAAATTCAAAAAGAGAATAAATATTCTTTCTATTACAAAGCTTTTCTTATATCAGAAGGAACTTTTAAAAGGGATAGAAATGTTTTGTCTTTATTTGACATAAATTTGCAGCACTCTTTTTATGTTTTAATTACAGATAAGGGATTAATTAGTAAATATTTGCCAGGTGAATATAATGGTAGTCTGTTAATTCGTAAATAGATTTAACAATATTAAAGCATGGTGATTATGAAACATTTGTTTGTGATAATAATTATACTCCGTCCTTCCGAATTTGTAATTCGGAAGTCGTGAGTATGAACATTTGTAATGCGAAAATATAGGTATTTCGGTTATTGTACTATAAAATGCTAATATTCTTGCCTGTCGAATTGCAAATTCGACAGAACGGAGATACAGAAGGTTTTGGAGGCACAAGTTACACTATCGCTAAACTTGCGCCAAGCGGGGGAGTTTATTTGGTTGATAGCTGCCGTAGGTTTTATTCAGGGTTATGTTATGAATGGACTTGCAACAAACGATTGGGGATGGAAATCGATACTTCAGGGCGGTATAGGTGCACTTACCATGGTAGCCAGTTATGGAATGGGTGGTGGATTTTCTCACGGACTTATAAACCAAATATCGGGTTTGGCTACTGCTTCTTCGATATTTGCAGGAAATATGATTAATCCTTTACTGCCGAGTATGTCGGTGCCGATAGGAGATAATGCCAGCCTTAATTTTGGCATTGGTTTTGGTGGAAGTGGCTTCAATATTAATATAGGTGGCTCTTATAATATAGACGATTTTACTGCGAGCGCAGGTTTTGGTGCAGGAAGCAATTATGTAGGCTGGAGTGGTAGTGCAGCGTATGATGGTTATGGTTTAAGCTATGGACAAACTTATTATGGCGATGCTATTGGTCCCGATGGTAATTCAAATAGACAAATAACGGGTACTGCATCTGTTTTTGGTCGCGATTGGTCTTTCCGAATAGAAAATGATTTACTGGGAGATGGGAAGGATAGATGGAGATCGAATGCGGTGGAAGTAAGTATAGGTAATTTTGTGTTCGGAACAAACTTGTATAATAATGACCCAGGGGGAGAAATTCCATATCAAGGATATGATCCTAACGGATTAGATAGATTAGGAAATACAAATAAAAGAAATTTAGGTGCTTGGACAAATGGACAAACATATTCTTCTCCTTTTTGGATTGGTTTCCGGAATGGAAATAACATTGCACGGATAGGGTATAGTCATCCAATAGTACAAGACAGGACTCAAAATTGGGTACATAGAAATGGGTTTTTCTATCTTCCATTTGGACACCAAAGATTTTATAATAAATATGATGCCATGTATGAGGGAACATATAGTTATTCAGGTTACCATAATCCATACTCATTATATAAATAGAAATTACTATGAAAAAAGTTTTGTTTTTTGGATTTTTTAATTTTTGTTTAATTTCTTGTTATTTTGGGAAACAAATTCCTGTAGAATTGCGTGAAGAATTAAAATGCTACACGGATAGTATAACAAGTATATCTTCTCGAATAAATATTAATGGATTTTATTCTACTAAGAAAAACACTACTATGTATTTTGGATTTAAAGGAGAAGGAATTGATACATTTTTTTATAGTTATTCCATGTTTTTCGAAGATGGTATTTATCTAGATAACTTTTCTTTATCTTCGATTAATGAATCGAATGCAAATTTGTTTTATAAATATCAGTGTTGGGGTCATTATATAATGTCTGGAGATACTATTAAAGCCAAGTGTCTTGCCATCTATCCACCTTTTAGCGGTCCACCTTATGCTTACGAGCGGTGGTATATAGTACTAGATAAAAATACAATAAAAGAAATATTTTCCAAGTCATTAGATAGGACTCTTGGGGGAAAACAGATATATTTTTTAAAAAACTATGTCAATAAAGAGAATCCGCCTGCGACATTTGTCCCTATGGAAACCATACCTAATTCAGACTATTGTTGGTTAAAAAAAGAGAAGTGGTTTTGGTGTAATGAGAGTGACTGGAAAGAATATATGAAGAAAGAGAAAAAAAAATAGAGCTATCCGCGCCAGCCTTTAGATTTGCCCCGCTGGCGCAGACTTGCAGTCCGTGCCAAAGTAAAAAAGAAATGAAAATCCAAAGTGTTGAAATAGAAAAAGTTAAAGATGGCACGGACTGCAAGTCCGCGCCGGCGGGGGGTTATTAATTGGCTAAATTCAATAGACCCGCGACCAATAATGATAAGGGGCTATTAATTATGAAAAAGATTCTGGATTATTATTATTTAGTACTGTTGCGGTGGAATGATTATACTACTTCTATAGAAGATAGATTATCTTATTATGTTCCGAACTTTATGAGTTTTACTATAATATTAAATCTTTTCTCATTGTCAGTGTTGTTTAATAACAGTATTGTTGGTAATGGTATTTTTTGGATAACTTTATTTATTGTTTATATTGCAATTTATTTAATGATAGATATAATATACAATAAAAAGCGAAGAGAGGAATTAAGAGAAAAGTATAAAGATGAAAGCGCAGAATCGCGTAAGCTTGGAGTAGTTAAGGTAGTTTTGTATGAATTAGTATCTATTGGTTTTGTTATTTTATCTGTTGCGATAGCTGTTACATAGGGTAGATGCTCGGCATAACATTAATAATTGGTTTACTCCTAAAAATTTTCTACCAAGATATTATCGGTTTGGATATTAAAATTTGAAAGATATGAAAAGTTTTGAATTTCAATTAAAAAGATATTTAGTTCTGATTTCTAAAGTAATATTTTCGTATTTAATTCCATTTTCAATAGGCATATTTTTTTATTATATAGCTGACAATGTAATGTTTTTGCTGTTGCCATTTTTATTCATTACTGTATTCTTTTTAATTATCCCTCTTTCTTTATGTTTGAATTATTACATATTAGATAGATATAAGAATTTGCAATTAAATATGGTAACAAAAGAAATAATTATTCAAAAAGAAAGAGAAAAGTGGAATTATTCTGTTAATGAAATAAAAAGGTTGGAGTTATGGAAGAATCACAGTTTTCGTAATAACTGGGGTATGTATCATTATTATAAAATAATACCTAAAGATGATAACAAGATGTCGTTATATATATCTTGTTTGATAGTTAAGGATTTACATAAAGAACTACCTGAAATTCCTTTTGAAGAAAGGTCTGCTTTTCTGCCCTATATGTGGCAAGATGCAAAATATGATGTAGAAAAAGAATTATATTAATTGACTAAACTCCTTCCTTCCGAATTTGTAATTCGGAAGTGGTGAGTATGAGCATTTGTAATGCGAAAATATAGGTATTTCGGTTATTGCATTATCAAATGCTAATATTCTTGCCTGTCGAATTGCAAATTCGACAGAACGGAGAGCTTTTTCAGAAAGAATTGCTTATAAATATTCTTATGATGTTCTTGTAAATAATAATCTCTATTCAGAGGCATTAGCATTAAAACAACTTGCTATCAAGAATTCTTATTGGGGATGGAGCCCACAAACCTATTCACTCAGAGCTCCTTATGGTTTTTTTTACATAAGAAAATAAATATAAATATGAGAAAAATAATTTTAACATTAAGTATGCTGTCTATAAGTACATTGAGTGTTTTTTCACAGGCAGTTTTAGTCTTCAATGGTGTTTATTCCTGCCATTTAACCAAAGAAATATCTTGTTATATTGATTTTCAGAAAAATGGTTGTTATACATTAGAAATAAATTATATGCCATATAAAGCCGAGAATATCGAAACTATACAAC
>JAISVR010000031.1 GCA_031271465.1 Prevotellaceae bacterium | reverse complement strand
CAAACGGAATTCAATTACCTGTAAATAAGGAATTTAAAAAAGATATTTACAATTATCTTGAGATTGAAGGGACAAAGAGCAAGAAATATTTCCCCGGTGAATTGTAACAGATACTGTTTTAACAAATATGTTTTGATATGGGCGTAAGCATCTCAAAATAAGTATGTAAATAGAAGGGGAGGGTGGAGGAGATTATCCGGTAGCAGGCATGCCGCAGCTTTATTATTTTTACATTCCAATCAACCCCGCAGCTATTATCCGCGCTTCGTTGTTGGAAGCTACAAAATCGTCGTAATCGGGATTTTTTACAAAAGAAGCTTTTTGCATAGTTTGTTCAATTAACTCGGCAATCTTCATAAAACTTATTTTTTCCTGTAAAAATGCCGCTACAGCTATCTCGTTGGCAGCGTTGAGAATACATGGCATATTGCCGCCGGTGTGCATTGCTTCGTAGGCGAGCGCCAGACAACGAAATTTCTCTGTGTCGGCTTTCTCGAACGACAGCTTGCCAAATTGTTCGAAACTCAATCGCGGATAGTTGTTTGCCAGTCGTCTCGGGTAAGAGAAAGCGTATTGAATGGGCAATTTCATATCCGGCAAACCGAGTTGCGCCTTTATAGAGCTGTCGGCAAACTGCACCATAGAGTGTATAATCGATTCGGGGTGCACTATCACATCAATTTGTTCGGGTGCAAGTCCGAAAAGCCATTTTGCCTCAATTACCTCAAAGCCTTTGTTCATCATTGTGGCAGAATCGATGGTAATTTTCGCGCCCATATTCCAGTTGGGATGACGCAGGGCTTGCGCTTTGTTAACCTTGCCCAGTTCTTCGATAGTTTTTGTACGAAAAGGTCCACCCGAAGCAGTAAGGATAACCTTCTCTACTTCCTGCATATTTTCACCCGCAAGACATTGAAAAACAGCCGAATGTTCGGAATCTACCGGCAATACAGGCACTTCGTTTTCGGCTATCAGCCGGTTGATAAGTTCACCCGCTACCACGAGGGTTTCCTTATTTGCCAACGCAATGGCTTTTTTCGCTTTAATAGCTTCAATCGTAGGCTTTAAACCCGAATATCCCACCATAGCGGTAAGCACCATATCTATCGGTTCCATGGCGGCAATCTGCGCAATGGCATCGCTGCCGGCAAACACTTTTATGGGTAAATGTGCCAGTGCCGATTTCAGTTCGGCATATTTTGTTTCGTCGGCAACAGCTACTACTTCGGGCTGGAAACGGCGTGCCTGATCAATTAAAAGATCGGTGTTCCGGTTTGCCGTGATGGCATATACTTCAAACAATTCGGCGTTTTCTGCCACCACTTCCAAAGCCTGCGTACCGATAGAACCGGTAGAACCGAGTATTGCGAGAGTTTTTTTTGAGTTCACTTCATTAAAAGTTTGTAAAGTTCATAAAGCGAAAAAGCTAACATCATCATGTATTTAAAAGTTGATGTATTCTTCGGGGTTTAATGCTTTACCTTTTTGCCATAATTCGAAATGCAGGAGAGGCTTAGAATTTTTCTCGCCCGTATTGCCTGCAATGGCGATACTTTCGCCTGCGCGTACCTTGGTACCAATGTCTTTGAGTAGCGCGGAATTATTTTTATAGATGGAAAGATAATCGTTATCGTGTTGAATCCCGAGAATGTATCCATCGTTTACCGTAAAATTGGCAAATACAATTGTACCGTCGAGCACGGCAAGCACATTTTCGTTGGGCGCGGGCAGCAAATCTACGCCGTAATGTTGTTTCGAGGGGTCGTATCGTACCGAAAGCAGCCCTTTTACAGGTCGGAAAAATACTAATGCCGACGAATTTTTGACAACATCGGCAGGAGGATTGTTGAGATTAAATTGCTCTTTCCGTTCAAATTCTTCGACAAACTGCTCTTCGCGTTTCGATTTTTTCGACAGAATTTCTTCGCGCTCTTTCAGTGCCAGCGAGTCGAGCGACACCACGCTTTCGCTTTTAAACTCGCCCACCATAACTCGTCGCAGCAGATTGATGTATTCGTCCTGTTGTTGCACTTTTTCGGCAAGCGAATCGACCACAAGCGAATTATGGATAAATTCGGCACGGATTACCGATGTTTCGTAACCGGGCAAGAAATATTTCAGCGGCGTATTTATTATCAACACCGAATTGATAATAAAGCAGATAATGATAAATGAACCGACTACCAAAAACACATTCAAACGCGACAAACGGATGCCGAAAGTTTCTTCCAGCTTATTTTCATTAATAATCGAAACTTTGTATTTGAAGCGTATTCGTTCGAAAAAAGATTTTATATGTGCTCGTTTCATTGGCTATGCAGTTTTTAAAAGCCACAAATTTACACGAAAATTTTTGTATTTTTGTTCGCCTTTTACTAAAAACTAAAAAGCCTGCAAACGAAATTTGCAGACTTTTTGGCTTAAGGGTGAAAGACGGGGCTCGAACCCGCGACCTTCGGAACCACAATCCGACGCTCTAACCAACTGAGCTACAATCACCATAAATTTTGCGGCTGCAAAGATAGCATATCAATTTATTTTTTGCAATATTTGCAGCGAAATATTTTTCAAAATAATTCCAAAGAAACAATATTATGTTGCAAAAAAAGAATGAGTATTTGAGCGGAGAAAATATTCTTTTTGCCGTAGAGGAAAATTTCACGCATTATCTGCAGCAGCAAGGTTTACGCAAAACTCCCGAACGCTACGCACTGCTCGAATATATTTACTCAAAGCAGGGGCATTGGGATATTGAGTCGCTGTATTACGAATTTGTAAAAGAAAATCTGCAAGTGAGTCGCGCCACGGTATACAATACGGTGGAACTGCTGCTGGATTGTAATCTCGTAATTAAACACCAGTTTGGTAATGCCGGTTCGTGCCTGTACGAAAAAGCTTATAACAACACACATCATCACATTATATGCAGCCGTTGTAAATCCATTCGAGAGTTTAACAATAAAGTCGTTAAATCGATTATACATCTCTTGCCGCTGCGTGGTCTTCGGGTGTCGCATTATTCGCTTTATATCTACGGAATTTGCGCTAAATGCAACAAGGAATTGTCGAAAGAAAAGCAGTTGAAGAACAAAAATTAAATTCCGGAAAAATGTTTTGCAGCATTATTTTTGAAAATAATTTTTATCTTTGCGAGCTTCATTTTTACAGCAAATAATTTTAGTATTAATTTTTTAAACATAATAAAAATGCAATTAATAGACAATTTCAATTTTGCCGGAAAAAAGGCAATTGTTCGCGTAGATTTTAATGTGCCGCTGAACAAGGAAACAGGTGCAGTGAGCGATGATACCCGTATTCGCGGAGCATTGCCTACAATTAAAAAGATTTTGGCAGACGGCGGCGCAGTAATCCTGATGTCGCACATGGGTCGCCCGAAACAAAATCCTGACCCTAAATATTCGTTGAAACAGATTATTCCGGCGGTAGAAAATCGTTTGGGACAAAAAATCCGGTTTGCCGACGACTGCGCTCATGCCGATGCACAAGTTGCCGCGTTGAAAATGGGAGAGGTGCTGTTGCTCGAAAATCTCCGCTTCTACGAAGAAGAAGAAGGTAAGCCGCGCGGCGAATTTGCTACCGACGAAGAAAAAGCTGCTGCTAAAAAAGCGTTGAAGGTAAAACAAAAGGAATTTGCACAGAAATTGGCTTCTTACGCCGATGTGTATGTAAACGATGCTTTTGGTACGGCGCACCGCGCACATGCTTCTACAGCGATTATTGCTGACTTTTTTTCTCCCGAAAATAAAATGTTTGGCTATCTGATTAACAGCGAATTAAAAGCAATGGATAAAGTGCTTAATGAAGCACAGGCTCCGTTTACGGCTATCATGGGTGGCGCGAAAGTGAGCGATAAAATCTTGATTATAGAAAATCTGCTCGACCGTGTGCAAAACCTCATCATCGGCGGCGGAATGACTTATACATTTATTAAAGCACAGGGTGGAAAAATTGGAAATTCGCTTTGCGAAAACGATAAACTCGACCTCGCTCTCGAAATTCTTGCCAAAGCCAAGGCGAAAGGTGTGAATGTGTATATCCCAACCGACGCAGTAAATGCCGATGCTTTCGATGCGAATGCTAACACATGTATCTCAAAAACCGATGAAACGCCCGACGGTTGGATGGGCTTGGATATTGCCGACGAAACAATTAAGACTTTCAGCGAAGTGATTGCCAACTCGAAAACCGTACTTTGGAATGGACCGATGGGCGTGTTTGAAATGGAAAAATTTGCCAAAGGAACTTCGGCGATTGCTCACGCGGTGGCAAAAGCAACTGCGAATGGCGCGTTCTCGCTTATCGGAGGCGGCGATTCGGTGGCAGCCATCAACAAAAACGGTTTGGCTGATAAGGTGAGTTATGTTTCTACCGGCGGCGGCGCAATGCTCGAATATATGGAAGGGAAAACGCTTCCAGGTATTGCTGCTATTCGTGGTTGATTTGTTGGAAGAACATAGATTAATAGATAAACGCCGGTTTCATTAAGAAATCGGCGTTTATTAGTTGTGAACATTTATGCTATTTGTGTTCTAAAATTGCCAAACAGCGTTCCAAGCTTTCTTCCCAATGCGGAATATCCAATTCGTAAACGGTTTTTATCTTGGCTTTATTGAGCACGCTGTAGAATGGACGGGGAGTCTTGTCGGGATAGTCTTTGGTTTCCAAAGGCAATACTTTGCTCGAGGTGATTCCCGACAGTTTATGAATAGCTTTGGCAAAATCGTACCAGCTGCAAACACCTTCGTCTGAAAAATGGTAAATACCGGACTCAAACTTGCCGCTATTAATAATTTGCATAATAGCCGAAGCCAAATCGGCAGCGTAGGTGGGGGTGCCTATCTGGTCGAAAATTACGGTTAGCTTTTCCTTTTCACGACCGAGTTTGAGCATGGTTTTCACAAAATTGTTCCCAAAGCTTGAATACAGCCACGATGTACGCAAAATAATGCTTTCTTTGCAAACACTCATCAATGCTTTTTCGCCTTCTGCTTTTGCCTTTCCGTAAGCCGATTCGGGATTTACAGGCATGTCTTCCGTGTAGGGCAGATAACCTTTTCCGTCAAATACATAATCGGTGGAGATATGAATTAGCTGTGCGCCTGTTTTTACGGCAGCTTCACCCAAATTCCGTATCGCGTCACGGTTGATAGCGTAATTCGGAGCCGTTTCTTCTTCGGCTTTGGTTACGGCAGTGTAGGCAGCACAGTTTACGATAAAATCGGGGGTTGCAGCCGAAATGAAATCAAGTACGGCTGCCTTGTTGCAAATATCCAATTCTGCCACATCGGTAAAGATATATTCGTATTGCGGATATTGCGCCGAAAGCACGCGCATTTCGTTACCGAGTTGTCCGTTGGCGCCGGTTATGAGGATTTTTTTCATTTTTCTTAAAATTTAAAATTCATTTCGGCATCTTTCAAGGGCGGATGTTTTAAGTCTTTTTCGGAAATCAGCGCTTTATCTGCCGGTATTTTCCAGTCAATGTGTAATGCAGGGTCGTTGTACATAATACCTCTATCCAATTCAGGCGTATAGAAATTATCGCATTTATAGCTGAAAATAGCCGTTTCGCTCAGTACTGAAAAACCGTGTGCAAAACCTTGCGGAATAAGGAATTGCAAGTGGTTTTCGTCCGATAATTCCACCCCAACCCATTTGCCGAAAGTAGGCGATCCTTTGCGTAAATCTACGGCGACATCGTACACTTTTCCTACAATGACGGAAACTAATTTGCTTTGGCTTGCGGGATTTAATTGGTAATGCAAACCCCGAATAACACCATAAGATGATTTTGAGCGGTTATCCTGACAAAAATCAATATTTATTCCATTTGCTTTGAAAGTTTTTTCGTTGTACGATTCGGTAAAATACCCACGAGCGTCTTCAAAAACTTTATTCTTGATAATGACTAAATCGGGAATTTCGGTTTTGATGATTTCCATTGTTTTATTTTTTTTGTACTACCTCATTAATGAAGCATTATTTTATGTGTCTCTATTTTTCCGTTTTGTTCCGCTTTTACGATGTAAATTCCTTGTTTTAAATGATGGTTTGCTATTTCTTTTCCCAGCATATCGAACACGGTAATTGTTGTGTTGCCACCGCTTGCAAAAATCTGTCCGTTGGCAGCATAGAGCTTTATGGATGAATTTGGTTGAGTCAGCGCAGTTCCGATGCAATCGCCGTATGAGCCGCTACCGTCCTGTATTAATAAGTTATCAAAATAAGCATCGAAATTGCCGGTTGAATTTCCGGCATATCCAAACAAAATTCCGGTAATGGTTTTTCCTATCAAATCGTTTTGTCCAATAACGATAGTGTGTTCTGTCCATTGCCCGACATTTCCCCGTGCATTTTCAGGACTTACACCGATACAATCCGTATCTGTAAGGCTGATATTATGCAAGTAAGTACCGTCATCAAAACGCAGGCTGACGCTTGCATATTTTCCCGATTCATTCAAAGCATATTTTGAAAAACTCAATTCCATATCGGCTTTTACCTTGATTTTTGCATCGGCAAATTGATAGTAATAACTGCCAGTTGCCGAAGTTGCATTTCCTGTTATTTGAGCTACATACAAACCGCTTTTGGCTGCGGGAAAAGTAATCATTTCTGTTGCCTGACCACTCACTCCGCTTGCCGAAAGCTGCGTCTCATTTTTAAAGCAAGGGTCGAGCGGGAAAGTACCGATATCGTGATAGCTGCCGTTATAAAAATTATAGTCGGTTGTGCGACTTTCAAAACTGTTGCGGTAATATACCGGACCTTCGGAGTGCGGCACAGGTACATTGGCTGGAGCTGCTTCCGTACTTTTCAACATACTGATGGCGGCGCCTGCCACACGCAACTGAAAGTCGGACGAAAGCCAGTAGCCATCGGCACTTGTGGTGAGAAAATATTGGTCGGTCGGAATCATTGTCCAATCCGTTGCCGCTTTCATCAAAGCCGTTCCTTCATCATACTCGTCGAACATCGCAAAATACATTTGCGAAGCGCCAAGATTTTTGATGTTTTTTGCCTGATGCCACATAAATTCGCCGGCATTCCGCGGCATTTCATTTACATTTCCGCTTGTTCCGCTCGCACTGCCATTCCACTGACTCCACGCAAAACCGGGAAAAATCACAGGCATATAGTCCATGCTATGGCTATCGCAATACGCTTTGTCGCCCTGCATTTGTCGGGCAAACATATCATCTGCGCCGGCGTTGTCGGTAAAACGCCCTACCAACCAAGGGGACAGCATATCATAAGCGTTGTAGGCTTCGATAAAATCGGGTTTTGAGTCGCCTGTTTCCGTGCGCCACCAAGTAGGTACGCCGCCAATTACATAACAACCTCTTGCTTGTAAAAATTGAATCAATGCAATCGTTTCAGCCGCTGAACCCGGATGGATTCCTTCGACAAAACCGGTTCCCCAAAGCTGTACCACAGGTTTGCTGCCAACTTTTGCATAAGCCGGCGATTGCGTCAGCGCAAAAGTTTGTTCGATATTGTACACCCAATCAAATTTAATGCGGTTTGCCCATTCACTATCACTGCCTGAAATATCGTAACAAATATAAAAAAGCCGTTCGTTTATTTCCGCCTCGCGTTGGGCTTTTTTGAGCAAAGCATCGTCGGAATTGATGATTGTTTTGCCCAATCCATTGACAAAACGCTGAATGGCAACGCCGTCAATATCGGCATCTTTCAACCATTTAAAATGTGTTTGAACAACTTGCGAATTTGCCGAAGAAAACAATCGCGCAGGCTCTCCATTGCCTAAATTGGCAAAACCGGTTTGCGCCAAAGCGGCATCTTCATACTCCGATACATCGGGATAAACTTCAAAATTTAATTTGCCCGGTTGTGGTCGTGTTGTGGCGTTCCAATGAAACCAACCCGAGTTTTCATCGCCCGTAGAAAACCACATTTGATAGCCGGTTACAGATTTTCCGGTAAACTCGGACCAGTCGTTTTTTTCAACACCCGAATAATCGGGAGCCGCTTCATTATCGGGATTAAGCTCTCCTTTCCGGATTTTTATTTCGCGGATAAAAACGCCTGATTCAATACGAAAATCTGCACCGCCGTTTTGTGCGCCTTTAAATGCTGCATCGGTCAAAGCAATGGTGGCGGTAACAAATTGATTTGTTCCGGTAAGATTGAAATTCGATTGTTTGTAATTCTCCGTTACAGCATTGTAATGTAACGAAAATCTTCCTGTTCCTTCATCGAAATAGGTAATGTCGAAAATCAAATTGTTATCAGCTGTAGCGATGGCAGATTTGTTTACTTGAAAATAAGCATAGTCTATTGTTTGCAAAGTGTTTACTCCGCTTTTTATGGTATTTGACCAATTGGAATCTCCACCTGTACCATTCAGGGTAATCGTGGTTGATACGGGCGGATTATCAAATAATATGCTTGCCGAATAAGTTTGTGCGTATAAGTTTACATAAACGCAAAGCAAAGCAGCGAATAAGGATAGATTTTTTTTTGTCATTTCAGATTTTTATCGTTTGCAATTTTAATTAAGTATTGTCCGTACTGGTTTTTCTTTAAAGGTTCCGCCAATTCCAATAATTTTTCACGCGTGATGTAACCTTTATGGAAAGCAATTTCCTCCAAACAAGCTACTTGTAAACCCTGACGGTTTTGAATGGTGGAAATAAAATTGGATGCTTCGAGCAAGCTGTCGTGCGTACCCGTATCGAGCCATGCCATACCACGACCGAGTAATTCTACATTTAAACGATTTTCGTCCAAATACAAGCGGTTGAGGTCGGTTATTTCCAACTCGCCTCGTGCCGATGGTTTCAAGGCTTTGGCTTTTTCTACCACATCATTTCCGTAAAAATACAGTCCGGTTACCGCCCAATTGGATTTTGGTTTCGATGGTTTTTCTTCGATACTCAATACTTTGCCTGTTTCGTCAAATTCGGCTACGCCATAGCGCTCCGGGTCGTTTACATAGTAACCGAATACAATCGCGCCGTCGGTCAATTTAGCGGCATCAACCAAATGTTTGGAGAAATCCAAGCCGTAAAAAATATTATCGCCCAGCACCATACAAACGCTGTCCGTCCCGATAAATTTTTCGCCAATAATAAATGCTTGTGCCAATCCGTCGGGCGAGGGCTGAATTGCGTATTCCAACTGTAAGCCCAAATCTTCGCCTTTACCGAAAAGATTTTTGTACAAATGAATATCTTGCGGGGTAGAGATAATTAAAATTTCTTTGATACCCGCCAACATCAAAACGGACATAGGGTAATAAATCATCGGTTTATCGTAAACCGGTACAATTTGTTTGGAAATACTTTTTGTAATAGGGTAGAGGCGAGTTCCCGAACCTCCTGCGAGGATAATTCCTTTCATGATTTTTGAGTCTATTAAGTAAACAAGTAGTAAATAAACGAGAAAAAGTTCAACGAGGTATATTTTCTTGTTTACTCGTTTACTTATATCTTGTTTATTTTTCCTCCGCAAAGATAAAATTTTCAATCAAATTCCAACTCATTGTTTTTGTACAACGCATATTTTGCCGACAAATTTGCCAAAAATGCAGAAATTACGGTTAACGCTTTTTGTGTGCCTTCCGAAATTTCCTTTTGTTGAAGTTTGAGCAGCAAAATGCCGTACATGAAATTCAGCGCGAGTTCTATTTCGCTGATATCCTGCTCGTTTTGCTTGGTTTTCAACTCGGTGATAAAGGGCAAAGCTTTGTAATATGCTGCGGAATAATCGGGGTATTTTTGCGTAAAAAGCAGCGCACGGTGCAAGTCGTTGAGATCGATAATCACATTGCGATTTATTTGCAAATGTCCCTGCTGCGTTACATCTTCCCGACGCATCATTTCTACCAAACTTTCGTACCATTCGGTGAGTTCTTTTTCTCGTTCGGCATCGAGTTGAAATTTATCAATGATATTTTCTTTAATTCGTTCCATATCAAGATTATTGGCGCGAATCAAATCTTCTATTTGCCACATATACAGCAGGTATTCGGCAATATTTTCTTTCTTTTTATGTGAAGCGATATACATTTTTTTAATTATTTTTGCAAATGAAAATTCGGAACGCGCAAAGGTACAGACATTTTTTTAAAAATAAGATTCACAAAACCGTCAAAACGACATATTCTTTATAAATAGCACTGTCGGAATGTCGGAATTTCTATTTTGGCAATTATTTTGCAAAGAAACACCCGTTTATTTTTAACTCAAATAAATTAACAATATGAACTTGAATAATTTTACAATCAAATCGCAAGAAGCTGTACAAAAAGCTATCGACTTAGTACAAGCTGCCGGACAGCAACAAATGGAAGCTGCTCATTTGCTTAAAGGAGTAATGGAAGTAGGCGAAAATGTTGTACCGTTTTTATTTCAAAAGGCAGAAATAAACCAAACAGCCGTCAATAATGCCTTAGATAAAACAATAAAAGATTATCCTAAAGTGCAAGGCGGTGAACCCTACCTTTCGCGCGAAGCAAACAGTGTTTTACAAAAAGCGAATGACTTATCTACCAAAGAAGGCGACCAGTTCGTTTCCTTAGAAATGATATTATTAGCTTTGTTGCTTGAAAATAGCCCTGCATCCAAATTGCTGAAAGATGCCGGAGCTACCGAAAAAGCCCTTCGAGCTGCGATTGACGAACTTCGTAAAGGCGAAAAAGTGAGTTCTCAAAGCTCGGAAGACACTTATCAAGCTTTGAGTAAGTATGCTATTAACCTGAATGAAAAAGCACGCAGTGGTAAGTTAGACCCTGTCATTGGGCGTGATGAAGAAATACGCCGTGTGTTGCAAATACTTAGCCGCCGTACCAAAAACAATCCGATTTTAATAGGAGAACCCGGTACAGGAAAAACTGCTATTGCCGAAGGTCTAGCACATCGTATTGTTCGTGGCGATGTACCTGAAAATCTGCAAAGCAAACAACTTTTTTCGCTCGATATGGGAGCGTTGATTGCCGGAGCAAAATACAAAGGCGAGTTCGAAGAACGCTTAAAGTCTGTTGTAAATGAAGTAATCAAATCCGAAGGAGAAATTATTCTTTTTATTGATGAAATTCACACCCTTGTAGGTGCAGGCAAGAGCGATGGCGCCATGGATGCTGCCAATATTTTGAAACCCGCTTTAGCTCGTGGCGAATTGCGTGCTATCGGTGCCACTACTTTGGACGAATACCAGAAATATTTCGAAAAAGACACAGCGCTCGAACGCCGTTTCCAACAAGTAATGGTAAACGAACCGGACGAAGCAAGCTCCATATCCATTCTTCGAGGATTAAAAGAACGATACGAAAACCACCACAAAGTACGCATTAAAGACGATGCTATTATTGCAGCTGTCGAACTTTCGAGCCGGTATATTACCGATCGTTTTTTGCCCGACAAAGCCATTGACCTGATGGACGAAGCTGCAGCTCACCTGCGTATGCAAATAGACAGTTTACCTGAAGAACTGGATAAAGTGGACCGAAATATCAAGCAGTTGCAAATAGAGCGCGAAGCAATTAAGCGGGAAAATGACAGCAAAAAATTAGAAGAATTAAACAAAGAAATAGCCGATTTGCAAGAGTCTGCTAAAGACATGCACAGCAAATGGACTGCCGAAAAAACAGTCATAAACAATATACAACAGTTAAAAATTGATATTGAAAATTATAAATTTGAAGCCGACCGTGCCGAACGCGAAGGCGATTATGGCAAAGTAGCCGAAATTCGTTACGGGAAGATAAAAGAAGCGCAAGAAAAAATAGACGAACTGGAAAAAGAATTACATGCCCTGCAAGCCGAAAGCCCGATGATTAAAGAAGAAGTCGATAGTGAAGACATAGCCGATATTGTTTCGCGGTGGACAGGCATTCCGGTAAGTAAAATGGTGCAAAGCGAAAAAGATAAACTGCTTAATCTCGAAGACGAATTGCACCGGCGAGTAGTTGGGCAGGACGAAGCCATTTCGGCAATTTCGGACGCCATTCGCCGCTCTCGTGCCGGACTGCAAGACCCGAAACGACCTATCGGATCGTTTATATTTTTAGGCACAACCGGTGTTGGTAAAACCGAGTTAGCAAAAGCCTTAGCTGAATTTTTGTTTGATGACGAAAATATGATGACTCGTATTGATATGTCCGAGTATCAGGAAAAATTTAGTGTATCGCGCCTCATCGGTGCTCCTCCGGGATATGTAGGTTACGACGAAGGCGGACAACTTACGCAAGCCGTGCGTCAAAAACCATACTCCGTTGTACTTTTCGACGAAATTGAGAAAGCGCATCCAGATGTTTTCAATATATTATTGCAAGTGTTAGATGATGGACGATTGACCGATAACAAAGGTCGTATGGTCAATTTCAAGAACACGATTATTATCATGACTTCCAATTTAGGATCAAACCTGATACGCGAAAATTTCTCGAAATTAACAGAGAAGAATCGTGAAGAAGTGATTGAAAATACGCGTGAACAAGTATTTGAATTATTAAAGCAAAGTCTTCGTCCCGAATTTTTAAATCGTATCGATGAGCTGATAATGTTTACACCGCTTAATAACGAAGAAATTAAACAGATTGTGAATCTTCAATTAAAAGGCATTGAAAAGATGCTTGCCGAAAACGGAGTAACACTACAAGTTACCGATACCGCTTTAGCCATGATTGCCGAACAAGGTTTCGATCCTCAATTCGGCGCACGACCTGTTAAGCGAGTTATTCAACGAACCGTTCTTAACGAATTGTCCAAGCAATTAATTGCCGAAACGGTAAATAAAGACAAGCCAATTGTAGTAGATGTAGTAGGAGAGAAGCTTACATTTAAAAACTAACGGAACTATCCCTTTAAGGCGTGCCCGTCATTGCGAGGAGGAACGACGAAGCAATCTAATACGAAACTCCAAGATTGCTTCGTACCTTGCGATGACGAGTACAGTTCAAAGGAATAATTCCGAAAACTAATGATTTTTTCCATAAAGAAAGAAAACAAATTTTATCGGTTTTTAAAATAATACTGTATTTTTGCAACCGAATAAAAATTTCGATGAAATAAATTAAAAAAATTGAGCCTGCGGGGCATTAAAATTAACATATAAAAATAGCGAATTACTGCTATTCTTGAAATCCCAATCTACCATCAAGCCCCTTTTAAAAGGGGTTCTCCTCAAGAATAAGTTGGTGAAACGCCGTGTATAGCGGCGTGGGACGACTTGTTGGAGGAGGAGGTGTGGTAGCCTGGGATTTCAAGCATGTTGTTTCCACGCTATTTTTGTAGAACAGGGTAATAAACTTCACCCATTAAAATAAGGGGGTGAACTCCGAAAGGGAAGGGTTATAGATAAAATATTAAATAATATAATACAATTAATCAAGTAAATTTAAAGAAATGAAAACATCAAAAGAAAAAATCGTAGACAAAGCAACCAAGGAATTTATGCTTTGCGGGTACAAAGGAGCAGTTACGGAAGAGATTGCAAAAGCCGCCGGATTGAGTAATAATTCAGGCTTATTCAGGCATTTTTTCGACAAAGAAGACCTGTATTACGCCGTATTGGAAAAATATTTTCTTCATGCACAAACGCCGGAAGAGAAATTCAGACCCTATCGCAACTTGTCGCTCAAGAATTTTATCGAGCGATATGTGGATAAGGTGGAAGAACTTTCGGATTTTTTGCACAAGCTCTTGGGCGACAGCACAGAAGAAAAGACTAACAGATATTTCTCTTTTCTGCTGGAATGTTGTTTTAGAGAAAAGGATTGCGAAGAAACCATTCTTTTGCACAACAAACAGGAAATTGCCTTGTGGCAAGGAGTTATTGAAAACGCTAAGAGTACGAGGGAAATATCACCGAAAACTGATTCACGCAGCGCAGCAGAATTATTCTTCTATACCTTTTACGGTATTTCTGTCGATTTGTCGATAGGCAAAGATGCGAGTCGTGAGCAAGTGCGGGATATGTTGTACAATTTGTATGATAGTTATAAAGCTTGAGTTTTTGATAGCGCAGTAATTGCGCTATCGGTTTGCTTTTTCGGGTAACCCGTATATGGTTTAACTAAGGTTTGCTCAACCTCTATCGTAAATTTGTATTGAAAAAGAAAAAAATTATCTTTGTAGGTCGAAAAGAATATGGAAATGAGCAAACTCTTTGTAGTACCTACCCCTGTGGGCAATTTAGATGATATGACTTTCCGAGCCGTGAAAGTGTTGCGCGATGCCGACTTTATATTGGCAGAAGATACACGCACGAGCGGCGTTTTACTCAAACATTTCGGCATACAAACGCCTATGCACTCGCACCATAAATTCAACGAACATCAAACGGTGCAGGGCGTTGTCGGTCGAATCCTTGGGGGACAAACAGTAGCCTTGATTTCCGATGCCGGTACGCCGGCTATTTCCGACCCGGGTTTTTTACTCGTCCGCGCTTGTGTAGAGGGTGGGATAGAGGTAGAGTGCCTGCCCGGAGCAACAGCTTTTGTACCCGCGTTGGTCGATTCCGGTTTGCCCAACGACCGCTTTTGTTTCGAAGGGTTTTTACCCGTAAAAAAAGGTCGGCACACCCGTTTAACCGAACTGTCTTCCGAAACGCGAACCATGATTTTTTACGAATCGCCCCACCGTTTAGTGAAAACGCTCACACAGTTTGTCGAATATTTTGGCGCAGAACGCCGAGCGTCAGTATCGCGCGAAATATCGAAAATGTTTGAAGAAACGCGTCGCGGAAGCCTTACAGAGTTGATAACTCATTTTTCGGAGAAAAAACCAAAGGGCGAAATTGTAGTCATACTTGCAGGTATGGAAAACTAACTTTATTTTTGTGAGGATTTTTTTAATATAAACCTTAAAATTTAATGAATATGAAAAAATTATTTCCAATCGTCGCAGCAATTTTACTATTAGCTGCATGTAAACCCGAAAATTCGGAAGCGTACAAAAACCTTCTGTCAGCAAACGACTCGTTGGCACAAGTGAATTCCACTCAGGAAAAAGCCCTCAACGACTATTTGCAAGTAATTAACGAAATTAACGCAAACTTCGCATCTATTTCCGAAAAACACACGGCAATTCAGCAGGATAAAGAGTTGAAAAACAATAAGGAAGCTACAACGCGTATACAGGAAAATATGCGCAACATTATGCAAATGCTTGTTCAAAACAAAGAAAAAATAGCCGAACTTAATCGACTTAACCAGGCGCAAGCAAGCAAAAATGCCAAACAAGCTGCCGAATTTGAGAAAACAATAAGTCGTTTGTCGGCAGAATTGGAAGAAAAAACAAACATGGTAATCAGCATGCAAAAGCAACTCGATGAAAAAGACATACAAATCTTCGAACTCGACAAAGCTTATGGAACAGCAATGCAGGAAAATACCGAAATGCGCGAAACGGTTAGCCAAATCACGGAAGAACTCAATGCCGGCTACTATGTATTTGGTACAATAAAAGAACTCAAAGCGCAGCGTATTGTAAGCAAAAGCAATATTTTTACGCCAACCAAAGTGTTGCAAGGCGATTTCAATCAAAGTTATTTTGTAAAAATCAATACCAAAACTACGGTAGAAATACCCGTTTTCAGCAAAAAAGCAAAAGTGCTTACCAAACATCCGCTCACATCCTACGAAATAGCTACCGTCAATGCCAGCAAAGTAATTCGCATTAAAAATCCGGAAGCATTTTGGGGAGTATCGAAATATTTAGTAGTAGAAACAAATAATTAAAAAATTGATTCTTATGAAAAAGCAATTATTTTTCGCCCTGTTTTTTGGCGGATTAACAAGTTTGGCAGTAGCACAAACGGGAACTTCGGAAAACCTTGCGCCCGAAAAATCGGCAGAGGTCGACCGTGCCGTCGAAGTAGTAGAAGCATTAACCGCTCCTTCCATGAAAGGGCGTGGTTACGCTTCGGGTGGCGACAAACTGGCTGCCGATTATATTGCGAACGAATTTAAAAGCATCGGTGTAGAACCGGTAGGAGCATCGTATTTGCACGGTTTTAATGTGTCTGTCAATACTTTCCCCGACCGCATGGAAGTGCAGCTAAACAACAATGAATTGCTCACCGCAGGAGTCGATTATATTGTCGATGCGGCATCACCGGCAATTATGGGCGTATTTAAACCCGTAATTGTGAATCGCAAACAAGTGTCGGACCTAATGGTATTGCGCGACAAAATACGCGATGCAAAAGAAACATTTATCCTTGTGGATAATACTTCGCGCGAAGGCGAAACAAAAGAGCAAAGCGCACGCATCGACAAGTTGATTGACGAACTGAAAACCAAACAGGAAATACAGCTTCGAGGAGTGATAGTATACGATAACAGCCGTTTGCCTGTATGGTCATCGGCAACACATCAAAACCCTCGTCCAACCATATATTTGTATGGTGAAACAGACTTGTCGAGTTTGAAAACGGTAAAAGTAACAATCGATGCTACACTGCAAGCCATGCACGCTACACAAAATGTGATGGCAATGGTAAAAGGAATGGAAAAACCCGATTCGTTTATCGTGTTTACAGCCCATTATGACCATGTAGGCATGATGGGTAAAAATGTGTATTATCCCGGAGCTAACAACGGAGCCAGTGGAGTAGCCATGTTGCTTGCTTTGGCAAAACATTATCAGCTTATTAAACCAAAATACAGCGTATTGTTTGTAGCTTTTGGCGGATACGAGTTGGGTAATGCCGGAGCCAACGCTTTTATTGCCGCACCACCCGTGTTACTTGAAAATATCCGCTTCTCGTTTACCTTCGATTTTGCAGCCAAAGGCAGCGATGGCTTGATGGTGGTAACTGGTACGAAATACCCCGAGCTTTTCAAGCAAATGAACCAAATAAATACAGAATATAAACTTTTGCCCGCGATAAAATCGGCTCCGGGAGCTCCGCCAAGCGAATACAATGTACTAAGCAACAAAGGGATTCCAAGTTGGTCGATATTTTCCTTGGGCGGAGGAAGTCCGGCACTTCACAATTTAAACGACACTGCCGATACTGCTCCGTTTACTAAATTTAAAAACTACCTGAATTTGATAATTCGTTTGGTGGAAAAAATTAAATAGAGTTTGTAAAATTCATAAAGTTTAAAAGTATATAAAGTAGAGCTGCAATGCGTTTGCAGCTCTACTTTAAATTTAAAATCGTTTATTATGAAAAAAGTTTTAATCAGTCTGTTCCTTTTTGCGAGTATATGTGCTTTTGGGCAACAGTTAGGTTGCGAGCAATACAGCGTGTTTGATAAAAAATCGTCGCCCGACATCGGAATTGTGATTACTTCGCCCGACGCGGAAACCGTGTGGAATGCCATGCGGCTGGCTACATACGCACAAGGACAGGGTGATCAGGTAGTGCTTTTCCTGCTTGCCAAAGGACTCGACGGATTTCAAAGCAAAGACCCTGCCTACGACCTTGAAACACTAAAAGATGCCTTTGTAAGCAACGGCGGACAGATAATAGCCTGCGCAACTTGCGCTCAACAGCGTGGTACCGAAGAAATCGGTATGTGCACCATTGCCTCCATGGCAGATTTGTATCAAATTATAAACAGGAGTAAAAAGGTCGTTTCGTTTTAACTGTCCATCATTGCGGAATAGTGACTACATATTGTATTTTTTGAGTAATTGCTCGAATTGCTTGTCTTTTAAATAATTTTTGAACGAACTGTCTGTTCTGGGATCGGGAAATTTTTCACCCTCAATCATATTAGTTTTTCTTTTAAAAGATTCTTCCAAATTTTTCAACATATTCTCCAAATTGCCCATTTCAGCATACGCACAAGCTAAGTTGTAGTAAAAAAGAGGATACTCAGGGTCGAGCGATATGCCGTATTCAAATATCCTTTTAGCATTATTTAAATCGCCCGTGATACCATATGCCATACCCAAATTATCTACCGTAACACGCCAAATTTTGGAGTCGATATTCACTTTTTGTTTTTCTGTTTTCAAAATTCGTTCATATCCGGCAATTGCATAGGGATAATTTTGCTCATAGAATGCCATTGAAGCAGTAACGAATGCTTTTGAAATATCCACTTTTTCGAATTTCAATGAATTTACAATAGCATCGAATAGTGCAACATCGCTCACCTGATATTGAGTTTTTGAAATATGTACATCAATCCAATAACCTTCGTGCGACAAGTAAGCATTTAAACTATGATAGTTAATCTTTTTACCTTGATAGCTTTCAACATCATATTCCACAAAGGCAATTTCCGCCTTTTCGTATAATTTCAAATTTTCTTTGGGTAATGGCGATTTCGCCGCTTTTTCCCAATAATAAGAACGACAATCAATATAATTTCCTTCCCGCGCCGCTTTTTCAATAAAAACGGAAACAGTCATTCCTATATCCTTTTTTGTTGCCAACAAATATATGGAACCGGCTTCGGCATCTAAGTTGCTTTTTTCGATTGTAAAATCCTTCAAATCAATAGATAATTCCCAATCTTCGGAAGGAAGACCCAACAAAAGATTATCTCCAGCCGTTTGAGCAAAAACCGACACCGACACCTGCAACAACAGTTGCATTGTAATACATAAAGTAAAAAATTTAGTTTTCATATTTTTAAAGTTTAATTAAAAGCACAAATTATCGTTTTATTCTATTAAATCTTCGTTATTATCTCGTTGTTCGTTACTGTAAAATCCAATACGACGACGAGGTTTGTTAAACGAAACCGGTTGTTTTTGCATTTGCATTTCGACAAGTATGTCATTTATCTGTTCGAGTTGCAAACGCGTATCTTCATTAATATCATTGTAATCAGCAAAAACATCTTCCACATATTGTTTCAATTCGGCAACTTCACGCTGCAATTCCGTAGCTTTATCAATAGAAATAGGGTTTAGTATCAATTTTCTAACTGCTACAAAAGCTCGCATTATTCGGATATTTGTGGCTACGGCAACAGGTGAACGCAAAATACCCGACAACATTGCAACTCCTTCTTGTGTAAAAGCAAAAGGAGTTGTTGGGCTAAATTTAATTCCGTCGGGCAGGTTGTCGCAATTTGCGATAAGCTCATGCCATTCGGATTTAGCTAATTGAAACATAAAATCGGAAGGAAATCGGTCTATATTTCGTCTGACTTGTTCTTTTAATCGACGAGTTTCAACTTCATACATTTCTGCAAGGTCAAAGTCCAACATCACTTTTTGTCCTCTGATTTCATAAATCAAGTTTTTTATCGGAAGTAGATTCACATCAAATTGCTGACTATTTTTTTCGGATTCTAACTTCAAATTCATATCCTGGCTAAATTCCTTGATAAGCAAAGCATGTTGCTCATCTGAAATCTTTTCATTCGGATTGCGCTCAACGCTGTGCTTGTGCTTATGTAGAAATTCTACAGCTGTATCTATCCCTACATTCAATTCTTTCACTACTTTTCCTAATCTAATCGACATTTTTTTACTTTTTATATGTTTACCTAATTAAATATGGATTTTTCGCAAAATCACTCAAATTTTATCGCCTTTGCCGGCGAAATTTTGGTAATAATATAAGAAGGCAATAACAGCATTAATGCCGAACCGACAAACGCGCCTGTATTTATCAACAGAATATGCCAAATATTAAAATCTACAGGCACAAAATCAACATAATAATAAGCAGCATCGAGTGGAACGATGTGCGTAAAATACTGCAACAACAACAATCCAAGCCCCAATAGATTACCCCACAACATACCGCGTCCGATAAGGAAAAACGAATGATAGAGAAAAATTTTGCGCACCGACCAGTCTGCTGCACCTATAGCTTTAAGAATACCAATCATATTCGTGCGTTCGAGAATAAGAATAAGCAGCCCCGAAATCATGTTGAAACCTGCCACAATAAGCATCAAGGAGAGAATTATCCACACATTCATGTCCAACATTCCGAGCCACGCAAATACCTGCGGATTAAGATCTTCGATAGTACGGGTAAGAAAGGTAGACCCATCGCTTCCAAAACGATTGGCAGTTTTAAAATACACTGCATCGCCCAATTCGTTTAAGCGGCTATAGTCATCTATCAATATTTCCAGCCCGCTTACCTGCGCTGTGTCCCATTGGTTAATTTGTTGTATTTGCCTGAGATCGGTAAGGATAAACTGTCGGTCGTATTCCACAAAATTGGTGCAATAAATACCTGTCACCGTAAATTTTCGAGCGCGAATATTTTCATCGTGCACAAAATAGGCGAGAAACGCGCTACCAACCTCGAGCCGCATCAAATCGGCAATATATTGCGAAATAATCACCTCGCGCGAGGGCAATCCATCGTTACCGAAAGTGATTGAATCGCCCTGTACAAGATTTTTTCGATAAAAATTCCAGTCAAAATTGCGGTCTATTCCCTTAAATATTGCAGTTTGCACATCTTCATCCGTTTTGATAATACCCGGTTTGATGCCAAAACTCTGAATGTGGCGAACACCCTCAACCGTAGCAATGCTATGCACAAGGCTATCGGTTACCCAAATCGGATTTGTTTCGAACGATGCGTTGCTATCAAAATTCGTTACCTGTATATGCGAACCAAAGGCAATTACTTTGCTACGAATTTCCTTTTTGAAACCAATAACAATAGCCACCGTGATAAGCATCACCGCTACTCCCAGCGCAATACCAAGCATCGCCACCCGCACGGCAGGGCGCGACACGGATTTTCCCCGCTTGCGGTCGCTTTGTATTCGTTTCGCTATGAAAAATTCAAGATTCATAAAATATACAAAAAACAGCGGACAAAGGTAATAAATAAAAAATACTGTGTAAATTTGTCGGGTGAAAATTCTTGCTCCATTCACATTTAACTTGTATGAAAAAATTTAAGCAAAAAACAATACTCATCATCGCTTCCGCCGCGGTAATTCTTATCGGTGTAATAATTTTTGCCGTTTCGCAAAACGGTTTGCGCGATTATCAGCAAATTGCCCGCAAAGGTGTATTGCGTGTTGCTACCGATTATAGCTCAACCGATTATTTTATCACAGGCGATACGGTAGCAGGTTTTCAATACGAATTGATAAATGCTTTGTGCGATAGCCTGCATCTGCGCCCCGAGTGGAGAATCGAAAATAGTTTGGAGCAAAATATCCGCGATTTGGAAGCGGGGAAAATCGATATTATTGCCCGCAATATCCCTGTAAATCTTAATCTCCGAGAACGATTACTTTTTTCGTCGTCTATCATTCAAATTCCACAAGTATTGGTTCAACGAAAAGCAGAATACAACAACGGAAAGCAACCTATTCGCAATCAGCTTCTATTGGGTGGAGAAACGGTTGTTGTGCCGCAAAATTCGCCCAACATCCTGCGATTGCGTAATCTTTCAAATGAAATTGCCGATACTATTTGTGTACAAGAGAAACCTCAATACGAAGAAGAACAACTGATGATACTCGTTGCCAAAGGTGATATTGACTACACGGTGAGCAACCGTCAAACGGCACAGCAAAACGCTCCTCATCTGCCGGAATTGGATATTGCCACGGCTATCAGTTTCACGCAAATGCAAGCATGGGCTATGCGTCCTTCTTCTCCTGTATTGAAAGAAAAAATAGATAGTTTTCTTATTAATTTTCTTCAAACAAAAGATTATCGAGATATTTATCGAAAATATTACAAATAATAATATTTTGTTTTTTTAACTGAAATTCTAAAATTTTCATTCAAAAAATAAAAAAACAATTATATTTGTTCGTTTATTAATAATTCCTAATTACCTTTGTCCCCAAACTCTAATCATAGCTCAATGAAACGAATAATATTACTCAGCATTTTTTTATGTAGTGTTCTGTCAATTTCGGCACGAGTTGGTCGCAGTTCGTCAAACAACAGCAAAGATTATTTGGTATTCGGCTTGGGAGCCAACTATATGTTCGGTGACGCCGGGGGTGCTAACTTTGAAAACTTATGGGCAACAGACTGGGATGTTCTTTACTCTCGTCCGTCTATTTCGCTTGGTTACCAGCACGACTGGAACGATTGGATAGGCAATCGTATTGCAGGCTCGTATCACATGTTTGCCGGCAACGACGACAATTCGCGTAACGAACGCGAATTCAGTTATAAAGCATCAATTCTTGAAGCTTCTTTGCGTTTCAATTTTTATTTTCTTAAAGGTACATGGCGACGAACCGATTATAAGCTTTATGCTTTTGCAGGTATTTCGGGCTTGTTTTACACTACCTATTGGAAATATGTTGATCCGGCAGACCCAAATAAAACCATTTTACCCGGTCGTGCTTATGCAGACACTTGGATAGATAAAGATATGTATATGCGTAATCCGACTCGCTTTTACAATGAATATTACGACAAAAAAGAGGATATGTTTAAGTATTCATCGCCAAGTTTAGCAATTCCTTTCGGTTTCGGATTAAGTTTTCCTATCACACAAGAAATTGAACTTGCAGGCGAATTAGCATTTAACTACATGGTGGGAGGAAAATCCGATTTTTTAGACGGTTATTACACAAAATGGTCGAATATGAATGACGCCTATGTAACCGGCATGGTTTCGATTCAATATCGAATTAACGGCAGCAGCGACTGTTATGCTAAATATGGAAAACGACAATTGCGTAAATAACCACACATTATAAATGTACAAAGGCTGATTTCTCTAAGAGAATCAGCCTTTTTTTATAATAGTTATTTGTTTTTAATCGCGCTCGCCTACCAACCAAACAATATCGCCCTGATTAAAAAGCGTTTCGGGTTTGGGATTCACAATTCGTTCTCCATTACGCTCAATACCGATTATCAAACCTTTGATACCCGATTGCAGGATAGTTTTACCGCTCAATTGATTGCTGTCTTGTACCACCAAATGACGAATTACGATATCATCGCTACTCTTAATTTCACTTTCGTCGTCGCAGCAATGTTTCCCTGCAAGGAGTAATTTGTTAAATTTATCAATTTGCTCGTCGGTACCGATTACCCCCAATTGGTCGTAAGGAAAAATACTTTCGTCTTTGGTTGGTGCATAAATCAATCTATCGCCACGCTTAATATACGCTATGCTGATACCCGACAATTGACGCCATTCTAAATTTTGCAAAGATTGTCCTAAAAAATCGGCATTCGGACTCACTTCTATTTCCACCAAATGCACATTCCAAAGAGACAATTCGGAGTGTGCGCAAAATTGTTCTCGAATGCTATTGTAGTTCGCTTCTTCAGCCTTATCGCGTTCCGAGTAATTATTCAAAAAGCGATTTTCGAGTTTACCATACCATTTTTGTATATTTTGAGAAAATATCAGGAAAAAGATTACTAACAACGGAATAACTATAAACAAAGCTACACCTATCGAAAAAATGTGCATTACCAATACCAACAAAATAGCAATGCCTGCAATATTCCGCCCGATTTCAAGCACAAGCAACGGTCCGTGATTGTATTTTGAATTAATCCACAACTCACTGTAGGCAGTGCTTTTGGGTTTTTTCATTACCATTGCCCACAAAAATGGTGAAATAATTGCTACCGAAACTACCAACGATACGAAATCATATAAAAGGGCGTTCTCAATAAAACGGTCGAAAAACGGAAACAACCATTTGAAACAAAAAATAAGTATCGCCACGATTATAATCGCATTAGGAAATACCATGATAGCATATTGTTTCAACACTTGTTTCAGTTTGCTTTCCACGCGAATACTTTGCGCACTCATGCTGTAATTTTGAATTCTAAGCAAATATTTTTCAGGGATAATTCGAACTACGAAATCATAAAATTTCGGCGAATATTTTATCATATAAGGTGTGGTAAATGTACTTATTGCCGATACTCCTACTGCTATCGGAAACAAGAAATCGCTCGTTACACCCAACGAAAGCCCCAGTGCTGCCACAATAAAAGCAAACTCGCCCACTTGTGCCATACTCATACCTACTTGTATCGACTGTTTGAGTGGCTGCCCCGAAATCAATGCCCCCACAGTAGAGCTAAATAATTTTCCGAAAATCATCAACAGAGTAATAACAATTACCGGCGTGCTGTATTCTACTATCGCTTGCGGGTCGATAAGCATACCGACCGACACGAAAAATATAGCTCCAAAAAGATTCTTTACCGGTTTTATAAGATGTTCTATTTTTTCGGCAGAAGTAGTTTCTGCTAATATTGAACCCATAATAAAAGCTCCCAGTTCGGCAGAAAAACCTACTTGAACGGCAAGTACTACCATTACCAGACATAAACCTATGGAAAAGACTAACAATGTTTCTTCATCGAAAATCTTTTTCGCATTTTTGAGCAATGTAGGAATAAGAAAAATGCCGGCAATAAACCATAATACCAAGAAAAACAGTAATTTAAAAACAACAAAAAGCATTTCCATCCCTTGAAACTGCTGCGTAACAGCCACAGTGGAAAGCAATACCATAAGTAATATCACCACAAGGTCTTCAACAATAAGCACTCCAAAAACAACCTGTGCAAATCGTTTATTTTTTATACCCAACTCATCAAAGGCTTTGAGGATAATAGTGGTAGACGAACTTGCCAACATACCACCCAAAAATAAACTATCCATCAACCGCCAACCCAACGCCTTACCGGTAAAGAATCCTACCAAACCAATAAATATAATTTCGAACAAACCTGTAACCGAAGCCTCCGAACCAATCCGTTTCAATTTTTTAAAACTAAATTCGAGTCCTAAGCTAAACAGCAGGAAAATTACCCCGATATCTGCCCAGGTACGAATATTTTCAGTATCGGCAACCGTAGGCGTAAGCGATAGGTGAGGACCGACCAAAAAACCCGCTATGATATACCCCAACACCAAAGGTTGTCGTATCTTCTTGAAAATCAATGTAGTGATAGCTCCTGTTATTAAAATAAGAGCCAAATCAGAAATAAGATCCGGTAAATGTCCCATACAAAATCATCTTTTTTTAAAGTTGCAGTGCAAAGATAAAATTAATAATTAACGCTGCTTATTTTTTTGCATATTTTCGTTTACTCATTTTTCCTTAGAATTTCTTCATTCTTCATTTTTTCTTACCTTTGCGACCGATTTTTTAATAAATATTTATAACATCGTAATTAATAATATGAAAGCATTTGTATTTCCGGGGCAAGGCGCCCAATTTGTAGGTATGGGCAAAGACCTGTACGAAAACTCGGCGCTTGCCAAAGAATTATTTGAAAAGGCAAACGAAATTCTTGGTTTCCGCATTACCGATTTGATGTTTGCAGGTACAGACGAAGACCTTCGTCAAACCAAAGTAACGCAGCCCGCTGTATTTCTTCATTCAGTCATCACAGCCAAAACATTGGGCGAAGAATTTAAACCCGATATGGTAGCAGGGCACTCGCTGGGTGAATTTTCTGCTCTTGTAGCAGCCGGTGCAATGAGTTTTGAAGACGGTTTGCGTCTTGTGTCGGCGCGTGCCCGAGCAATGCAAGCGGCTTGCGAAACCGTACCCGGAACAATGGCTGCCGTACTTGGCTTGGCAGATGAAGTAGTAGAAGAAGTATGCGCCTCAATCCCCGAAGTGGTGGTAGCTGCCAATTATAATTGTCCCGGACAATTAGTAATATCCGGCACTATTGAGGGCGTGGACAAAGCCTGTGAAATTTTGAAGGAAAAAGGCGCTAAACGAGCTTTGCGTTTGCCTGTGGGCGGAGCATTTCACTCGCCGCTTATGGAGCCGGCTCGTGTAGAGTTAGAGAAAGCCATTGCTGCAACGGCATTTAGTGCGCCAATTTGCCCTGTGTATCAAAATGTAAACGCGCTGCCGCAAACCGAACCGGAAGTCATTAAAGCTAATTTGATAGCACAATTGACAGCTCCTGTTCGCTGGACACAATCGGTGCAAAATATGATTGCCGATGGCGCCACTTCATTCCGCGAACTCGGTCCCGGTAAAGTATTGCAGGGCTTGATAACAAAAATAGATAAAACCGTTGAAGTAGGTTAAAAATGGATATTTTCGCGCTTTTTTACCAAAACGCTAACAGTGTACAAGCCGTATCTATGGCGGCGTATATGAAAAACATCTGTCCGTTTTTGGGTATTCCTAAACCTAAACGGGCAGAGTTATCCAAGTCGTTTTTGAAAGAAGCCAAAAAGGCAACAACTATTGATTGGGCATTTATTGATAAATGTTGGGCGTTGGAGCGCGAATTTCAATATTTGGCATTGGAATATCTGCGTGTAGTAGCGCGCTTGCTAACGATTCGCGATATTCCTCATTTGAAAAAGCTTGCCGAAACCAAATCGTGGTGGGATACAATTGATTTTCTCGACCGAATTGTAGGAGGTATTGCGCTCGAAAATCCTGCTGTGAATGCTATTTTGCTTGAATGGAGCGTGAGTGAAAATTTTTGGTTGCGGCGTATTGCGATAGACCATCAATTGTTGCGAAAAGAAAAAACAGACACCGAATTATTGGCGAAAATTATCGAAAATAATCTTGGACAAAAGGAATTTTTTATCAATAAGGCAATTGCTTGGAGCTTGCGCGAATACAGCAAAACAAATCCCGAATGGGTGCGGAGTTTTATTGAAACACATAGGGATAGGATGGCTCCGCTTTCTATACGCGAGGCAAGTAAACATATTCAGGAATGAAAATCCCTGTTGAAAAACTGCACACAACCGAACTTGGCAGGGAACGCATAAAACGAAATATCGGTTTGGAATTTGAGGAAGTGCTTGCGTGGTGTCGAAAAGCTGACCTTGATGAAAGTAATGATTTTGTGTTACGAAAGGGTAAAAACTGGTATGTTCGTAGCGATGATTTTGTTTTGACGATTAATGCAAAGAGTTTTACGGTGATTACGGCGCATAAAACGCATTGACAATATTGGAATTTTCGAGAAAATAAGATGAAAGAATTGCAATTTCTGATATACAACACACCACAGGAAAATATAAAGGTTGATGTGGCGGTAAAGGACGAAACCATTTGGCTTACACAAAAAGCTATGGCGGCGTTGTTTGGTGTGCAAGTACCTGCCATCAGCAAGCATTTGAAAAATATTTTTGCAGAAGGTGAACTTGTTGAAAATGCGACTATTTCCAAAATGGAAACAGTCGTGAATCGTGGGTTTAGAGGAGAAGTCAGCGAAATTATTGAATTTTACAATCTCGATGCTATTATTTCCGTTGGTTATCGGGTAAATTCCGCCAAAGCAACGCAATTCCGCATTTGGGCTACAAAAACGCTTAAAGAGTTTATTACGAAAGGTTTTGTGCTTGACGATGAACGCTTGAAACAGGGAAAGACTGTTTTCGGAAAAGATTATTTCCGCGAACTTTTGGAGCGAGTGCGTTCCATTCGAGCAAGCGAAAGGCGTATTTGGCAGCAAATTACCGATATTTTTGCCGAATGTAGCATTGATTATGACCGCAGTTCCGGCGTTACGCGTAGTTTTTATGCAACGGTGCAAAATAAGTTTCATTACGCTATTGCGGGACAAACTGCTGCCGAAATAATTTACACAAAAGCTAATCGAAATGCTGAAAATATGGGCTTGCAGACTTGGAAAAACTCGCCAGACGGACGCATTCTGAAATCTGATGTTACGGTGGCAAAAAACTACTTGTCCGAAACGGAAATTCGCCGATTGGAACGCACCATAACGGGTTATTTCGATTATATTGAAGACTTGATAGAGCGCGAAAACACTTTTACAATGGAAGATTTTGCGACAAGCATCAATGAATTTTTATCGTTTCGGAAATATAAAATTCTTGAAGATAAAGGCAGTGTTTCTCATCAAAAAGCAATGGAAAAAGCAGAAGCAGAATATGAGGAATTTAACAAAACGCAAAAAATCATTTCCGACTTTGACAGAGAAATGAAATGTTTTATGGAAATTTCAGCACATAAAAAGAAAAATATATGACGCATATAGCATTGATAATCAGTATAATATTTGGAATTGCAATAAGTTTCTTTTTTAAAAACTTATTCTGCAAAACAATTACTTTTGGGTTAGTTTTATCTATCTGCGTACCATTGCTTTTTCCAAATCAAATCACAGCAACAATCTCTTTTTTCTGCGCAGCTATAATGGCAATTTTAATGGTTATTTTTGGTTTTAAAGAATTGAAAAATAACAAATTAAAACAGATAAGTGTAATAAGTTTAGGATTATTATTTATTGTTACATTCGTTTTCAAATTTTTCCATTATCCTTTTGCTACATATATAAATAATGCTGTTAAATTACCTTTTTTACTCTATTTAATAGCTATAATTACTGATAAACAGCATTTTACAAAGGAAATCAGTTTTATGATTATTTGGCTTCCAATAATATTTCTAATGTAGCGATAAAAAGCACAAAATAAGACCATACACAGAATTATGTTTTTTGATTTGCAATGAACAGGAATAAGAACACTCAACTCCAAATCCGCAACAGCACTGTCGAATTTTTGATATTTACAAAACAGAAAAACGGTGAAATAATTGAAGTTCGGCTTCAAGACGGTACGGTGTGGCTTACGCAAAAGTTGATTGCTACATTGTTCGATGTTGATAGAAGTGTGATAACGAAACATTTAAACAATATATTTCAAGAGGATGAATTGAGCAAGAAGGCAACTTGTGCAATTTTTGCACAAGTTCAAACCGAAGGGAACAGACAAATAAATTCAGTTGCCGAGGATTACTCGGTAACTGCTGCAAATGAAAATAATAGAAAAACAAAATAGATAATATGTACAGAACACACACTTGCGGCGAACTCCGCATAGAAAATATCAATCATACCGTAACCCTTGCGGGCTGGGTACAACGAACACGCAAGTTGGGCGGAATGACTTTTGTTGATTTGCGTGACCGTTACGGCATTACGCAATTGGCTTTCGACGGAGCTGTAAATGCTGAATTGAGCGAAAAAGCACAAAAACTCGGACGAGAATTTGTGATTCAGGTGCAAGGAAAAGTTGCTGAGCGCAGCAGTAAAAACGCTAAAATACCCACCGGAGATATTGAAATTATCGTTGGCGAATTAACTATTTTGAATATTTCGGAAACGCCACCATTTACCATAGAAGACGAAACTGACGGGGGGGATGAATTGCGTATGAAATATCGCTACCTTGACTTGCGCCGGAATGTGGTGCGCAAAAATTTGGAATTGCGTAATCGCTTAGCCTTTGAATTGCGTAATTATCTTATTCAGAGGGATTTTATCGAAACCGAAACACCTGTGTTGATTAAATCTACCCCTGAAGGAGCACGAGATTTTGTTGTGCCCAGCCGAATGAATCCGGGCGAATTTTATGCTTTGCCGCAATCGCCGCAAACATTTAAACAGCTGCTGATGGTGTCGGGTTTCGACCGCTATTTTCAGATTGTGAAGTGTTTTCGCGACGAGGACCTTCGTGCCGACCGCCAACCTGAATTTACACAGATAGATTGCGAAATGTCTTTTGTAGAGCAGGAAGATGTATTAACTGTTTTCGAAGGATTAGTAAAAGATGTATTTAAAAATATCAAAAATGTTGAGTTTAACGAAGATTTTTTGCGTATGCCTTATACCGAAGCAATGGAATTTTACGGCAGCGACAAACCGGACATTCGTTTCGGAATGCGTTTTACGGATATTACCAAAGAAGCTCAAACAAAGGATTTTGTAGTATTCAACCAGTCTGAATATATAGGAGCTATTTGTGCCGAAGGCTGTGCAGGATATTCTCGCAAAGAGTTGGACAACCTGACTGATTTTGTGAAACGCCCGCAAATTGGTGCCAAAGGAATGGTGTATGTGAAATATGAGGCAGATGGCTCGTTGAAATCGTCGGTAGATAAATTTTACTCACAAGAAGATTTGATGGTGTGGGCAGAAAAAACCAATGCTAAACCGGGTGATTTAATCTTGATTCTTTCGGGCGAAAAAGCACATACGCTTCGTGCACTTTGCGAGCTGCGACTCGAAATGGGTAATCGCTTAGGATTGCGCGATAAAACCGTATTCGCTCCTCTTTGGGTGGTAGATTTCCCGCTTCTCGAATGGGACGAGGAAAATCAACGCTATTCGGCTATGCACCACCCGTTTACATCGCCTAAAAAAGAAGATGTAGAGTTGATGAAAACTAATCCGGGTGCAGTACGCGCCAATGCGTACGATATGGTTATTAATGGAGTAGAACTCGGCGGAGGTTCTATTCGTATCCACGACAAAGATTTGCAAGCGCAGATGTTTGAGTGCTTAGGCTTTACAAAAGAGCAAGCTGAATATCAATTCGGATTCTTGATGAATGCGTTTAAATATGGCGCGCCACCGCACGGCGGTATTGCTTTCGGATTGGATAGATTTGTATCGCTTTTGGCAGGCTTGGATAGTATTCGCGACTGCATTGCTTTCCCTAAAAATAATTCGGGGCGCGATGTAATGATTGATGCTCCATCTTTCATTGACGATAAGCAATTAAAGGAGTTAAATTTACAGGTAAAAATTGAAAAAGTATAAAAAAACTTTACGGAATTATCCCACTTAGGCTTTTGTAAAGCAAACACCACGCCGTCATTGCGAGGAACGAAGCAATCTAAGTACAGGAATGGATTGTGCTTCATTCCTCACAATGACAAACAAGCTTCAAAGGGATAACTCCGATACCTTATAGTTAAATTACCAACCATCAATGCTTTTTATTCGGAAGTTTCGGTAAAAAGCGAGATATATTTAGCTTGTAGTATAAAATTTCAGCTTCGAAGCGAGAATCTTTTAAAGAATAACTAATAAATCCTCCTTAAAAGGGGAGATATCCTCCTTATTTTCGCCGACCGCCTCACTTTTTACGAGAACATCCTCCTTTTTTGCGAGGATGTTCTTGTAAATAACAAGGAAATCCTCCTTAATAACGAGAAATTTCTCGCTTTTAGGGAGAACATCCTTGTTAAAAAGGAGGAATTCCTCGCTTTTAGGGAGAACATCCTCGTTAAAGAGGAGGAATTCCTCGCTTTTTACATCATCGCCGGTGTTTTTATGGAGATACGAGATGTGTTTTGTTTATCTTTCGACAACATATTAGTCGATTATGTAAAATTTATCTTTATTTCTTTCATAATTTCAAAAGACATTCTATCTTTGCCCCGAAATTTTGGTGATGTTATTCTCTTTTCGGGAAAAACATTGAAAAGGGAATCAGGTGAAAATCCTGAACAGACCCGCTGCTGTAAACTCTCTTCGAGTAAACGAGAAGAAACGAAACAACACTTTTGCCACTGAGAAATCGGGAAGGCGTTTCGTCAAAAAAGAGTAAGTCAGAAGACCTGCCAAAATAAATTAGTTTAAGCTTTCGAGGAATAAGGCTTGCGACGAACAAGGCAGGTTGAGCAGTTTTTGCCAACTCTACAAGTTTATCACAAATTTATTTTAAAAAAATCAGGTTGTAAAAGCGTCATTGCAGGCTTTACTTACAAGCACCTCATTTTTTTCGAAAGCTGTTTAATTCAAATTTAAACGGCTTTTTATGTTTCTACGAAAAACATTTTTCTTTAGTCTTTTGCTCTTGTTGCAAACAATTTCTTTTGCACAAAGCAAATCGGACTCCTCCGTTCAAGTTTTAAACGAGGTAGTAATCGTTGGCGACCGTTACCGCGAAGTTATCCCTTCGCAACGATTGGCGGGCGAACAGTTGGAGGCATTGAGCAGTTTTTCCGTTGCCGATGCGGTGCGCTATTTTTCGGGCGTGCAAATTAAGGATTACGGCGGCGTTGGCGGACTGAAAACCGTAGATATACGCAGTATGGGCAGCAATCACTTGGGTGTTTTTTACGACGGCATCGAAATTGGCAATGCACAAAACGGTACGGTCGATTTAGGCAGGTTTTCGCTGGATTTGATTGAGGAAGTCAGCCTGTACAACGGTCAGAAAAGCGAAATTTTCCAGTCTGCCAAAGACTTTGGCTCGGCAGGAAGCATTTATCTGCGCACCCGCCGACCTCGTTTTGAAGGAAATAAAAAAACAAACCTCGTTGCATACTTCCGTACAGGCTCGTTCGACCTTGTCAATCCTTCGGTTTTGTGGGAACAAAAATTGGGTAAGGGCAGAAAAATTTCCAGCCCTACAATGTCACTCAATGCCGAGTATATCTATTCTTCGGGAAAATATCCGTTTCGCTACCGAAAAGTATTGCCCAACAAGACCGTTGCATGGGATACAAGCGCTGTGCGGCAAAACGGCGATATTCACACTATACGCCTCGAAGGCAGTTTCAATGCCTATATTCCGCAGGGCAGTTGGAATGTGAAAGGCTATTTTTACAATTCCGAAAAAGGTCTGCCGGGCGCAATCGTGGACAATGTGTGGAAAAACGCACAGCGGCAGTGGGACAGGAGTGCCTTTGTACAGGGCAGTTTTCAAAAAAAACTGTCCCGCAATTACGATTTTTTACTAAACGCCAAGTATTCGAACGACTATATGCGTTATCACAATCCCGATACCGTTTTAATGCTCATTAATAATAAGTTTTTACAACAGGAAATTTATGTTTCTACCGCCAATAAATACAGAATTTTGTCCAACTGGGACATCAATCTGTCGGTCGATTATATCTGGAACGCATTAGACGGGAAGTTGGGCAAAACAGAAAAAACAGATGAAAACACTCATATTATTGCAAACCGTTCTACCATTCTCACAGCGTTTGCAACGGCTTTTGAATGGCAACGGTTTAAGGCGCAGGCAAGTATCTTGGGAACATTTATTTTTGATGATTCCGATATAAAATTGTACGATGTAGTAAATCAGACAATCGCTAACAAAGTTCGTTCAAGTTCCGATAATCAGGATTTTACGCCTGCCGTTTTTCTTTCGTACAAGCCATTGAAACGCCATAATTTGAATTTTCGTGCCTTCTACAAACACATTTTCCGAATGCCTACTTTCAACGAATTGTATTACGGCGATATCGGAACTATCCGTCTTCGTCCCGAATTTACTACGCAATATAATGTCGGCATTCAATACGATAAAAATTTTAAACAAGGAATTGTCAACTATGTCAATTTTCGCACCGATGCCTATTATAATGAAATAACCGATAAAATTATTGCTACACCAAAAAACAGCAGTTTATATCGTTATACGGTAGAAAATGTGGGTTATGTTGAAATTCGCGGAATAGATGTGGCAACGCAAATTGGCTGGAAACTGCCTGCCGGCATTCAAATACATACAAGCCTGAACTACACTTATCAAAAGGCGCAGGATTTCACACCGGTGAAAACTCCGGCAAATAAAATCGCCTACGGTGGACAAATTGCGTATATTCCCTGGCACAGCGGCTCGGCAATTGTCAATACAAAATGGCTCGGTTGGGATTTAAATTACAGTTTTATTTATGTCGGCGAGCGATATCACAATTCGGCAAATATTCCTGCCAACCACGAACAGCCCTGGTACACGCACGATTTGACACTTGGAAAGTCATTCAAAATTCAAAATTCAAAATTCAAAATCTCGGCAGAAATCAATAACCTGCTTAACCAGGCATACGAAGTGATAGACTGTTACCCGATGCCGGGACGCAATTATAAACTCATTCTAAAAGTAGAATTATGAAAAATATTATCGAAACTATCCCTTTGAGCTGTACTCGTCATTGCGAGAAACGAAGCAATCTCAGAATCCCCATCGTATCACGCGATTGCTTCGTCGTTCCTCCTCGCAACCAGCAGTCAGCGACCAAAGGAGCTGATGACGATGGTGGTATTTATTTTACAAGTCTAAGCAGGATAATTCCAAAAATTATTTACGCAACTATCCTCTCGCTCTGCCTGCTCACAGCTTGTCGCGATGATGAAGAGATTTTTAAGCCCGAAGTAATACCTGTTGCACCGCCCGACAATACTGCGGAAATACTCGGTTTCTACTTGCTTAACGAGGGCAATATGGGTACAAATAAGTCTACACTCGATTACTTCGATTTTGCTACAGGCGAATATCATCGCAATATTTACGCCGATGCCAACCCCGGCGTTCCCAAAGAACTGGGCGATGTAGGCAACGATATTCAGATTTACGGCTCAAAACTCTATGCGGTTATCAACTGCTCCAACAAAATCGAAGTAATGGATAAGTTTACCACTCGTCGTTTGGGACAAATCGACATTCCGAATTGCCGTTATATTTGTTTTCATGAAGGATATGCGTACATTACTTCCTACGCAGGTCCCGTGGAAATCAATCCCAATTATGAGCAGCGAGGCTATGTGGCAAAGGTAGATACAGCCTCCTTACAAATAGTAGCCAAATGCCTGGTTGGTTTTCAGCCCGATGAGTTGGAAATTGTGAACGGAAAAATTTATGTAGCAAACTCAGGCGGATACATGTTTCCAAACTATGAAAGCACGGTTTCCGTTATTGATATTTCAAGTTTTACCGAAACAAAGCGAATAGAAGTAGATGTTAACCTGCATCGCTTGGAAGCCGACAGGCACGGTGTGGTTTGGGTAAGTTCGCGAGGCGATTATTTCGGTGCTTCTTCACGCTTGTATTGGATTGATACAAAGACCGATACATACGGAGGAATGCTCGATGTTGCCGTTTCGGAAATGACGATTAACGGCGATTCGCTCTATCTTTACAGTACCGAATTCAGTCAGGTTACATTTGAAGAAATTGTTACTTACGGTATTGTTGATGTAAAGACAAAACAGATTGTTACACGCAATTTCTTAGCCGGCGGTGCCGAAATGGAAATCGCGAAACCTTACGGCATTATGGTCAATCCCCAAAACAAAGACATTTACCTGACCGATGCGGCAAATCATGTATATCCGGGCATGCTGTTTTGCTTCGACCAACACGGAAATAAAAAATGGGAAGTGCGTACGGGCGATATTCCCGCACATCTTGCAATTCTTTATGAATAAATGAAATAGGATATGTTAGACATTCACATTATCAAACGAGATGGGAAACGCGAGGTCTTTTCCCTTCAAAAAATCAAAAATGCTGTATCAAAAGCCTTTTTGTCGGTAGGATGTTTCGCTACAGAGGAAGTGTTGACAAACATTCTTTGCCGCCTCAACATTTCCAACAGCACAACCGTAGAGGATATTCAAAATCAGGTGGAAGTAGCCTTAATGGCAGAACGATACTATTCGGTTGCCAAATCGTATATGCTTTACCGCCAGCGACATACCGAAGACCGCGAAACGCTTGAAAAACTCAGCTTCCTAATGGAATACTGCGATGCGAGCAACGCCGCAACAGGCAGTAAATACGATGCGAACGCGAATGTAGAAAACAAGAATATGGCAACGCTTATCGGCGAATTGCCCAAGTCGAACTTTATTCGCCTCAACCGCCGCCTGCTCACCGACCAACTAAAAGAGATGTACGGCAAGGAATTGGCAGATAAATATATTGACCTGCTGAACAACCATTTTATCTATAAAAACGACGAAACAAGTTTAGCCAATTACTGCGCAAGTATTACGATGTATCCCTGGCTGATTGGCGGAACCATTTCAATAGGCGGAAACTCCAAAGCGCCCACCAACCTGAAATCGTTTTGCGGCGGCTTTGTCAATATGGTCTTTATGGTATCAAGTATGCTGAGCGGAGCCTGCGCCACACCCGAATTTTTGATGTATCTCAATTACTTTATCGGCTTGGAATATGGCAAGGATTACTATAAAAATCCTGATAAACAGGCGGATTTATCGCTAAAAAAGAGAACGATAGACAAAATCATTACCGACTGTTTCGAGCAAATTGTTTACTCTATCAATCAGCCCACCGGCGCACGCAATTTTCAGGCAGTATTCTGGAATATTTCGTATTACGACCGCTTTTATTTTGAAAGCCTGTTTGGCGAATTTGTCTTCCCCAATGGAAACCGTCCCGACTGGGAATCACTTAGCTGGCTACAAAAACGCTTTATGAAATGGTTTAACCGGGAGCGCACTCGCTCCGTACTCACTTTCCCGGTCGAAACAATGGCGCTATTGACCGAAAACGGCGAACCGAAAGACAAGGAATATGGCGATTTTACTGCCGAAATGTATGCCGAAGGACATTCATTTTTTACCTATATGAGTGATAATGCCGACTCGCTCAGCAGTTGCTGCCGCCTGCGAAACGAAATAACCGACAATGGTTTCAGTTACACCCTCGGCGCAGGTGGCGTTTCTACCGGTTCAAAAAGCGTACTCACTATCAACCTCAACCGCTGCATTCAAAAAGCGGCAAAAGAGGGTGCGCACTATCTTTTCTTTTTGGAAGAAGTGATTGATTTGGCGCATAAAGTGCAGCTCGCCTACAACGAAAACCTGAAATATATGCAGGAAAAAGGAATGTTGCCCCTGTTCGACGCCGGCTACATCAATTTAGGTCGCCAATATTTAACCATTGGGGTAAACGGCTTGGTCGAAGCCGCCGAATATTTAGGCATTGAAATTACCGATAATCCTGCTTATTCGGAATTTGTTGGGAAAGTACTTGGATTAGTTGAAACTTACAATAAAAAATACCGCACAAAAGAAGCAATGTTCAATTGCGAAATGATTCCCGCCGAAAATGTAGGCGTAAAACACGCCAAGTGGGACAAGGAAGCCGGTTTCCGCGTGCTGCGCGACTGCTATAACAGTTATTTTTTCATTGTGGAAGACCAATCGCTCAACATCGTAGATAAATTCCGCCTGCACGGACGGAAATACATCGAACACCTGACCGGTGGTTCGGCGTTACACCTTAATTTAGAAGAACATTTGAGCAAGGAACAATACCGCCAGCTCCTGCGCATAGCCACGCAGGAAGGCTGTAACTATTTCACCTTCAATATCCCGAATACCGTCTGCAATGATTGCGGACATATTGACAAGCGGAATTTGAAAGCTTGTCCGTCGTGTAAAAGCGACAATCTGGATTACCTCACGCGCATTATCGGCTATATGAAGCGGGTTAGCAATTTTTCACAACCACGGCAAAAGGAAGCCGCACAACGACACTATGCTACGGTTAGCGAGTTATGACATAGTATTTCAGGAAATTCCCGATGAAGTAACGCTCGCGCTCAATTTGTCGGGTTGCCCCAATCGCTGTACAGGCTGCCACAGTCCGCATTTGCAGGAAGATACCGGAAAAGCATTGAATGAAAAGGTGCTGGAAAACCTGCTCGAAAAATATGGAAACGCCGTTACCTGCATCTGTTTTATGGGCGGCGACGGTTTTCCGGAAGAGGTGTTGAAATTAGCGCAGTTCATTCGCCGTAGGGGCGAAATATTTTTCGCCCTCAAAACAGCTTGGTATTCCGGCAAACCTGAATTATATAAAGACGCAGAGCTGTATTTCGATTATATCAAAACAGGAAAATATATGAAAGAATTGGGCGGGTTAAATGTCCCAACAACAAATCAGCGACTGTATAAAATTGAAAATAAAACGATGATTAACATAACCAATAAATTTTATAAACAATAGGAATTGATACAGCCCGGCTGTCTGAACCTTGATTTTCAAAACAAAACTTTAACCCCAATACGCTATTTAAAGGAATAGCACGGTGCAAGTCCGTATGATTATCAAAATGAAAAAATTATTTCTCTCGCTGCTGCTCATTGTAGCAACAATAGGCAGCACAGTAGCACAGCAGCCATCGCAACGGCTGCGTATGCAGGCAGAAAAGCTAAAGGCAGAAGGTAAACTGCCTGCCGTTAATGCACTCAAAAGCGCAAAGCCGCAGGCAAGAGCCGCTCTACGCACAGTACCTGTCGTAGGCAACATTACGCTCGATTTGAGTAAAAGCGTAAAACCCGAAAACTTTACCTATACCCCCGAAGGTTATTGGACGGAAACTTACAATGATGCAGATTATACATTCATTGAGTGTGATAATTTCTCCCTCTCGCATCTTATTGGTGGCGACTCGTATGCCGGCTCGTATTGGGACGGATTTACCGTAAGTAAAAACGGCGATAATACAAAACAGGATTTTTTTACCCATCAATGGGGAAATATGGCAGGTGGCGGTATTGTAACCGATGCTGATGGCAATGTTGTGACAGTCGAAGGCAAAGTGCAGGTAGATAAAAATATTCCTTATCTGATAGCCAACGCCGCCGATATGAGTTGGGCAGAACAGTTTACGGCTTCGGCACAAGTTAGATTAAACGACAGCTATCAGGCAGTAGGAATGTATGTAAACGCTGCTCCTTATGCCTATTACACCGTTCAAGACGGCGACGGCGGTAATTTTGCCCGCGCCTTAGACCAAGACGGCGACTACTTCAAACTGCTTATTCACGGTTTGAACGAAAGCTATGAGGACAACGGCAAGGTGGTAGAATATTATTTAGCTAAAAATGAAGGTGGCATACTGACCCAGAGTGCCGACTGGGAATATGTAGATTTGTCCGCGCTGGGCGAAGTGTATGGTTTTTACTATACGATGGAATCAAGCGATGTTGGCGCTTGGGGAATGAATACGCCCACCTACTTCTGTATGGACAAATTGCAGGTATCCAAAGCCATTCCTGAGCACAACGCCAGCCTTACCGTTCCCGAAGAAGCAAGCGTATGGATAGGCAACAAGAACTACAGCGCGTATATGTACATGCCTCTTACCAAAGTGGAAGCAGTAGGCGTTTCTAACGCAGGCGGTAAATCAACTTATTATTACAATGTAAACGGAACGACAGCTAAACCTGATTACTACCGCGTAAAACAGGAAGGCAAAATTACGCACGCAGGCAAATTCCCTGCCGGCGATTTGGAAATCACTGCAGAGCAACTCGCTTCCGAAAGCAACAACTATGTGAACCACGATGTAACAGCCAACAATGGCTACAATGTGTCCGATATTTTCCTTAATATCAACGAAAAGGGACACTTGAAGTTAGCATCGGGCGAAACCCATCAGCTGATACCTCTTCGCAACTGGACATTGCTTGACAATGTTATAACTGCTGCCGGCAGCACTACCTTTATTGAACCCGATTACCACTACACCGTTATCAACGAAAACGGCGAGACAGACAACAGCGTGGTAAGCATAGATGACAAAGGCTTGCTCACCGCAACAGGAAGCGGAACGGCTATCGTACTCGTAAGCTACGATGCACTTAATGCAGGTTATATCAATACAAACTTTGGCGGCAACTTGTGGAGTGCACTATGGGCAGAAAACACGGGCGTATTCGTGGTATCGGTCGATGCTGCCGAATCGGGCATCGTTTCGGGAATAACCATTAACGAAAGCTTAAACACAGACGCAACTCATAAAATGGCAACAACAGCCGTCGATGCCGAATTAGATGTATTCTACTATTTGGAAGAAACAGGCGGATACGACTATACCTTTACGCCAAACGGTGTTACTTCCGTAGAATTGGCACAACCAACGATTAGCGGAAACGACTTAAGCTTTAATGGCTTCGGTACAGACGGCGTAAGCGACAACGGCGACGGCAGCTATACCGTAAAACTCATTGAAGGTCGCAACATTGTAAAACTCTCTTCGGCAAGCGGAACAGAATACCAGGTACTGACAGCCAAAGCCGTAAACTACACCGTAAGCAACCTGACAAATCCCGAAGAGGCATTTAGCCCGGGCGATAAAGTATCTATAACATTCAATACCCTTTATCACCCTTGCGGAAAGCTGGCAGGTGTTTACAATATGACCGCTCTTGTTCAATATACAGCAGCAACTACCGATGGGAAGCCGGTAAGAAGTGCTGCCAATCAATATAAATTTGCAAGTACGGCTACCGCCCAAACTATCACAGCAATTATTCCGGCAGAATGGGATATTGAAAATGATTTTATCTTCTCCGATGGCGTTCTCGGTGCTGGCGTAAGCGGCTTTAATTTTGGTAATCCTTACGGCGACCACCGCAATATTACCTTTGAAAACGGCATTCAGACAGGTTTTGGCGCTGCCGCAAGAACAGCCTGGTTTGGCGCATTACCCGAAATCTTTATCCGTTTGGCAGAGCACCCTTCAACACCGGCTAACTTAAAAGGTGCTGCCGGCGAAACAACTATCCATCTTTCATGGGACGCATCAAGAGATAACAAAGCCATAGCCGGTTATCATATCTATGTAAACGAAGAACATGTTGCATCTGTAGCAACAACAAGTCATCAACTTACCAATTTAACATCGGGTACACAACACGATATTAAAGTGCAAGCCTACGACCATGACGGTAATGTATCCGAAAAACTACTCGCTAGCTTTACAACATTGGGGACAAGCACCGGTATAGATGACGCATCAGCAAGTAACATAAACATCTATCCAAATCCATTTGCCGACTACCTCGTAATAAAAACAACTATTGCAGGCACAGCAACTGTTTATAACCTGTCGGGTACAGCAGTTTTGAATATAAATCTCCTCAGCGGGAACAATCGCATCGAAACTTCCGCATTACCCAAAGGAATATATATATTGAAAGTGGATAAGAAAGTCATTAAACTTGTGAAGTAATTTTATTCGGAATTATCCCTTTGAAGCTTACTCCTCATTGCGAGGAGGAACAACGAAGCAATCTCCGGTTGAAACTTGTTCGTCATTGCGAGGAGGAACGACGAAGCAATCTCCGGAAACGACGAGGCTTCTGCGATTGCTTCCTTCCTCGCAATTAGCAAGCACGACCAACGGAAGTAATAACAGATAGAGTTTGCCTTACAAGCCCAAAAAGGCTAATGCCGATTTTATTTATCAATACTAAAACAATCCCTTTTTTTTACATGTAAAAAAAGGGATTGTTTTAGTATAAAAAATATATATTTGCCACTCATTCAATTAAACTTTTGACTATGAAAACTAAAATCTTTTTTACAACAGCAGCGTTCTACCTGTTCGGAACAGCGTTTGCACAACAAAATCCGATGGCTCCCGTGCAAAGCAAATGGGAATGGACAGCAACAACACACGAATTAAATTACTACAATTCCGATTACTGCGATTATTTTCTCGTATCGAGCCGAAACAAAGAGTTGTGGATAACATCCGGGAAAAACAATCTGCTAAGCATGCCCCGCGAACAAGCCGCCAAATATCGCAACGACCCCAGCTTTTTGCCCTCATCATTTAGAACATATAAAGGATATTTCCCCGAAAAATCGCCCGTAGATGCACTCTACGCTCTACCTGTTAGAGCAGGCGACAGCACGAAATTCACTGTAGAACCCGACAGACGATTGCACACCTACCTGTTTCGCATTGAATCTTTCGACACCGTATTTGCCACGCGAGGCGGCGTAATATGCAAAAACAACGACCAGGGACTCTATCTTGGCAAAGCCGAAAGCATCGAAAACAACAGCAACCTGCTTGTTTACCACTACGACCGCACATTTGCCCTCTACGGCAGGCTGTCGAAAACCTTTGTGCGCGAAGGACAGCAAATAGAAATCGGGCAGCCCATCGGATTAGCACAAGAGAAAAAGCGTGTATCCGTAGCATTTTTCTTTCTGGATAAAAACAAATTTACGGGCGGAAAACCCAACGGATCGCCACACACATTCTTTAAACCAAGCTTTCACACCGCCAACGAAGGCAAAGTGCAACTCGAAGAAAAAACCACATACATCAGCCAAATAAGCGACGAAATGATAACGCAGGACATGAGCAAACGCGAGAAAAAGAAATACGAAAAGAAAAAACTAAAAGCCGCCGGAAAATGAAACAAATAATTTTGCTCGCTGTTTTTGCATTTACCGCCATAAGCATACAACCACAAGTCTACATTTTCGAGAATTCAGGTCAGCCGATTTCTACGAAAGACCGTGTGAAAATAGACCGTGTAATTCAATACGAAACAGAATTTTACAAACAATTTGGCGAAATAGATACCATACAGATAAAATTACGATTATTCGCAAAAAAAGAAGCATATCAAGCCTATTTGAAATCGAATAAAATCGCTAAAACCTTTTATCACAGCGGAGGCATGTATCGTCCCAAAACAAAAGAACTCCTTGTACTTAAACCTGAAAATGCTAACTATTTGAAAATAGTTTACCATGAAACAAGCCATTATTTATTACATTTAGTTATTTCAAAACAACCAAGATGGTTAAGCGAAGGATTGGCAGAATATTTCGAGAATATAAACTTAGGAAAAAAGAAAATCACACACGAAATACCACCAGCAACAACAAGTTTTATCAAAAGCATGATTGACTTGAAAGAAATCGACCTGCAAGACTTTATTTTGATGAAAAGCAAAGATTTTTGGAAAGAAACAATTACCAACGAAAGCTATCCTTATCGAATTTCTCACGGCATCGTCTATTTTCTGATAGAAAAAGACAGCGAGCAGTTTAAACAAATTGTACTGAAAATAAAAAACGGCAGCGCAAGTTACGATACCATTAATGAAACCTACGCAGGAGGTTTTACACAATTTGAAAAAGACTTTATCAAATATTATTTGAAAAAATAGTTTGTTTGAAGCATGGTGTAACAATTTTTCAGACTTATCCTTTTTGGCGTATCCGTCATTGCGAGGAACGAAGCAATCTCAGTACAGGATATATAGATTGCTTCGTTCCTCGCAATGACGGATACGGTTTGCTTTACAAGCCTAAATTACGAATAAGTCCGAATTTGATTAGCAGTCGAGTTTTCGCTCGGTTGCACAGATGAAAAAAAAAATCTACCTTTGCACAATTTTTCCACTTTTTCAAAATAAAACTATTAACAGAAAACAATATGGCACAGTTTCTCAACGAAGTTTCGCGCACATTCAGCGAATACCTGCTCATTCCGGGTTTAACCACCAAAGAATGTATCCCAAGCGGAGTAAACCTTAGCACGCCGGTGGTGAAATTCCGCCGCGGTGAGCAATCGGACATCAACATAAATGTCCCTCTTGTGTCGGCGATAATGCAGTCGGTTTCCGACGACGGAATGGCTATCGCATTGGCAAAAAACGGCGGTTTATCGTTTATTTTTGGTTCGCAAAGCATTGAAAGCCAGTCGGAAATGGTTCGAAAGGTGAAAAACTACAAATCGGGCTTCGTAGTAAGCCGTGCTAACCTCACGCCCGACCATACGCTGGCAGATATTATCAAATTAAAAGAAAAAACAGGCTTTTCAACTTTCGGAATCACGGAAGACGGTTCGTCGAACGGAAAAATCCTCGGTATCGTTACCGGGCGCGATTATCGCCCTACGCGCGACGACCACAACCGCAAAATCCGTGAATTTATGACACCTTTCTCCAAGCTTATTTACGGTGAATACGGTATTTCGCTGCAGGAAGCCAACGATATTATTTGGGACAGAAAATTGAATTGTTTACCTATAATAGACAAAGACCAGCATTTGCGTTATTTCGTTTTCCGCAAAGATTACGAAAGCCACAAGGAATATCCCAATGAAGTACACGATGCACAAAAACGCCTTTGTGTAGGTGCGGGCATCAACACGCGCGACTATCGCGAACGAGTGCCTGCACTGGTAAAAGCAGGAGCCGATGTGTTGTGTATCGATTCGTCCGACGGATTTTCGGTGTGGCAAAAAGAAACACTCGAATATGTGAAAGCCGAGTATGGCAATGCAGTAAAAATCGGTGCGGGCAATGTAGTTGACCGCGAGGGTTTTCTTTTCCTTGCCGAAGCAGGAGCCGATTTCGTGAAAGTCGGAGTAGGAGGGGGCTCAATCTGCATTACCCGCGAACAGAAAGGTATCGGGCGCGGACAGGCTACGGCTTTGATTGAAGTTGCCGAAGCGCGCGACGAATATTTTGCCAAAACAGGCGTGTATATTCCGATTTGCTCCGACGGCGGCATTGTACAAGATTACCACATGGTACTTGCCCTCGCCATGGGTGCCGATTTCCTGATGATGGGTCGATATTTTGCCCGTTTCGACGAAAGTCCTACACGCAAACTGCTTATCGGGGGCAATTATGTAAAAGAATATTGGGGAGAAGGCTCCAATCGTGCCCGAAACTGGCAACGCTACGACATGGGCGGTTCCGAATCCCTGAAATTTGAAGAAGGTGTAGACAGCTATGTACCTTATGCAGGGAAATTGAAAGATAATTTGGATATGACGCTCGGAAAAATAAAATCGACCATGTGCAGTTGCGGTGTGATTTCCCTCGACGAGTTGAAACAAAATGCTAAAATCACCCTTGTATCCTCCACCTCAATTATCGAAGGCGGTGCACACGATGTGATTGTAAAAGATACTTCGCGATAATAAAACATACCAATTGTGTTAGAAACAACTGTTGCGGGACTAATTTCGGGCGGAGCTATTTTACTCGGGGCATTGCTGGGTTTGTATCTCAAAATCGGGCATAAAATGATTGCCTGCATTATGGCTTTCGGTGCAGGCGTGCTGATTTCGGCATTATCTATCGATCTGATGAACGATGGTTTTGAACAATCGCAGGAACCTTTTTTCATGGGATTTGCTTTTTTGACCGGTGCACTCGTTTTTGTTCTTGGCGATTATTTTATCGACAACAACGGCGGAAAGTTTCGCAAAAGCGTGCACGGTATGGCGCAAAACCTCAAACAGGAAAATCCTGAAGAAAGTTCGGGAAGTGCTATCTTTTTAGGTACTTTGCTCGACGGTATTCCCGAATCGTTTGTAGTAGGAGCTTCGGTAGCAGCAGGCGGTGCAAGCGGATTTGTATTTATCGCAGCCGTTTTTTTAAGCAATTTACCCGAAGGAATGTCAGGTACTATCAGTATGAAAATGTCCGGTATGCGCACGCGGAACATCATTCTCCTTTGGTTGGCAACACTCTTGGTAACCGTGCTTTCGGCAATAGGCGGTTATCTCTTTTTAGGCAATGCCTCGCCAATTGTAAATGCTTCTATAATGGCGTTTGCTTCGGGCGCAATCCTTGCCATGCTTTGTGACACAATGATTCCCGAAGCCTTTAAATTTGGCGGTCGCTTTGTAGCATTAATCACCGTTGTAGGATTCCTGACGGCTTTTATGTTGAGCAAAGCATTTTAGCCGAACTTAATCCTCAAAACTACCCAACATAAAATTACACAACTCCGCAGCTTATTTAGTAGGATAATAATGGGCTATTCAGGTGCATAGCACCGTGATATTGCTTTCGGATAATATTGTGGAAAGCATATAAATCAAACATCTTTCATGCTCAACTGCACACGCTTGCGGGTAATATCTACTTCGACTACTTTCACTGTAACATGCTGATGTAGTTTAACGATTTCGGTCGGGTCGCTCACAAAACGATTTGCCATGTTGGACACATGCACCAAACCGTTTTCCTTGATACCCACATCGACAAAGGCACCGAAATTGGTAATATTGGTTACAATACCGGGCAGGATTTGCCCGATTTTCAGGTCTTCAATCTTTTTTACTGTCGGATCGAACTCAAAGACTTTAATTGCCTGACGAGGGTCGCGACCGGGTTTGTCCAACTCCTGCATAATATCATTCAGCGTAGGCAAACCAACCTTTTCGCTTACATAATCGTTCAGATTAAGCGATTTTTTCAGCTCCTTATTTTCAATCAAATCTTTTACGGTTGTTTTCAGCGATTTTGCCATTTTTTCAACTACCGCATAACTTTCGGGGTGTACAGCAGAATTATCCAACGGATTTTCGCCACCCGAAATACGCAAAAATCCCGCACATTGCTCAAAAGTCTTTGCACCCATTTTAGGTACTTTCATCAGTTCTTTACGCGAGGCAAACGCTCCGTTTTCTGCACGATAATCCACAATATTTTGCGCCAGGGCAGCACCCAAGCCCGAAATATAAGTCAACAAATGTTTACTTGCCGTATTCAAATCCACACCCACACGGTTTACGCAATTTTCTACCGTTTGGTCGAGAGCAGTTTTAAGGCGGCTTTGATCAACATCGTGCTGATATTGTCCCACGCCGATTGATTTCGGGTCGATTTTCACCAATTCCGCCAGCGGATCCATCAACCGCCTGCCGATAGACACCGCGCCGCGCACCGTTACATCATAGTTAGGAAATTCCTCACGGGCAATTTTCGAAGCAGAATACACCGATGCGCCGTTTTCGCTTACAACGAATACCTGAACCTTACGGTCGTAGCGTATATTTTGAATAAACTGTTCCGTTTCGCGGCTCGCCGTACCGTTACCTATCGCAATTGCCTGAATATCGTATGCCTCGACAAGTTTTTGCACCGTACGCGAAGCTTTCTGATATTCGTTTTGCGGCGGGTGCGGATAGATAGTTTCGTTATGCAACAGGTTTCCCTGCGCGTCCAAACACACGAGCTTACAACCAGTACGATAACCCGGGTCGATACCCAATACGCGCTTCTGTCCGAGCGGCGGCGCCAACAAAAGCTGTTGCAGGTTTTCGGCAAACACGCGGATTGCCTCCGTATCTGCCTTTTCTTTGCTCAGATTGGCAAATTCGGTTTCAATACTCGGTTTAAGCAGGCGTTTGTAGCTGTCTGCCACCGCCTCGCCGACCTGCAATGACGCAAGCGAAACACCTTTGATAAAAATCCTGTCCAAGCGTTCGAGGCAAACAGTATCGTCGGGCGAAATTGTTACACGCAAAAAGCCTTCTGCCTCGCCACGCCGCATAGCCAGCAAGCGGTGCGACGAGCATTTGCGCAGCAATTCGTCCATTTGGAAATAATCGCGGTATTTTTGCGCCTCTTCTTCCTTGCCCTTTACCACACGCGACGAAATCACGGCATCGCGCCCGAAAATCGTACGCATGGAATTGCGCGCCGACTCGCTTTCGCTTACCCATTCGGCAATAATATCGCGTGCGCCTTGCAGAGCTTCCTTTGTATCTGCCACATTCTTGCCTACAAAACGGGCAGCAATTTCGTCCACATTGTTGGCATTTTGCGCCATAAGGATTTTTGACAGCGGCTCCAATCCCTTTTCTCGGGCAATCTCTGCACGGGTACGGCGACGGGGCTTGTAAGGAAGGTAAATATCTTCAAGTTCGGTAGCGTTCCAGCAATTTTCAATGCGAATACGCAACTCAGGTGTTAACTTTTCCTGTTCTTCGATGGATTTGAGTATCGTCGCGCGGCGTTTTTCGAGTTCGTGCAACTTGTCGTTTTGCTCTTTGATAGCGGCAATTTGCACTTCATCGAGGTTGTCGGTCATTTCCTTGCGGTAGCGGCTTATAAAGGGGATTGTTGCGCCCTCGTCGAGCAATTTTATGGTGTTGGCTACCTGTTTTTCCTTTAGAGTTAAAGAATTGGAAATTAGAGATATGATTTTTTGCATAATATTGAAAATTTAGGCGGCAAAGGTAAAAAAAATGTCCGTTATTCCGCAACACTGTCGAGCGTAGCAGTTTTGGTGGTATCAGCTTTCGGACGGCGGTAACCGCCTTTTTCAAAATGCTGATAATCGTATTTAGCAGTGAAATTTCCACCCCAGTGGTAGCGGAGTTTTCTAAATTCGAGCACAACAGGATGTTCGGCAGTTAATGTGCCGGGTGCTTGAGGATTATAAACCGCCCCCACGGGTTTATCTGTGCGTGCCCAGCCCGGTTTCCAAATCACAGGGTTCTGCATGGGATTAATATCTACCGCCAAACCCCGGGCATGAAGCGAATAACTCACATTGCGGTAACAAAAACCCGATGTATTATTTGCCTCCATCGACAGGTCGTCGTTCCAATCGTAGCGCACAATGGGGATAACCTGCTGAATGGGGAAGCGCTGTTCGAACATAAATTCAAACAAATATTGTATTTCTGTTGCAATTTTGCGGTTTACAACAAGTTGTCCGTGGTGAATTTTGTTATCGAACGAAAAATAGCGCACATCAATCAGTACCTGTTGGTCGATAATACTCTGCGGCGCTCGACTGCCTGCCACAGCTTGCTCAAATGTGTAGTTACAGTCGATAATTGGATCTATTTCAACAGTTTTTGAACTGTCAGGGTGGGATAGAGGGTTGTCTGTTTTTTGTGGCGAACAAGCTACCCAAAGCAAAAACAACAACAAAAACAATAGATTTCCTTTCATTTGCGTGAAAATTTAGTAAAGCACAAAGATAAAAATAACTTGCGATTAAAAAGAGCTGCGAAATAATTGATAATTTCCTTTTAATAAATAGCTTTTTATAAAAATAGTTGTACATCTGCCCCGCAATAAACAAAAAACGAACCATCATTATTACTTCCCTTCGGTCATGACCGTTGGTTGCGAGAAGGAACGACGAAGCAATCTCAGAACAGGTAAGTATACAGAGAAACAGACAGTTAGAAAAAACATTCTTACCACAAGCGGTAAGAAAAAAGCAATGCCTTCGAGAGGATTTCAACATCTTTCGAGGGTATTTTTTGTATTTGTAGGGGCGTATTGCATACGCCCAATAACAACAAGGGCGTATTACATACGCCCCTACAAATACAACCTCTCGCCCCGTTGGAGTATTCTCCTTTACAAAAGGGGAGAATTATGCACAAACCACCCTGTTGTACAAAAACAACGCTTGTGCAACAGCATATTGCTAAAAGAGCCTCGCACGGAAGTGTTCAATAAAGTGCTTACCGTAGGGTAATATTATAGCACTATCCACTATAATGTTTTAGCAGGAGACGCTAAAGCGTTTTAGAAGGCAATGCTAAATAATACAAAATAAAGTCGTAGAGACCCAATGCATTGCGTCTCTACACGAAACCTATTAGGTCTAATCACCAGCCGAAGACAGCATGTCTTCGGCTTTTTTGTTTTTCAACATAAATCAGCTACTTTTGGCAAAAAATTCTTAATCTATGCTCTCATTTCCGAATGCAAAAATAAATCTTGGCTTAAATATCATAGCCAAACGCCCCGATGGATACCACAACATCGAAAGCATTTTTTACCCCGTCGGGTTGAAAGACGGGCTGGAATTTGTGGAAAGCACAACCTCAGAAACCACCATGCAACTGTCTAATATACAAGTTGATGGCGATATTTCGAATAATTTAGTGATAAAAGCATACCGCCTCTTGGCAACAGATTTTAAACTGCCGCCGCTGCAAATTTACCTGCAAAAAAATATCCCGTTTGGGGCAGGATTGGGAGGCGGTTCTGCCGATGCAGCATTTATGCTCCGCATGTTGAATGAATATTTCAAGTCGGATTTAAGCACCGGGCAGCTCGAAAACTATGCCGCACAGCTTGGTGCCGATTGTCCGTTTTTTATCCGTAATAAACCGGCATTCGTACAAGGAACAGGAACTATTTTTGAAGATATAAATATTTCATTAAAAGGATTTTATATTATTATTATTAAACCAAATATTTATATTCCTACACCCGAAGCATACGCAGGCTGTTTGCCGCAAAAACCACAGCGAAACTTGCGCGAAATTGCCACCTTGCCGATAGAACAATGGCGTGAGACAATGCACAACGATTTTGAAAAAACCGTGTTCACAAAATACCCCCAAATTGCCGAAATCAAACAAAAGCTTTACGATACAGGAGCGGTTTACGCTTCGATGTCCGGTTCGGGCTCGGCTGTATTTGGCATTTTCCGAGAAAAAACAGATTTAAAAGCCGTGTTTGCCGGTCGTTTTGTATGGAGCGGAGAATTGGAGTGATAAGGATAAAAGCAAGACCTTTTTGTTGAAAACATTTTAGTAAAACCCTTTTTCAATCGAATAAAAAAGCGTATTTTAGCAAACTTTTTTGAAAAGCCTTTTTTTGAATTAATAAGTGTAAAAATGATAGAAGAAGACAGAATTATCAGAGTTAACATTGAAGAAGAAATGAAATCGTCGTACATCGATTATTCGATGTCGGTGATTGTTTCCCGTGCCTTACCCGATGTGCGCGACGGATTTAAACCCGTTCACCGTCGGGTTTTGTATGGTATGAACGAGCTTGGTTTAGCATCGAACAAGGGATACAAAAAATCTGCCCGTATCGTGGGTGAGGTACTTGGTAAATATCACCCGCACGGCGACGGATCGGTATATTTTGCCATGGTGCGTATGGCACAAGAATGGTCGTTACGCTACCCGCTCGTAGACGGACAAGGTAACTACGGCTCGGTAGACGGCGACAGTCCTGCCGCCATGCGTTATACCGAAGCCCGCTTCAAAAAAATCGCCGAAGAAATGTTAATCGACATTGATAAGGATACGGTAGATTTTCAAAATAACTTCGACGATACGCTTAAAGAGCCTACCGTGTTACCCACCCGTATACCGAATTTGCTTGTAAACGGGGGTTCGGGTATTGCCGTAGGTATGGCTACCAACATTGCGCCACACAACCTTAGCGAAGTGATTGACGCTACCAGCGCCTATATCGACAATCCGGAAATTACGATAGATGAATTGTTGCACTTCGTGAAAGCACCCGATTTCCCCACAGGCGGGATAATTTACGGCTACGCAGGTGTAAAAGAAGGCTTTGAAACTGGGCGCGGACGCGTAGTTATTCGCTCGAAAGTGGAAGTGGAGATTGATAAAAACGGACGCGAAAAGCTTGTAGTGAGCGAAATCCCTTACCAGGTAAACAAGGCAGAGCTGATTAAGGCAATTGCCGATATGGTGGAGGACAAAAAAATTGAAGGAATATCGAATGTAAACGACGAGTCCGACCGCGAAGGTATGCGCATTGTGATTGACATAAAACGCGATGCAAATTCTAATGTGGTTCTCAACAAACTGTTTAAATACAGTGCTATGCAATCGTCGTTTAGCGTAAACAATATTGCGCTGGTAAAAGGTCGTCCGCAATTATTGAATCTCAAAGAGATGATTCATTATTTTGTAGAGCATCGTCTCGATGTGGTTACCCGCCGCACTAAGTACGAACTTGCTGCTGCCGAACGCCGTGCACATTTGCTCGAAGGATTTATGATAATTCTCGATAATTTGGATGAGGCAATTCAAATTATCCGCAATTCAAAAACACCGGTAGAAGCTCGTGAACGCTTAATGGAACGATTCGGATTGAGCGACGAGCAATCATCGGCAATCGTAGAAATGCGCCTTCGCCAACTTACAGGCATGGAACAGGATAAGCTGCGTGCCGAATATCAGGAGATTTTGGCATTGATTGAAGATTTGAAAGATATACTTGCCAAGGTGGAACGCCGCATGGAAATTATCAAAACCGAGCTCGAAGAAATAAAAGCAAAATATGGTGACGAACGCCGTACGGAAATTGTTTATTCTTCCGAAGAATTCAATCCTGAAGATTTTTATGCCGACGACGAAATGATAATCACCATTTCGCACCTCGGATACATTAAACGCACACCGCTAAGCGAATTTAAGGCGCAAAGCAGGGGAGGAGTAGGTTCGAAAGGAAGCAGCTCGCGCGACGAAGATTTTATCGAATACATTTATCCTGCGTCGATGCACAACACGATGCTGTTTTTCACGCAGAAAGGTCGCTGCTACTGGTTGAAGGTATACGAAATTCCCGAAGGAGCGAAAAACGCGAAAGGTCGCGCCATTCAGAATATGCTCAATATCGACCCCGACGACAAGGTGAACGCATTTATTAAGGTGAAAAAATTGCAAGACCCTGAATATAATCAGTCTCATTATTTGCTTTTTGCCACAAAACAAGGCGTTATTAAGAAAACTAAACTCGATGCCTACTCGCGTCCCCGCACAAATGGGGTAAACGCAATCACGATTCGTGAAGACGACCAAGTAATTCAGGTGCGTTTGACAGATGGAAACAGTGAGGTAATAATGGCAAACCGCAACGGTCGCGCTATTCGTTTTAACGAACAAAAAGTGCGCGAAATGGGCAGAACTGCCACCGGTGTACGCGGTATGACACTCGATGCCGAAGACCCAACCGACGAAGTGGTGGGCATGATTACCATAAGCAGCGATACAAGCGAATCGATTTTAGTTGTTTCGGAATTAGGATATGGAAAACGCTCGGATATTGACGATTATCGTATAACAAATCGTGGAGGAAAGGGCGTTAAAACGCTGAATATCACTGAAAAAACCGGTAAACTCGTAGCAATCAAAAATGTTACCGACGAAAACGATTTGATGATAATTAATAAATCGGGCATTACTATCCGAATGAAAGTTGCCGATTTGCGGGTGATGGGGCGTGCCACACAAGGAGTTCGATTGATAAACCTCGGTAAACGCAACGATGAAATTGCTTCGGTGTGCAAAGTGGCTTCCGAAACGGAAGAAGAATTGGCAGAAACTGAAATGGGAGAGGAGACGGTTATCGAAATCGGAAATATTGAAATTATTGAAAATCAAGAAGATAAAAATAATGAATAACCTTAATTTAAAATTTTGAATAAATATGAAAAAAGTAGTTTTATTGCTCGCAGCAGCTTTGGGTACTTCGTTTGCATTTGCTCAAGTAGGAAATGTGAAAAAAGCCCGCAAAGCCGATTTTTCCGAAGCTAAACAGCTGATTGAAGCAGCTCAGAAAGACGAAACAACCAAAAATTCTGCCGAAACCTGGTATGTCGGCGGGTTGATTTACGCTAAACAATGGGAAAAAGAAGATGACAAACGCTTCGAAATTCCGCCTCAACAACCCAATGTAGACCTGCAAAGCGAATGCGCCTATAATGCATTTCAAGCGTGGATCGTAGCAGATAGTCTCGACGCGTTGGAAGCTCAAAATAATCCTAAACGCAAAGGCAAACTCGAATACCGCAAAGAGATTTCAAAAAAGTTGGCTACTATGAAAGAGTATATCAACAATTATGGAAATATTGCCTATAATAAAGATAATTTTGCTCTTGCTTTTAAGGCATATAGCGATTTCATGAGTTTACCGAATTTGGAAATGTTTAAAGGAACAGAACTGATTAATGCTAACGATTCGAGTTTTATTTTTGCTAACGAAAATGCGGAATTAACCTTGCGTCGCTTGTATGTGCAACAAAAACAAGCAAATGATGAAGCAGCCGCTTTGAAAACCCTCGAATTGGCAGTAAAAAAATATCCAAACAACAGTTTTTTCCTCACAAGTCAAATTGATTATAATTTGAAACATGGAAAAATAGAACAGGCTGTAAACGATATTCAAACTGCTATCAACCTAAATCCTAATAATCCGACGCTGTATTGGGTGCGTGGCTTTATTTTTAAAGCACAAAACAAAATACCCGAAGCTAAAGCAGATTTGGAAAAAGCTATTAGTTTGAAACCCGATTACGCCGATGCGATTGCCGACTACGGTTTGTTGATAAAACTCGATGCCGATTCGTTATACGAAAAAGGTTCGTTTAGCAAAAGTAACGCCGAAGCTGCTGTAGCATTGAAAGAAGCTGATGAAAAATATAAAGAATCGATTTCGTATTTGGAAAAAGCTCGTACGCTACAAGGCGACAGAGTGGAAGATATGTTGCTGCAAAATTTACAAGGCATGTATCGCAAACTGAAAATGTTTGACAAAGAAAAAGAAATTCGCAAAGCAAGAGGCTTGGAGTAAAAAAACAAAATTAAGCCCGACAAAACCGGAAAGGAGTAGTCGGGCTTAATTTATAATATTCATATTTAACATAATATTAATTATAAGAAATATAGATGTGTTCTTTTTCATATTTCTTATTTAACATAATATATCCGTTCAAAATTTACTCTATGCCCGGAATATGAGCATCGGTGTTTTTGCATGAAAAATCATTTTGCGTGCAAAACTCGGATTAAATAGTCGTGCAAAAAAATTGCGCTTATGTGTAGTGAAACTGATAATGTCGATATTTTTTTCTTTCACAAAAGCATCGAGTCCGGTTAGAATTTCGTTGTCGTGAATAAGCAAATAATCTGTTTCTAATTCCGGATATTGTTTGCGAAAATATTCTTTAATACCGGCAAGCTTAATTTCGTTCCAAGCATCGTGGTTTTGTTCAAGATGAATAAAATGTACTTTAAAACGGAAATATTTAAGTAAATTCATCAGTTTTTCAAATGCAATAAGATCTTTCTGGTCGAAATTGGTAGCAAAAGCAATGTTGCGAATATCGGCGAAATCTTCAAGCAAACTGTCTTCAGGAATAGAAAAAACAGGAACCATACTGCGTTCGATAACCTCGGCAGTTACACTGCCTATCAAGTCGTTTTCTTTGCGGTCTTTGCCGCGAGTTCCCATAATAATAATAGTTGGGTTATATTCTTCACAAATACGCAGAATCACTTCTTCGGGTATTCCCTGTTGAATTTCTGTAGTAAATTTTACTCGAGGTAATTTTCCTGATAAAACGCTTTTATTCAATCTGTTAGAAAGATTTTCCATATCGGCAGTTATCCGTTTTAATTCGATAATACCGGCTTCGGCTTCGCGTGAGGAATATGGCAAACCATCTAAAATAGGAATATTTCCGTATGCTGACGGGTCAAGGTAGGCATGCAACAACAATATCTCCGCATCAATAGTATGTGCCAAATGAAAAGCAAGGTCGCAAGTTTTCATCGAATAGTCGGAAAAATCGACGGGCAAAAGAATTTTGCGCTCCTTCCCCACCCCGATTTTCTTTTTAATACCCTCTTTTTCGCGCGATTCCATTTGCTCGATAATGCCCAAAGCCTTTGGGAGGTCACTTTCCTTGATGCGCACTCTCACGCCTGCCGAAACTACTGCCTGAATCTGGTTCACATTATGGATATATACCTCGATTCCCTCGCTTTCGAGCAGCGATTTCAAAATCTGCGCTTTTTCGTAGGTATGAATGGCTACAGTAACTAAATTTTCTTCCATAAGGGCAAGTGTATTAAAAATTTCTGTAAAAATAATGAATATTTTTTTTAATAAACAAGAGTTACGACAGATTTTTAAAATGGCATACTATCGTCGCCGGCAGCTACAGGTAAAGGAGTTGTAGTATTATTGACATATTCTCGTTGATTGTTAAATGCGCTCTCGCTGTTGATACTCGAACTTACAGTAACAAAATCGGGTTGTTCTATCAGGTTTTCAAATTTGGCAAACGCCCCGCGGAAACGCAAGCGTACATCGCCCGTGGCACCGTTACGATGCTTGGCAATGATGATTTCTCCAATGCCACGCAAGTCGTTTCCATCGGCATCTTCGGTAATTTTGTAATATTCGGGACGATGGATAAAACACACCATATCGGCATCTTGCTCGATAGCTCCCGATTCACGCAGGTCGGACAATTGCGGGCGTTTGGCATCACTGCCTGTTCCGGCACGACTTTCCACACTACGATTGAGCTGCGAAAGTGCAATAATTGGGATATCGAGTTCTTTTGCCAAGCCTTTGAGCGAACGCGAAATGATACTTACTTCCTGTTCGCGACTACCGAAAGTCATTCCACTGGCATTCATCAACTGCAAATAGTCGATAATGATTACTTTTACGCCATGTTCACGCACAAGACGACGGGCTTTAGTACGCAGTTCAAATACCGAAAGGCTTGGCGTATCGTCGATATACAACGGCGCGGAGTAAAGTTTGTTTACCTTTTGGTCGAGTTGCGTCCATTCATAAGGCTCAAGTTTTCCGTTTTTTATTTTTTCACCTTCGAGTTCGCATACATTCATTATCAAACGATTAACAAGCTGAACATTCGACATTTCGAGCGAAAATACTGCCACGGGACTGTTGTAATCTACTGCCATATTTTTTGCCATGGAAAGAACAAAAGCTGTTTTTCCCATTGCCGGACGAGCAGCAATAATCACCAAATCGGAGCGTTGCCAGCCCGAAGTAATTTTATCCAGCTCATGAAAACCGGTTTGAACGCCACTCAAACCATCGGTTCGTTGAAAAGCTGCTTTAATGCGCTCCATAGCTTCATTGATAACCGGATCTATCTGTTGCACATCTTTGCGCAGGTTACGCTGGCTTATTTCAAATATCTTACCTTCAGCTTCCTGCATCAATTCGTCTACATCGTTTTTTTCGTCGAAAGCCTTAGTTTGTATTTCAGTAGAAAGGCGAATCAGCTCGCGTGCCAAGTATTTTTGAGCAATAATGCGTGCGTGATATTCAATATGGGCAGCCGAAGCCACTTTTGCCGTGAGCAGCGTGATATAATAAGGTCCGCCAATGTCGTCCAGCTCGCCGTTACGACGCAGTTGTTCGGTTACGGTGTGCATATCAATCGGCTCCTGCCGGTAAGCAAGGTCGGTTATTGCTTTGTATAGCTTGACATGTTCGGGTTTGTAAAAACTTTCCGGACGGAGCAATTCGCTTATTATCCCATAAGCATCTTTTTCAAGCATCAGTGCGCCAAGCACCGCTTCTTCTATTTCGGGAGCTTGCGGAGGCAATTTACCGTATTCGTTTATAACCGGCACATTTACAGCTGTTTTCGTTCGCGTATTTCGTTTTTGTATTTCCATAAAATTCAAATAAAAAAGAGCTTCAAAAGTAATGAAGCTCTAAGAAATAATGTTCGCACCATGCGAAGAGGTTATCAATTTCTTATGAACCGTCGTTGTTGATAAATATTTTCCGGTTACTTGTCGTTTCCTAAACAGGAATCTTCGTAGTAGCGAATAATATCTACAATTTTGTCTTCATCATACATTTTTTTCAACTCGCTTTTGCTGATGGTAAATGCGGCTTTCGAGTTAAAATAATCGCCTGCAACAATACAGTACACTTTTTCGTGATAATACAAACGATTGGGCATCACCACAAGGTCGTTTTCTCCAACCGACTTCACTTTGAGCAATTGGTAAGTCATAGCATGCCCGTCGATATCAGGGCGTTCTATTTGATACACATCGCCCGCTTGCGGATTGTCGATTCGCTCCTTGTTGCATGCAGCAAAGGAAAAAGCTATTGCTGCAAAAATCAAAATTTTAATGGATTTTTTCATACTTGTAAATTTTTTACATGGTTATCATTAAACAGACGCTGCGAAACATAAAAATTTCTGTTGTTTGCAAAGCTATTCATTTCCATTATTTTTACAAGCAAAATATTTTACTTTTAACAACAACGCAGGTAAAATTTAATGTCATTAAGTTTAGACGCGTTTTCACTTTCGATTCTTAATTTTTTGATAGATTTTTATTAAAAACAAACACTATTTTATACGAAAATCTATTGCAAAACAGTAAGAAAATAACTACCTTCGCAGCGTTTTTTTAAAAAATAAAATTATGGCAAAAATAAAAGGAGCTGTGGTGGTAAACACCGAACGCTGCAAGGGTTGCGACCTCTGTGTAGTAGCTTGTCCGTCGGCAGTATTAGCATTGTCGAAACAGGTAAATACCAAAGGTTACAACTACGCTTACATGGAAAACGAAGATGCATGTATAGGTTGTGCTGCTTGCGGGTATGTGTGCCCCGACGGCTGTATATCTGTTTACAAAGTGAAAAATTGATAATTAAAAATTATGAACGAAGAAATAAAACTCATGAAGGGCAACGAAGCCATTGCTCATGCCGCAATTCGTTGTGGTTGCGATGGATACTTCGGTTACCCTATCACTCCGCAAAGCGAAATAATGGAAACGCTTATGGAAGAACAGCCTTGGAAAACTACCGGTATGGTGGTGCTTCAAGCCGAAAGCGAAGTTGCTGCCGTTAATATGGTATATGGCGGCGCGGGCTGCGGAAAGCGTGTGATGACCTCATCATCAAGCCCCGGAATGAGCTTGAAAATGGAAGGCGTTTCGTACATTGCAGGTGCCGAATTACCTTGTTTGCTTGTTAATGTGATGCGCGGAGGTCCCGGATTAGGCACTATTCAGCCAAGCCAAGCCGATTATTTTCAGGCGGTTAAAGGTGGCGGACACGGCGATTATAAAGTAATCACCCTTGCTCCTGCTTCGGTGCAGGAAATGGCTGATTTCACCAAACTCGGTTTCGAATTGGCATTCAAATATCGCAATCCGGCAATGATTTTAGCAGACGGTTTGATTGGACAAATGATGGAAAAAGTAATATTACCACCGTTTACTCCTCGTTTTACAGCCGAAGAAATAAGTAAAATCAGCCCGTGGGCAACCTATGGCAAACCCGCTTCGCGCGAACCGAATGTGATTACTTCGCTCGAACTCGAATCGAAAGACATGGAAGCGCGTAACCTCAAATTTCAGGCAAAATACCGCGAAATTGAAGAAAAGGAAGTGCTCTACGAAGAAATGAATTGCGATGATGCCGAATATATCCTTGTAGCTTTCGGCTCGTCGGCACGCGTATGTCAAAAAGCGGTGGAAACGGCTCGTGAACAAGGAATTAAAGCCGGGCTTATTCGTCCGAAAACGCTTTGGCCCTTCCCTACCCGCTTGATTGAAAGCTACGCTAATTCGGCAAAAGTAAAAGGTTTTATGTCGGTAGAAATGAATGCCGGACAAATGGTGGAAGATGTGCAACTCGCCGTAAACGGAAAGAAAAAAGTAGCTTTCTTTGGTCGTCTGGGTGGCATTGTACCTACACCCGACGAAGTAGTAGATGCAATAAAGGAAAAATTGTTTTAGAAATTAAACGCTTGATTATGAGTACAAACGATATAATTAAACCCGAAAATTTGATTTATACCAAATCAAAAATATTGAACGATGTGCCTATGCACTATTGTCCGGGTTGTAGCCACGGTCTTATCCACAAACTGATAGCCGAAGTTGTTGAAGAAATGGATATTCAGGAAGAAACAATTGGCGTTGCGCCTGTTGGCTGCGCCGTGTTTGCCTACAAATACCTCGATTTTGATTTTCAAGAAGCTGCTCACGGGCGCGCTCCGGCAGTGGCAACGGCTATCAAACGCTTGATGCCAAACAAATATGTTATCACCTATCAGGGCGATGGAGATATGGCGGCTATCGGTACTGCCGAAACCATTCATGCTTGCAATCGCGGTGAAAATATCGTGATGATTTTTGTAAATAACGGTATTTACGGTATGACCGGCGGACAAATGGCTCCCACTACCTTGGAAGGTATGAAAACTGCTACCTGTCCTTTTGGACGCGATACAAGCATAAACGGTTATCCGCTCAATATCACCGACTTACTGGTAAAACTTGAAGGAACCCGTTATGTAACTCGCCAAAGCGTACACACGGCTGCTGCTGTGCGTAAAGCCAAAAAAGCTATTCGCAAAGGTTTTGAAAATTCGATGGAAGGCAAGGGTACTTCGGTAATAGAAATTGTATCGACTTGCAGCTCGGGTTGGAAAATGACTCCCGACCAGTCGAACAAATGGATGGTAGAAAATATGTTTCCGGCTTATCCGCTGGGAGACCTTAAAAATGAGGAATGAAGAACTAAGAATGAAGAATTTTTTGCAGAATAATTTATGAAAGCAAAAAGAGAAAGTTCTATTTTACATATAAAGAGTTATAATTTTGCTATTCGTATAGTCAACTTATCAACTTTTCTTCAAACCCAAAAAAAAGAATTTGTACTTAATAAACAAATACTAAGGAGTGGAACGGCTATTGGTGCGTTAGTCAGAGAATCTGAATTTGCACAAAGCAATGCCGATTTTATAAATAAACTTAGTATTGCTTTGAAAGAGGCTAACGAAACTGATTTTTGGTTAAATCTCTTAAAAGATACATCATTTATTGAAGAAAATTCGTACAATAGTTTAGCAAAAGATTGCAGTGAATTAATTGCAATTCTTGTAGCATCAATTAATACAGTAAAAAATAATTTAAAACAATGAATGAAAGTGAGTTGAATAATTTTTCATTCCTCATTCTTCATTCTTCATTTTCATTATGAAAGAAGAAATAATAATTGCAGGTTTTGGTGGTCAGGGCGTATTGTCAATGGGTAAAATTTTGGCATATTCGGGTTTGATGCAAGGACAGGAAGTATCGTGGATACCCTCCTACGGTCCCGAGCAACGCGGCGGAACCGCCAATGTTACCGTTATTTTGAGCGACGATCGAATTAGTTCGCCCGTGTTGAACAGCTACGACACGGCAATTATCCTCAATCAACAATCGCTCGATAAGTTTGAAAAAACCGTGAAACCCGGTGGCGCTTTGATTTACGACGGCTACGGAATAGTTACTCCGCCTACTCGCACCGACATCAATATTTACCGCATTGATGCAATGGATAAATCGGTAGAAAAAAATATGGCAAAAGCATTCAATATGATTGTGCTTGGCGGATTTTTGAAAATCCGTCCCATCGTAAAGCTTGAAAATGTAATTGCAGGTTTGAAGAAATCGCTGCCCGAACGCCACCATAAACTCATTCCGATGAATGAAGAGGCAATCAAACTGGGCATGGATATTATCGAAAAACAAAATTAATCTCGGAATATTTTAATTGTCATAATGCAGAAAAACGGATACTGTGAAGTACCCGTTTTTCGTTTTTTATATCCGCCGTTTGCGGTTTACACCTCGTAGTTTCCGATAAAATAAGGATATGAGCCTTTTACCAATGCCATGCGTTTACGCAACTGGGCTTTGTAAGCATCCCAATCGGTAATTATGGTACGAGCTACACCCGATTCGATTGCGGCTTTTGCCACGGCTGTCGAAACTTCCTCAAGCAAGCGATGATCGAAAGGTTTAGGTATGATGTAATGCTTGCCAAATTTCAAATTCGGGTCGTTGTATGCCTTGCTCACTGCTTCCGGAACGGGCTGTTTGGCAACTTCGGCAATGGCATGCACGGCGGCAAGCTTCATTTCTTCGTTGATGGCGGTTGCCATCGTGTCGAGCGCACCGCGGAAAATGTATGGGAAACCCAGCACATTGTTAATTTGGTTCGGATAGTCGCTGCGACCTGTGGCAATCAAAATGTCGGGACGGGCATCAATAGCATCGGCATACGGTATTTCGGGATTAGGGTTTGCCAATGCAAATACAATCGGGTTTGGAGCCATTGTTTTTACCATTTCCTTGCTCAACACGCCTGCTACCGACAAACCGAGGAATACATCGGCTCCTACTACGGCTTCTTCGAGCGTAGTAATGTCGCGCGAAGTAGCAAAAGGTTTTTTGCGGCTGTTCAGGTCGGTGCGTTTGGTGTTGATAACGCCTTTGGAGTCGCACATCACAACATTTTCGAGCTTTGCACCCAAGGCAATATACAGGCTGGTACACGAATTTGCGGCAGCTCCTGCCCCATTCACAACGATTTTTATATCTTCAATCTTTTTGCCCGTAATTTCCAGTGCGTTGAGCAATCCGGCAGCCGAAATAATTGCCGTTCCGTGTTGGTCGTCGTGCATAAGCGGCATCTTCAGTTCGGCTTTGAGGCGTTCTTCGATGTCGAAACATTCGGGAGCCTTGATATCTTCGAGGTTGATACCTCCAAAAGTGGGCGAAATGGCTTTTACTACTTCTACAAATTTGTCGATGTTCTTTTCGTCCACTTCAATATCGAATACATCAATATCGGCAAAAATCTTGAACAGTAATCCTTTGCCTTCCATTACCGGTTTGCCCGATAAGGCACCGATATCGCCCAAACCGAGCACCGCGGTACCATTTGAAATCACAGCTACCAGGTTGCCTTTTGCTGTGTATTTATACGCATCTAACTCGTTTTTTTGTATTGCCAAACAGGGCTCTGCCACACCGGGCGAATATGCCAGTGCCAAATCCTGTTGCGTGTCTGTTTTTTTGGTAGGTATTACCTGTACTTTGCCCGGACGACCATTTTCGTGATACTCCAAAGCGGCTGTTTTTGTGTTACTCATAATATTTAAACTGTATTTATTAGGTTATTTTTTCTGAAACGCAAAAGTAAAAAAAATACCGTAACAGCAGTAAGATTTATGCTGATTTTTGCGCATTTTTTATGATAATGTGCAGAAGTAACTGAAAAATAGGGCAAAAATCTGTTCCGAGTACCCGCGGAGTTGATTGGAATGTAAATACAAGAAAAAGCCTGCAATCTTGCTTATTGCAGGCTTTTTCTTGTATTGGTTCGAACTTGGGAAGTTCTGCTTTTTTGTCTCTATTATTTAATCGAATAGACAACACCTACATTAATACCAAATGATGTAACTGCATCGCCTGATGTTGTGATGTAGTTGTATTTAAGATTTGCATCTAACGCCCAGTTGTCGGAAAAATCGTATTGAAGACCAACTACCGGAGCTAAACCAAATTTGGTTTCGGATGTAGATACATTAGCTCCCAAAATTCCTAAATCAACTTCATAGCTTAGGGAATAAAAACCAAGGTCAAGACCGGCGTATGGTTTCAATCCTTCCGTCATGAAATAATATTTGCCGGTAACTGTAATTGGAACAATAGACCAGGAGCCTGAACCTGATTCTTTTTCACCAAACGAATAGTAACCCAATTGCGCACCTATGCCAATGTTTTCGGTTGCCAAATATTCTCCGTTGGCTGCAAGCCCAAATCCTGTACCGGAAACATCGCCAAATGTTCCTGTTGGAACTTGAAGACCAAGATTTGCACCTACTTTCCATTGTGCATTAACACTCACTGCTGTTGCAATTGCAAGAATTGCGGTAAAAATAACTTTTTTCATATAATAAAATGATTTAAATAATGCTTACTCTGTTCAGGATTTTCGGCTTGCTCCTTTTCTGCTTGTTATGATTTAAAGACCGTTTAATATTAGCTCATACCTATTTTTAACGCATTATATAAATCTTCAGCCGTATATCCTTCAAATAAATCATCCGGATAATAGACGATTTTAACTGTATTGCCGTTTTTGGTAACGCTTTCGTAATCTTCTCTTTGCATGTTATCGTAGGCGAATTGAGCATGTTCGGCGCTGGGCCAAATCTGTTCCATCACCTGATGGTCATATACGCCATTTTTGTAAACATAGGTTGATACTTGGGTATAAATGCCGTTGCTGACGGTTTCAACAACATTACCGTCTTTCATTGTTACGCCAAATTCAACATCTTCTATATTGCCAACATCACCGTTCCCGTTGTTTTCCTTGTCGTCGTCACTGCAAGCGTTGAACATTAACATTCCTGCGAGGCAGATTGCTATCGCAAACACATTCCTCAAATTAAAAATCTTTTTTGTCATTGTTTGAAAATTTATTAGGTTATAAAATAAAGCTTACATGGATAAAAATTGTTCTCACTGCTTCACAAATTCGCTTCGTGTATTTGTCGGCGTAACTCGGCAATGAGGCTGTTTCAAAAGAACGCGGATGACGCAGATGACACGGATTTTCACAGATAACAAATGAATAGGAATTTCATATATGGCTAATTATCGGCAATATAAAAATCCGCGTTTATCCGCGTTATCCGTGTCATCTGCGTTCAAAAAGACATTACGAGACAGCCCATTACTCTCTCACTGCTTGACAAACTCTACCCGGCGGTTTTTAGCACGCCCTTCGTCGGTGCTGTTATCGGCTATCGGGTTGTTTTGCCCTTTGCCGGCGCTTGTGAGGCGGTCTTTGGCAATGCCGAGTTCTACAAGTTTAGACACTACTGCTGCCGAACGCTCATCGCTCAGTTTCTGGTTGCTTACTGCCGAACCGGTATTGTCGGTATGCCCTTCTACCGAGAATTTTAAATCGGGGTTGTCTTTCATCAACTGCGCAATGCGGTTGATTTCGCCCATACTTTCGGGCTTTATCGTGCTTTTGCCTACATCAAAAGTGATACCGTAGGTGATGAATTTCCCTTCGCTCATCATGCGGTCGTACAGCGGTACCGCGCCTTTGGCGATGCGCATATTGGTAATATACAATGGTCCGTTGTCACTATCCAGACTTATATCAAACCAGCCCGGAGGACTGGCGACATTGGGTACATTGATATAGCGTACTCCATCTATATAGAGCTTCCAAGCGCGTTTGTTGAACGAAATGGAGACATGATGCCATGTGTTGGCGGCCAAAACTACTTCACCGCGGCCATCTTGATGTCCATTGCTCGATACCCATCTCCAATAATGTTCAGAAGCACTGGGGTTAAGTCGTTTATCGAAATGCATCAACTCATTTGTTGCATCGGGCGAATAGAAGCTTAATACTATAAAGTGATGTTCTTCTTCTCTACTAAAAAGATAATCGAACTCGACCGTGAATACATCGCCCAGATAGTTTTTGGGCGCTTTCATAAGCGGACCTACTTTGGAAAATCTTTCGGAAATCAGCATAGCCTTTTTACCGTCCACGGCGGCGATTTCGGCGTTGCCGCTATATAAATCCCACATCGAGGGGAACTCGCCCAACTGCTCGGCGTCCATCGGGTCGTCAAAAATAATCTCGTCGCCCGGCACGAAGTCCGATTTGGCGTAAGTCATTTCTACCGTTTTTTCGGGCGCAGCTGCTTTGGC
>JAISVR010000012.1 GCA_031271465.1 Prevotellaceae bacterium | reverse complement strand
TATAGTGTTGGGGTTCCACCTTTTTCCATTCCGAACAGAGAAGTTAAGCCCAATTACGCCGATGGTACTGCAGTTTGTGGGAGAGTAGGTCGCCGCCTGTTTACAACGCCCTCGTAACTCATCGTTGCGAGGGCGTTTTGATGTTTAAAAACACGCGCTTGTGTGCAAAAAAGTAAACATGAAGATAGAAACACGAGGGTTGAAACTTGTCTTCAAGTTTAATCCGGATACAGAATTAGGCTGTCTAAAAACTACTTTTTTAGACAGCCTAAGTAATTTTTGAGCCGGGGGTTTATGAGATTGGCAAGATTAAACTTGCTTAGAATGAAAGATAATCAAGACTATTTCACTCTTTTCTCTGCCGTACCGTTATCATACAGTACGATATAAAGCCCGTTAGTGGGTTCTTTTTCTAATCTTGCACCGGTGATGCTGTAATGAGCAATGATTTTAGCTTTGCCGGAAGCAGTCGATGTGTCTTCAATGCCTGTGCTTCCGCCAAGTGTGGTGAAATCGCCCGGTTGCTTCGTCAGAACTATATTATTAATACCCAGCGTTTCGAGCGCATAATAATACTGTGTATCGCTCGACAATCCGTTTACCGTATGACCGGGATTTGTGGTTCCGGTGCGCAAAGGTATTTCTCCCGTAAATTCTCCCGCGGCATCGAACTCAAAAATATGGAGTGTATCGGTATGCAGCTCATCGCTGTAAATAATAAGGCGGTAGCCTGTGGCGTGTTCGTACTGTTGCCATTCAATGCTTATGCTGTTGAGGGCGGGTGTTTCGCTTATCTCTACCGATGTATCGGGGAGCTCTATAACTTCATCGGCATCGCTCCAAGCAGGATTATAGCCATAGACATAAAAATTTTCATAGGCTTCTTTGCTGCCGGCAGGTACATAAAGAGTTACAATACTATCGAAAACCGAGTAGGTGATGTTTGGCGGATTAATGTAGGTGATGTTTTGCGGTTCAATACTCAAATTGATTACTGTTGTAAGCGTTTTTTGCCTTTCTTGAGTACAAAAAGCCCAACTTCCGATGTTTGCTACATTTTCCGAAATGGTAACTGAAGTAAGGTTGATGCAATTGTAGAAAGCATAGTTTCCAATACTTGTTATATGGTTTGGAATGGTATAATGTTCTTCCTGTTTCCCTTGCGGATAACAGAGTAAAGCAGTTTTATCTTTATTGAACAGTATGCCGTTGTTTGACGAAAATGTGGGGTTTTCTTCGGCAACCTGAAATGAAATAAAACCGCTATAACCACCAAAAGCCATATTTCCGATACTTGCTACATTTTCGGGAATGTTTACCGAAGTAAGACCGCTACCCCAAAAAGCACTCTTTCCGATAGTTGTTACACTCGCAGAGATAGAAACCGAAGTAAGCTTATTGCAGTCCCTAAAAGCATCGTTCCCGATAGTTGTTACCCCCTCGGGAATACTAATGTTTGTAAGCCCACAATTCATAAACGCTTCAGCACCAATAGTTGTAACACTACCCGGAATGCTTATCGTAGTAAGTTTACTATTCCCCACAAAAGCGGATTGGGGAATAGTATTTACCCGATTCCCAATATTTACAGTGGTTAGAGAACCGGGAAATTGAGGATCATTTGCATAATTAATCGCATTATAGTTTACGGTTTTTAAGCCCGAACAGCTTGTAAAAGCTTCCTTTCCGATGCTTGTGATATTTTCGGGTATGGTTATTGAATTTAAGCCTGTGCAAATCCAAAACGCTCTTTCTCCGATGCTTGTTAAACTCTCCGGCATAGAAACGGAAGTAAGGTAGCTACAACCACTGAAAGCACTGTTGCCGATACTTGTAAGCGTTTCGGGCATAGCGACTGAAGTAATCGTACTGCAATTTTCAAAAACATAACCGGCAATGCGCGTTACCCCGTCGGGGATAACTACATTACCACCTTTGCCGTTATACTGTACCAATACGCCGTTTTTTATCAAAAATTCCTCTTCGCTGCGCCTTTCTACAAAATTATATCTATCGGAGAAATAGTAGTATTTAGTTTTATATGCTTCCATTGTTCCTGCCGGAATGCTTATTACAGCCGAGCAAGAAGTATAAGGAGTGGTATAAAATGATAATACCGGCGGCGATGTTTCCCAAAATACAGTTACGGTATCTAAACTGCTACAGTTAATACCACCACAATGACCATGCTCGTTTCCCGTTACGCTTTCCGGGATAATAAGTGTAGTTATTCGGTTACAATATCTAAAAGCGTCGTATCCGATATTTGTTACACCATGCTCTATTATCACCTTTTTTATGTCTTGGCTTACAGAATTCCAAGGATAAATATCGGGAGAATATGATGAATAATCCAAGGAATCGACCATGTTGCCTTGCCCGCTAATACTAAGCGTTCCGGCATTTAAAGTGGCGGTTACATCTCCGGCATTGGGGTAGCCTATTTGCCAGGTTTGTGTAAAACCTGCTGTTGATGCCAACAGGCAGATTCCCACTAAAATTTGTTTTATAGCTTTCATAAGTTTATTAAATCACAAAAATTATTGATTAGTTTATAATATTATATCAAGATTGCCGTTCGTCATGCACAGAGCACTTTCTAAATGGTCGCAAGTGAATTTCTTGAATTTTGGCAAAAAATGTTTCTTTCGTATCACGATGAAATTATCTTTTTTTTCTATTACTTCTTCATATTTATTACCAAAATATTTTTTTGCACCAGTTTCTACTCCTGCGTGCAAATAAACCATTTCGGGATAGAGTTCAAGAGATTCTCCAATAATTTCTGCTACATCATAAACATTTACATGTCCAATACCGGGTATTTTTTCGTTATACACTATTGTGATGAGTTCGTGAAAGTTTTTTGCTTGCTCAATATCATTTTTTCGTTTTAATAATTTGTTCGCAAATTCATCAAACTTATCTTGAGATATATCTCTAGTATGAAACAAATTTTCTCTACGAGTTGCAAAATCTATTATTTCTAGCAATTTAGGCTTTTGTTTTTCATTGTTTTTATCACAATAAGTTTTAATGCAATTATTCATAACATTCTTGCTTTTAAGTTGTTTGTATTTAATTTTTAATAATAGAACTGATAGTTTTCCGAAGTTATTTCGTCCCTATTGATATATCCTTCTTTTACGCTTAAAATTTTAGCCGAAATTATATTTTTATTATTGCTCCCATATCTTTTCCAATTTTCAAGTTTTTTCACTTTGCTTGTCCCTTGCAGAGCTAAAACACCGCCTGTATATCCTCGCCACTGACCATCATTATTCAATCCGTCAATTGTAGCTTGTTCGATAGATATATTAGGGATGGCACCATTATCGCTACCGTTAAGAATGGTACGGGTATCGGAAGATAGCTCCACTATAAGATTGGCAGTATAATTTTCCACCTTAATTTCTGTTCTTATTTCTTCTTCTTCTTTTTCTCTAGGATGCCAAATTTCTATTTCTTTACTATATTCTACTTCCAAAATGTATTTTACGCCCATATTAGGATTGCCGAATTGAAATCCACTGTTATCATCTTTCGGCTCTTCTTCTGTTATATTACTTTGTGATGTTTCTACTTTGGCTACGGGTGCTACATCTCTAACACAACGAATGCAAGGAGTTTTGTAGCCGGGACAAATTGCACTTATGTCTTCTATATCAATTGTATCCTCATCTTGGAACCATAAACCAATACCGCTTGCTATTCCATTTAAATGGCAGATGCCACTATCACTCGTCCAATATAAACCTAATTTACCTTCGCCACCATTCTCTTCTCTAACATCCAAACCTCCTGCAGGTAAGAAAAGCATATTTCCTCCACTGCTGAATTGACGACCACCTATACCATTTGCCATAACCCAAGTACTACCTGAGTTAATAAGACTTTCCATCTCTGCTATAGTAGGTAGTCGCCAACCTTCAGGACAGACAACTTTGGCTTCTTCCCAACCCCAATGACCACCATAGTCTTCGGGATTATCTACAAAAGTGCCTTTTTCTCCAACATTACGAGTAGCCCATTCTACACCGTTGATTACAACACCTTTTTCTTTTGTAGTAGTGTTGCAAGAACTTAATAAAATCACAAATACAACTGTTACTAAAATTTGTTTTATTGCTTTCATCAGTTTATTTGTTTAAGTTTTTCTATTTTATCATTAATCTTATATTCAGATAATTTCCAATCAGAACGGGCATACAAAGGGTGGCGAGGATTGCCCACTTTGGTTAACTCCCCAATTTTAACCCATTTGCAGTTTTTACGGTTAAGTTGTTTTGAAATTTCAAGTAAACTTGTTTTGAGATAATTTCGACAGTCAATATTATTTCCCCATACAGCAAGGATTGTCGCATTTTCGGGTACATGCTTTCCTATTTCTGCTATATTACGAGAGAATGCAGTTTCATCATATTCGTTGTTATTCGGTAATTTTGACGGCGACGGGGTAACTTTCGGATAAAGATTTAGCATTATAAAACTGTCAAATCCTTTTGCAAAATCTTTTTTTATTCTATCAATTGTTCTATCCGATTTTTTATCTGTTGCCGTACTCGGATTTAATCCTATTACATACAAAGTTTTTTCGCCTTTGTTTCCTAATACATAACGATTATTTTCATCATGAATGTAGATTGAGTAGATACCTTGTTTTTCCATAATTGTATAAATTTAAATGTTTAATATTAAGATTATCAGGAGAGGCAAAACCTCTTCTTGATAATTGTTTTCTATAAAGCAGGTTCATGTTTTTTCCCATTGGGATTTTTTGAACAGGAATGGCTTGTCAAGCTTAAAATGCTTGAATACTGCTGTCCACACCATTTACAAGTATATTTTGATTTTTCACTCCCCTCATAAAGTTCATGCTTTTTCCCGTTCGGATTTTTTGAACAAGAATGGCTAGTCAAACTTAAAACACTCGAATACTTTTGTCCGCACCATTTACAATAATAATTTGCCATGTTGTAATTTTTTAATTTGTTTTTCAATTGAGTTAATTTGTTATATCTTATACAAATACTTATTCTGTTTTTTTGTCCCGTTAGTCACAAAATATCGGCAGCAATTGTTAAGTTATTTTGTATCTGTTTTTTCGCATCCTCGGTTGGTGAATGCTTCTTCTCCCGCGCTACTTATCCTAAAAAATAGCCGCGATTAGGTAGAGTCATCATACAGGAATATTCGTAGTTTAGCTTATGAATATTCGTAGCTTAAACTATGAATATTCGCAAGTTCGGCTACGAATATTCCCGATTACCTGCCGGGAATATTCGTGTCTTTCAGCGCGAATATTCCCGGTTATTATTACTTCTTAACGAGGTCTTCGGCAAAAACAAATGTAGCTTTAGCTAAAGCTTCTTTAAGCTCTTTACCGGGAGAAAAACGAATGTTCAATCCCTTTAGAGCTACCGCTGTTAGCTTCTCTTTGCTTTCTATACCCTCACTGTTGCAAGTCAGGTGAAAAGAACCCCAGTTGCCCAACTGTACACTGTTACCCGCCAACAAGTTGGTGATAAGAACCTTTTGAAATTGCGACAATGCCATTTCGGCTTCCTTACGGTTGAGGGTGGTTTCGTCGGCGATTTGTTTAGCCACCTCATTTTCTTTCACCTGAGTTACTGTGCGTGGTACTACATACCATTTTTTAGGAGCGGTTTTGTTCATTGGATTGCCGCGTTCCACTTTGTTTAATAAAATAGCCATAATTCTAACAATTTAGCAGTTAATACATATAGTTAATAATTCTTTTTCTTCATTGGGATATATACAGCAATACCTTCGAAAGGATTTGCATATCTTTTCGAAGGTATCGTATTATTCTTACTTTTTGAGCTAAGAATAGATGTTTTAATTGTTTGATTTTCTGTGTGTTCAGCCAGACATCGCACGCGCATACATGTGTGTGTGTGTGTGTGTGTGTGTGTGTGTGTGTGTGTTTAACACAATCTGCGAGGCTCGCAAATTGTTGGTGTTAAAAGTGATATGTTTTGGGGCACACTGCATATTCTTTATTTAGTGGAAAATTTATTTAGTTGAAAACTGAGAACTGAAAGTGGACAGTGAAATATCGTCGTTATTGCGGGTCAAGCCTGTAATTAGCAATCATGACCAATGGAAGTAATGACAGTTGTTCGTTTAATTTTCAGTTTTCAACTTTCCATTTTCAGTTTATTGCGGAGCAAATATACAATTATTTTTGTAATTCAAATAAATTAAGATTTGATTTTATAATAAATAAAAAATGCTCTTTTTTGTTTACTCTTTCCCCATGAGCATAAAATGCAAACGATTGTGTACATTCACAGGGCTTGTGCCGTAATCGAAATCGAGATAAAGCAAGTTCAAGTCGGGGTGGGCGGCACGGATGCGTTTTTCTATTCCTTTTCCTACCACATGGTTGGCAATGCAGCCAAAAGGCTGAATACAAATAATATCCGTAATGCCTTGTTTGGCATAACCCGCAATCTCGCCCGGAATAAGCCAGCCTTCGCCATACTGGTTGAGCAGGTTTACGGTTTGCGAGGCAAGATGTGCTTCTTCGCGCACATTTTCCACAGGGCGGTAACGCACGAAATTTTTCATTACCCGCTCATATTTATCCTTGTAGCGGTTAATGTAATTTTCGGCAAAACGGCGAATGAGATTCCAACGGCTTTTGTTATTAATAAATTGTTTTTGCATTACTTCGCTGTTTACAAAGCCTTGCATAAAGAAGTTGGTGATAGGCGGCACAGCCACCTCGATACCTTGCTCGAGTAGCCAGTTTACAATGCCGTAGTTGCCAAACGAATTGTATTTTACATAAATCTCGCCGATAATACCGATTACTTTTATCTCTTTATCGGTACAAGCTACGGCGTTAAATTCTTCTACAGCCTGTTGTAAAAGCTGTTTCAGTTGCTTATGTTTGCCGTCGACAATATATTGTGTAGAAAGCTTCAGATATTTTTCTTTTAATCCTTCGCTGTCGCCTTTGTGCAGTTCGCGGCTTACGGTAGCGTAATACAGGCGAGAAAGAGCATCGCTGAAAAACAATACATGCAGCACCGGGAAGATTATCTTTTTATAATCAAAATCGAAACCCGGCTGCTCGTTGATAGTACCGCCTCCTGTACCGACTGCCAGCACCGGAATATCTTTATATCCTGCATTGATGAGCGCGCGCTTAATCATTGAAATATAGTTTGTAGCGCGACACTGCCCGCCGGTTTGCGTCACGGCAACAACAATTTCGTCTAAGTTATAATTGCCGCTTTTTACGGCAGAAATCAAATCGCCTACCACCAAAAGAGCCGGATAGCAAATTTCATTATTCATCACACGCAAACCTTCGTTGAGCGTTTCTCTGTTCGGTTTGGGCAGATTGATTAACTCATAGCCCATCAATCCGAATAAAGCCGGAATGTAGGGCGAATAAAAATCGCCAAACCAAGGAGCAAGGATAGTTTTTTTCTTATCCGCAACAGTAAATGGGCGGGTGCTTTCAAAAGGCTTTCCTTCGCCGGTTGTGTTATCTTTCAACTTGATAGATTCCACCAGCGAGCGCAGACGCAATTTAATAGAGCCGGTGCTGGCAATTTCGTCGATACGGATAAGCGTGTACGATTTGTTTTTGCGTTTCAACAAATCCTTCACTTCGTCCACAATAATCGCGTCGGGACCGCAACCGAAGGAGTTCATTTGCACTACATATACAGGCGTTTTCTGCTCGGCAGCCCAAGCCGTTGCCTGCAAAATACGGTTTTGATACGCCCACTGCGAAATGGTAAAATATTCTTTGCGGAATGGATTTGTATGTTCTTCGAGTGAAATTTCTTCGTTGATAACCGCTACGCCTAAATCGGACAAAATATCCGATATTTTTTGATGTACAAGCGGGTCGGTATGATACGGGTGTCCTGCCAAAAGAATAACAGGCGTATTCGATTTTTTGGCATTCTCAAAAATCGTTTTATTCTTTTTGATGATTGATTTTTTATACCCGTCCTGTGTTTTCAGAGCTTGCGTAAAAGCTTTTTGAGCCGTTTCTTTATCTACGCCGAGCGTTTGCAAATAAGTTGTACAAGCTTTTTCCAAGAGCTTTTCGTCGTTAAAATTAAACGCCGGAGCATCTAACGGAACGCCTGTTTTTATATTAGACAATACTTCGGAATAAGCCGTTAGAATAGGGCAGTTGTAGCAATTGTGCGAGCCTTCAAATTCTTTTTTCTCAAATAAAATAAATGGATAGAAAATACGGTTCACGCTTTTTTCGCCCAAATCAACAATATGTCCGTGCGCCAGCTTGGCGGGGAAACAAATATTATCCGCCATAATACTTCCAGCGCCCTTTTCGTACAATTTGGTAGTACTTTCGCCCGACAAAACGGTTTCTATTCCGGCATTGGCAAATAACGACTGCCAAAACGGATAGCTTTCGTACATCGTCAAGATGCGAGGAATACCGAGTTTTAGCGTAGAATTGATGTTTTTGTTTCGTACCGGCGCGTGCTTGGAAAACAAACTTTCTCGTTTGTATTCATACACATTTTCGCCACGACTTTGCGCTTCGAGGTTGTTGGAAAATACCTTTTCGCATTTGTTGCCCGAATAGCATTTTTTGCCGTTAGGGAATTGAAAAACGGTTATCTGGCAATTATTTGTACAGGCTTTACAATACGAAAATTTGGTTTTGTATTCATTGGCAACAGCTAATTTATCTAAACCGATGAAAGATGATTTTTCCGGTTGTTTAGACTTGGCAAATAAAGCAGCCCCGTAAGCGCCCATCAATTCGGGTTTATCCGATGCCGAAATTTGTTTTTCGGACAATAGTTCCAATGCACGGAATACGGCTTTGTTTTTGAAAGTGCCACCTTGAACAACAATATTATTGCCGATTTCTTTTAAATGTTCGAGGTTAAGCACCTTGTACAAGCAATTTTTTACCACCGAATACGCCAAGCCAGCCGAAAGGTCTTCCACCGTTGCGCCGTCTTTGATAGCCTGCCGTACTTTGGAGTTCATAAATACGGTACAGCGGCTTCCCAAATCGCACGGAGCAGTGGAATCGCAAGCAAGTTGGGCAAACTTCTGCGGCGTAAAGCCGAGATTTTTCGCGAAACCTTCGATAAACGAGCCACAGCCCGACGAACAGGCTTCGTTGATTTCAATATCGGTAATCGTGCCGTTTTGTGCAAAAATGGCTTTAATATCCTGTCCGCCAATGTCGAGGATAAACGACACTTCGGGGTCTATTTTGCGTGCAGCCAAATAGTGGGCAATAGTTTCCACAATGCCGTAATCCATATTCAAAGCCGCTTTGAGCAAATCTTCTCCATAGCCGGTTACAGCCGAGCCAAGCACTTTGAGCGTAGATTTTTTTTCTTTTAACTCATCATAAAAGGCAGACAATCCGTCAATAGCTGTTTTGAGCGGATTCCCTTGATTATTGGCATAAAACGAATAAAGCAGGTTATCCTCTTTATCGGTAATGACGATTTTTGTCGTAGTAGAGCCGGAGTCGATACCGATAAAAGCCTCTTGTTCCTGTGCCGGTTCTTTCTTGGGAATTTCAATGATACGGCGTTTATCAATCCATTTTATATAAGGGTCTTCCGACGAAAATAAGGGCGAAAGATGTTCTTCCTGTTTCACAATATTTGCAGCGTATTCAGCCAAATCAGTGATTAATAGAAGAGGAGTGAGGCTTTTGTTTTCATCATTTGCCGACAGTGCTGTGCCAAGCGCCGTAAATAATTCAGCATTTTCGGGGATTGCGTAATCTGAAGTTGCCGAGCCTGTCGAAGAATCTTGCAGTTTCAACAAGTTGACAAATGCTTTGCGCAATGAACTGATATAGGTAAGCGGACCGCCGCAGAACACTACTTGAGGCGTCATATCGTAGCCGCGCGCCAAGGCATTGACCGTTTGCAAGGCTACGGCGTGGAAAATAGAAGCAGAAATATCTGCCAAGCTGATTTTACGGGCAATCAGGTTTTGTACATCGGTTTTGGCAAACACGCCGCAACGCGAAGCAATCGGGTAAATCGTGGAGCTTTCTTTTGCCAGCTTGTCCATTTCGCCAATGGAAATATTGAGCAAACTCGCCATTTGGTCGATAAATGCACCTGTTCCGCCGGCACAAACGCCATTCATACGAATATCGGGCGACTTGCCTTTTTCGAGCAGTACAAGTTTGGCATCTTCGCCGCCAATATCAATCAGTGTGCGAGCTTCGGGGTAAAAAGTTTGCAGCGATTTGGTAACGGCAATTACCTCTTGCACAAACTGGATGCCCAGTCGTTCGGTAATACCCATTGCCGCCGAGCCGGTCATACAGACATTAAGCGGAACATCGCCGATTTCTAATTTTAAATCTTCAAGAATTTCGCTAATCGTTTCCACAATCCGCGTGAAATGACGGCGGTAGGATTTATAAATTATTTTATTATCTGCATCCAACGCAACCACTTTGGCAGTGGTCGAACCGAGGTCTATTCCGAGTTTTATGTGATGGGCTTCAATCATAAATTAAAAAAACGGTTGCAAAACTACTCATTTTTTACGAGGAGAAAAAATGTCAATTTAGAAATCTTTTTTTGCAGGAAGTTGAAAAAGAACTAATTTTGGCAAAAAAATATCATGAAAACAAGCGTAAAACTCTATTCCATGAGCCTGAAAGAGGTTCATACTTATCTTTTTGTACTTCTGTTTGTAGTGGGCAATATCTTATTGCCGCAACTTTGTCATTTTGTGCCGGGAGGTGGGCATGTATGGTTACCCATTTATTTCTTTACACTAATTGCTGCGTATAAATATGGCTTGTATGTCGGCTTACTCACAGCGCTACTTTCTGCAATAGTAAATAGTTTTCTGTTCGGAATGCCTGTCTTTGCAATATTGCCGGTAATTCTTAGCAAATCAATACTGTTGGTAGGCGTGGCAGCGTATGCAGTACACCGTTTGAAACGAGTTTCGTTTATGGCTATTTTGGCTGTTATAGTAGTATATCAGCTACTTGGTGCAGCAATCGAAGGAGTTATAATGCGCGATTTTGCTCTTGCCGTGCAACATATCAGAATTGCTGTGCCCGGCATGCTTGTACAGCTATGTGGTGGATATTTGATACTTAAATCAATGAGCCGAATTTAAGCATTGATTTTACCCACGGCTACTGCTCTTAAATCAAACTTGGTTTCATTCAACATCAAGCTGAGTTTTGCTCCACATCAAGCTTGATATTGCGTAAGCTACTTAATCTCTGTGTATTTAATTTTTAAAATAAATGAAAAAAACGCTCCTTCTTACTATCACTTTATTAAGTGTATGTACTCTTTTCGCGCAAAATTACCAATCGCTCGACCTTAAAAATCCTATTCAATTTTCAGGCAATAAAATCATTTATAATAGCGAAACGATTACGCTGGACGAACATAATATTTTTCTTGCCGGAAATTTATCCGACGAAGAAATAAAAGGCAAATCTTTTGTGTTCAACAATTTTGCCGATGCGGTAGCGTATTTCGACACGGATACCGTAGAGGTGTTGCGCGCAACGCCCCTGCAATACACCATTTATATTGCTCCATTCGTTTACTGGATTGATAACCCCGACGACCCCGAAATCCGTAAACCCAACCCTGACGATACAAAAAAATACGGCAGAGCGCGTCCCTACGGAATGACGATAAAAACAAACAATCTGCATTTGCGCGGACTGACCGAAAACCCTGAAAATATTGTTCTCGCAAGCAACCGCGGACAAACGCAGGGCGCGGAAGGTAATTTTACAATGTTTCATTTCTTGGGCGACGACCTCAAAGTGAGCAATCTTACTATGGGCAATTACTGCAATGTCGATTTGGAATTTCCACTCAAACCCGAACTCAACCGAACGAAAAGAAACAATGCCATTGTGCAGGCGCAAATCGCCATTTGTGAGGGCGACCGCATTTGGGCAGAAAGTGTGCGCTTTATCTCGCGCCTTAACCTTAATCCCTTAAGCACACAAAAACGCTCGTTTTTTCACAACTGCTATTTTGAAAGTACAGACGATGCCCTTGCGCCAACGGGTGTTTATCTCGGTTGCATATTCAAATTCTTTTCCTCCAAACCCTTTGCACAAACGCGCGGCGCGGGCGCGGTGATTCTCGATAGCGATATTTACATTGTTGGCAAGCGTAAAACACAATATATGGTTAAACGCAACAGTCCGTTGGCATTGGTTGATGTGCGGTTTCACGCGGACGACGATAGCGTTCAAATCGGCTGGATACAGAAAACCGACATTGA
>JAISVR010000005.1 GCA_031271465.1 Prevotellaceae bacterium | reverse complement strand
GCATAACTCTCCCCTTTTATAAAGGGGAGTACCCCAACGGGGGGAGGGGTTAAAATAAGGGGGAGAACTGTTGTACAGACATCGTGCTTGTACAATAAAGACTGTTTGTGCATAATTCTCCCCTTGTTTCAAGGGGAGTGCCCGAAGGGCGAGGGGTTAATAATAAAAGTACTCCAACGAAGCGGAGGGGTTAATAATATTAGCGAGTGCCCAACGGGGCGAGGGGTTAGATTAGGGAAACGAGGCACGCAATGAAACTCAAAGTAGAGACGAGGCGCCCCCCGTTTCCACAAAATACCAATGCGGATAAGTATTTTTTCATTATAATTAAAAAAATACTACATTTGCTCCGCCATGACACCGGTGCAACACTTCTCCCCTTGTTTCGAGAGAGGAGTACCCGAAGGGCGAGATATACATTATAACTATCAAATCCATTTTTTCGATAAAAATATGACCATATACCAAGTCCTCCCCCGCCTTTTCGGCAATCGCAATCGTACACGAAAGCCCCACGGTTCGTTACTCGAAAACGGCTGTGGAAAACTCAACGATTTCAATCTCAAAATACTGCGCGAAATAAAAAAACTCGGCGCAACGCATATTTGGTACACAGGTGTGATTGAACACGCTACGCAAACAGGCTATCCCGAACACAACATTGCGCCCGACCATGCCGGAGTAGTAAAAGGCATTGCCGGTTCGCCATACGCTATTAAGGATTATTACGACATTGCGCCCGATTTGGCTACCCATGTGCCCAAGCGCATGCAAGAGTTTGAAGCGCTTGTGGAACGAACGCACAAAGCGGGCTTGGGGGCAATTGTCGACTTTGTGCCCAACCATGTGGCGCGACAATACGGGTCGGACAGCAAGCTCTTCGGCGTGGAAGATTTGGGCGCGGCAGACCGCACGGACTGGGCTTTTTCGCAGCAAAACAATTTTTACTACATGCCCAATCAACCCTTTACGCCGCAGTTCGACGCGCAAGGCTACACCGAATGTCCCGCGCGGGCAACGGGCAACGACCTGTTTAGTCCCTCTCCCACCCGCAACGACTGGTACGAAACCGTGAAGCTCAACTACGGGGTAGATTACCTTGGCGGGCGTGCAAAATATTTCGACCCTACACCCGATACATGGCTCAAAATGCGCAACATTCTGCTCTTCTGGGCAGCAAAAGGCGTCGACGGCTTCCGTTGCGACATGGCAGAGATGGTACCCGTAGAGTTTTGGAGTTGGGCTATCGAGCAGGTGAAACGGCAGTTTCCCCACATCATTTTCATTGCCGAAGTATACAACCCCGCAGAATACCGCAACTATATTTTCAATGGGAAATTCGATTACCTGTACGATAAAGTCGGGCTGTACGACAGCTTGCGGGCAATTGTGCGCAACGAAGCTTCGGCTGCGTGTATCACACAGTGCTGGCAGGCGGTATCAGACATTCAGCCGCGCATGTTGAACTTCCTCGAAAACCACGACGAGCAGCGCATTGCCTCCGATTTCTTTGCAGGTAATGCCGAACGCGGAAAACCCGCCCTGCTCGTGTCGGCACTAATGACTGCGTCGCCCTTTATGCTCTATTTCGGACAGGAAACAGGTGAGCACGGCATGGACAGCGAAGGGTTTAGCGGGCGCGACGGGCGCACTACCATTTTCGATTATTGGACGGTAGAAAGCGTATACAAGCAATATTTTTCGGGAGAAGAAAAAAAACCTGAAACACAGCATCTCTACGATTTTTATCAACGCGTTCTTTCGCTCAAAGAAAAGGAAAAAGCCCTCGCGGAAGGAATCTTCTACGACCTGATGTGGGTAAACTACCAAAATCCGCAGTTCAACCCCGACCGGCAGTTTGCCTTCTTCCGCCAATACGAAAACGACACGATATTAATAATAGCCAATTTTGCCGACCAAGCTGCCGATATTGCCGTAAACATTCCCGCCCACGCGCTGGAATTTCTCAACCTGCCGCTGCAACAATCCGCAACTTACAGCGATTTACTCAGCGGCGCAACATTCCGGCAAGAACTCTCGGCAGAAAAACCCTTCGAAGCAACAATACCAGCACTGGGAGGAGTTATTTTTAAATTTAAAAACCCATGATAAACAGCAAATCGAATAATACAAGCCGTTCAAGCCGTTCTTCCGAACCTGTTTCAAAATCGTCCAAAAGCAACGATGCCGCATCTCCAACAATCGGTATTTGCCTCGGCGGAGGCGGCGCGCTGGGCTTTGCACACATCGGGGTGTTACAGGCACTCGAAGAACAAGGCATCGTACCGCAAATAATAGCAGGAACCAGTATGGGGGCAATTGTAGGTGTGCTGTATGCACAAGGAATATCGCCCAAACAAATGATGCAGCGAATCCACGACAAAAAGCTATACAAAATCACCTCAATACTCAACCCGAGTTTCGCACGCAGCGGCTTGTCGTCAATGCGCACGCTACGCCATTTTTTGGAGGAAGAAGTGCCCGAAAATAGTTTTGAAGCACTCAAAAAACCGTTTTCCGTATGCGTATCGCATCTCAACAACGGCAAATGGGAAATCTTCAACAGCGGCAACAAACTGCACGAACTCGTAGTAGCCTCATCATCAATCCCTTTTGCCTTCGAAGCAGTACATATCGACGGCGGCGTATATGTCGACGGCGGGCTGTACAACAATGTGCCCGCACAGGCACTCCACGAGCATTGCGATGTAATAATCGGGGTCGATGTAATGCCCTTTACCGTGCGCACAAACATCGCCGGAACCGCCGATATGATTAATATTACGCTCCACGGACTTGTGCACCACAACGCCAAAGCCGGACGAAAACTCTGCCGGTTCCTGATAGAGCCAAACGCTATTTCCAAGTACAACGAATTTAGTTTCAACAAATTTGAAGACATTTATAACAACGGCTACGAAGCCACCGTGGAATATATTAAAAATAACCCTGAGATAAAAACATTACAACAATGACCGAAACGCTACAATCTTTTGAGCAACTGCTCAATATTATGAGTGAATTGCGCCAAAAATGCCCCTGGGACAGCAAACAAACCTTCGATAGCCTGCGTACGCTCACCATTGAGGAAACCTACGAACTTGCCGACGCCATCGTAAACAACGACCGCCCAAACATCGAAAAAGAACTGGGCGACCTGTTGCTCCACATTGTTTTTTACGCCAAAATGGGCAGCGAAACAGGCGATTTCGACATCAAATCGGTGATAGATAAGCTTTGTGAAAAACTCATTTACCGCCATCCGCATATTTTTGCCGACACCAAAGCCAACTCCTCCGAACAGGTTTCCAAAAACTGGGAAGAACTGAAATTGAAAGAAAAAGGCGGCAATCGCACGGTGCTTTCGGGCGTACCGGCATCGCTACCTGCACTTATTAAGGCGTATCGCGTGCAGGACAAAGCGCGCAATGTGGGCTTCGATTGGGAAGAAAAAGAGCAGGTTTGGGACAAAGTACGCGAAGAATTTGACGAATTGCAAGCCGAAATCCAACACCTCGACCATCAAAAAACGGAAGAAGAGTTCGGAGATTTGCTTTTTGCGGTAGTAAATGCAGGGCGGCTCTACGGTATCGACCCCGAAAATGCACTGGAAAAAACAAATCTGAAATTTATCCGCCGATTCAACTACCTGGAACAAAAAATAAAGGATAACGGGTTGAATTTAAAAGAACTAAATCTGAATGAAATGAACAAAATATGGAATGAAGCGAAAGAATCAGGGCTTTAAAAATCGCTACAATAGTATCCAATACTTTTAATAAAGATAAAAATTGCACTAAAACTGAAAAAAAAATCGTTTTTCTCTTTTTTATTCAAAAATAGCTCGTACATTTGCAGCGAATTTTAATTCACATAACAAAAACATTAATGTTTAATCTTTTAAAAACAAAAAAATGAAAAAATTAGTTTTGATTGCTGCTGTTGCTGCTGTTGCTCTTGTTTCTTGCGGAAAAAAAGCTGAAACTTCTGCTGTAGACACGCTTGCTGTAGACACGCTTGCTTCTATTGAAGAAGTTGCTGATTCTACTGCTATGGATTCAGTTGCTACTGATTCTACAATTGTTGCTCAGTAATTTGCAAAGCGCAAAAGGAATGAAAGTCTGCCAATCGGCGGGCTTTTCGTTTTTTTATTACTGTTTTTTTCTTCCCAAAGTATTGAAAATTTCATTTTTTTCTATTAGCTTTGCAGTCAAAATTTCAATTTATGAAAGCAACTTTTTTACATATCGCTCATCATCATTTCTTTCTGAATTAATTCGGTGAGCGTGTGTTTATTGTATAAAAAACTTGATAGAGCTTGCCGTATTCGGTAAGCTTTTTTTGTAAAATATAAACTACAACTAAAATTATGTTACGAATTGCAGTACAAGCCAAAGGAAGGCTACACGAAGAAACAATGACAATGCTTTCGGAATCAAGCATTAAAATAGAATCGGGAAAACGGACTTTATTGGTGCCGAGTAAAAATTTCCCTGTGGAAATTCTCTACTTGCGTGATGACGATATTCCGCAAGCCGTTGCAAGCGGCATTGCCGATGTGGGCGTAGTAGGCGAAAATGAGTATGAAGAAAAAGCCGAAAATGCGGAAATTGTACAACGATTGGGATTTAGCAAATGCCGCCTTTCGCTCGCCATTCCAAAAGAGGCAGATTATAACGGCGTAGAGTGGTTTGAGGGCAAAAAAATTGCCACTTCCTATCCTGTTATTTTGGAAAAATTTTTGAAATCCAAGAATGTAAACGCTGAGATTCACGAAATTTCGGGTTCGGTAGAAATTGCGCCGGGGATTGGTTTGGCTGATTGTATTTTTGACATTGTGAGTTCGGGCGGAACGCTCATTTCCAATAACTTAAAGGAAGTAGAAATCGTGATGTATTCGGAGGCGTTGCTTATTGCCGACAAAAATCTTAGCAAGGAAAAGCAGGAAATATTAGATTCTTTACTTTTCCGCATAGATGCTTACAAAACGGCGCAAGGGCAAAAATATATTATGCTGAATATTCCGACAGCGAAAATAGATGATTTACAGGAATTAGTTCCCGGCTTGACCTCGCCAACAGTGATGCCTTTGGTGAAAGAAGGTTGGAGCGCTTTGCAATCGGTTGTAGATGAATATAAAGTTTGGGATATTATTGAGAAACTCAAACTCTTAGGTGCGCAAGACATTATTGTTGTGCCGATTGAGAAGATGGTAAGGTGATTATCTGTCAAAAAAACAACAACTAAATGACACAAAACAATAACATACAACTTTTTGAAAACAAAAAAGTCCGTTCTCATTGGGATAGTGAGCAGGGAAAATGGTATATATCTATTGTAGATGTTATCGAGGTTTTAACCGAGAGTATCGACCCGGCAGCTTATTGGCGCAAGCTGAAGCAGCGATTGAAAGAAGAGGGGAATGAAACCGTGACAAACTGTCACGGTTTGAAAATGCTTGCAGCAGACGGCAAAATGCGCCTAACCGATGTTGCCGATGTAGAGCAACTTTTTCGTTTCATTCAATCTGTGCCATCGCCTAAGGCAGAGCCGTTCAAACTGTGGCTGGCACAGTTGGCAAAAGAGCGATTGGCGGAAATGGATGACCCCGAACAGGGCATCGACCGTGTGTTGGAATATTATTATCGCAAAGGTTATTCGGAAAAATGGATTAACCAACGCCTGAAATCCATTGAAGTACGCAAAGAATTGACCGACGAATGGGAACGACGCGGCGTGAAAGGACAGGAATTTGCTACGCTCACAGATATTATTACGCAAGGCTGGGCTGGAATGACCACCAAGCAATACAAACAATTCAAGGATTTGAAAACCGAAAGTTTGCGTGATAATATGACTAATCTTGAATTGGCACTTAATACATTAGCCGAAGCAACAACGACTGAAATTTCCAAGAACAAACAACCAAAAACAATGCACGAAAACCGCCAAGTAGCTTCTCAAGGAGGAAAAATTGTAGGTAATACCCGACGGGAAATTGAAGCAAATATCGGCAAAAGTATTGTTTCGCCGATTAATGCGAAAGAAGTAAAAGGGTTGAATAAGTGACAAAATTTATCTTCGAATAAAAAAATATGGAAAACCCGGGCGAACATTTAGTGGGACAATATCTAAAATTGATAAAAAAATGCGATTTTGTTGAATATAATTTGCAAACCATTACCCCACAGGGCGAGATAGATGTTGTCGGGATAAATTCGAGCAAAAAGCAGATTTATATTTGCGAAGTAGCAACGCATTTAGAAACAGGATTGCAATATACAAAGGACAAACGCCCTGATAATGTGAACAGATTTAAGGCTAAATTTGAAAAAAATATTGATTACGCCAATCGAAATTTTCAAGGTTATCAATGTCATTTTATGTTATGGAGTCCCATTATCAGAATTCCCAAAAAAGAAGATGTAAAAAACAATCAATATCAAGATTTACTGGAAATAGAAACATATTTTCAAAAAGAATTTAATGTCAAAATAGAAATGTTTTATAATCAAAAATATGTAGATTGTATTGATGAATTAAGAAAAATAGCAAAAGATACAACGCAAGAAATGACTTCGCCGATGATGAGATTTCTACAAATAGAAGAAAAATTAAAGGCACACTGCAAAAAGATAAAATGAATACAATCAAATACCCCCAAAAACAAGACTGGGCTCAACTCTTACAACGCCCCACATTCGATAATTCGTCATTAACCGAAACGGTGCAGAGCGTTTTAAACGATGTAAAAACTCGTGGAGACGAAGCTGTAAAAGAATGCGAATTAAAATTCGACAAAGTAGAATTATCGAATTTGCAAGTTACGGAAGCTGAGATTATCGAAGCCGAAAAATTGGTTTCCAAAGAATTGAAATCAGCCATTTTGTTAGCTAAAAGTAATATCGAGAAATTCCACTCGGCACAAAAGCACGAACTGCCAAAAGTAGAAACAATGCCCGGCGTAACTTGCTGGCAAAAAGCCGTTGCGATAGAAAAAGTCGGTTTATATGTTCCGGGCGGGACAGCGCCGTTATTTTCCACCGTGTTAATGCTGGCTATTCCTGCCAAAATTGCCGGTTGCCAAGAAATTGTGCTTTGCTCGCCGCCGAATAAAGAGAGAAAAATACACCCTGCCGTTCTGTATGCCGCGCAAATTTCGGGCGTTACGAAAATCTTCAAAATAGGCGGTATTCAAGCAATCGGAGCTATGGCTTACGGAACGGAAAGCGTGCCGAAAGTATATAAAATTTTTGGTCCCGGCAATCAGTATGTAACTGCTGCCAAACAATTGGTTTCGTTGCGCGATGCAGCGATTGATATGCCTGCGGGACCATCGGAAGTGGAAGTGATAGCCGACCACACGGCAAATCCCGCGTTTGTAGCTGCCGATTTTCTTTCGCAAGCCGAACACGGTGCTGACAGTCAGTCGGTTTTGCTCACCACAAGCGAAACACTTGCCGAACAAGTTAAGGTTGAAATCGAAAAACAAGTCGTGCAACTTCCGCGTGTGGAGTTGGCGCGTAAATCGTTGGCAAACAGTAAAATCATTGTGCTTTCTTCGATAGATGAAGTTATCGAAATGACCAACGAGTATGCTCCCGAACACTTAATAATTTCGACAGAAAACTACCGCGATGTGGCGGAACGAATCACAAACGCAGGCTCTATTTTTTTGGGACATCTTACGCCCGAAAGCGCCGGCGATTACGCTTCGGGAACAAATCACACGCTGCCCACAAACGGTTATGCCAAAGCCTACAGCGGCGTCAATTTAGACAGTTTTGTAAAGAAAATCACTTTTCAGGAATTGACGAAAGAAGGGCTTCGGAATATTGGCGAAGCGGTAAAAGTTATGGCGGAAGCGGAAGGATTGACGGCGCATAGGGAGGCGATGAGGTTGAGAGTGAGAAAATATTAAAACCAAAAAATAAATCGAAATGAAAACACTAATTTATACAACAATCGTAGCAACAATATGTTGCTTGTCACAAGTTGCCAACGCTCAGATTACTATTCGTGAAAATAATGTTGTTGAAAGGGCAGTGTTGCGACCGCAACCGTTTGACAGTTTAACAAATTTAATCAAGCAAAAACGGTTTATTGATTACAAAAAATATATCGGTTATCAAGTGTATTTCTTGCCGAAAGCAAAAAATTATGTAAAAAGAAATTCTAACGATAAAGATATAAGTTTTACGCTTTTTACAGACAAAAGCATAAACATTCCATTAACAGAAAAAATACCTGATATTTTCGATGGAAACAATAAAATTGAAATTCAGCAGTATAGTCCTCGAGGGGTAGTTACATATAAAACAGAAATAGAAACGAATGTATATCAACCTCATATTTCTTATGGAAAAAGAGAAATAGAAACCTCTCTTGATGCGGTATCTGGGAAATATTTTACAATATTAGACATACAGGCAAGAAACAGATTGAAACAAGAATATACAAAACTTGATGATATTCCTGCGAATGAAAATGCTCCATTAAAATTTTTGTTGCTAAATAATTCAACAAATGATACCGTATATTGGTCTCCGCCTTCTGTTTTTGGTTTAGCAGAAAATAATCTTTATGCCAATGGTTTTTCCAATCCTTTTTTGCTCGTTCCATATTTTGAAAAGCAAAAAAATATGTTTCAAAACAAGGATATGGTGGCGATGAAAGATTTGACTAATTTGATAGATGTAAACACGGGCGAAATCGTAAAAATAAAAAAGGGTGATATTTGGAATTGTTACGATATTTCCTTAATTGATTCAAAGTCTTATCCTCTTTTGCAGGGATTTTGTTTTTTCAAAAAAGAAAATGAAGAAGTGATGTTTCCGATAGGAACAATCGAGCCGTCAATGTTTATTACCAAACAGGAATTTGAGAAAAGGGAAGAAGAAAGAATACGCGAGGAACAGGAAAAAGAAAAAGCAAGAATTAAATTTAGAAACGACTGCATTGAGAAGTGGGGTGTAAAAATAGGCAGTTATGTTGCTGACGGAAGAGTACAAGTAGGTATGGACGAAAATATGTGTATTGCTGCTTGGGGGTGGCCACTGAGAGAGCACAAAATAACCATAAAAGGTATAATGTACGAACAGTGGTTCTATGAGCGGGGGGTGTATTTGTATTTTGAAAACAACATTTTAATTGCGATTCACGATTAAAACATTTATATGAACCACCAAAACCAAATAAAACTTTTTGAAGAAGGAGAATTGAACGAAAACTCAACTTGTCGGAATTTCCGACAGGTTTAAATAGAAGGTAATCGTAATATTACTAGAGAGTTACCTTTTTACAATCTCGATATGATAATCTCGCTCGGCTACCGCATCAATTCCAAAGTGGCTACGAAATTCCGCCAATGGGCTACCGAGCGGCTTAAAGAGTACATCGTCAAAGGTTTCACGCTTGATGATTAGCAGTAGAGAATTTGAAGTGTATCGCCGGCGCGAAATGCGACAGTTGGAAAGCGATTTCGACAAAGCTATCAAGCATTTGACTCAAAAGAAAAACAATTAGAATAATGATGAAACGACAAAATAATACACCTCAAACACTCGACAATCAATTTATTGAGTAGCGTAGAAGGTTAACTGCTCCCGCACGATTGCACCACTTGGTGTGTGTAATGACACTCAACAACGAAGCTCGGTACAACGAAGTGTGACATAAAAGCAACAAATTGAAAAACAAAATAAATGAAAACAAAGCAATCATTTTCCATACATAAAAGATTGAAAAGTTTTACTTTTGCCGTCAATGGATTAAAGATACTGCTTCGGGAAGAGCATAATGCACAGATTCATTTAGCAATAACTATTTGTGTGACGATTATAGGTTTTTTACTGCAAATTTCTCTTATCGAATGGATTGCGGTAGTGTTGTGCATAGGTTTGGTGTTTGCTTTGGAATTGGTTAATTCGGCTGTCGAAAATATGTGCGACTTTATTTCGCCCGAAAAAAACGAAATGATAAAAAAAGTAAAAGATTTGTCGGCAGCAGCGGTACTCGTTGCAGCTGCCTGTTCGGTAATTGTGGGATTGATTGTATTTTTACCTAAAATAATTGCTTTAATAGTATGAATATTCAAAACTTAATCAGAAAAAATATTTTGGCATTAGCACCTTATTCTTGTGCCAGAGATGAATTTAAAGGCGAAGCATCAGTCTATCTTGATGCGAATGAAAACCCGATGAATGAGCCTTACAATCGTTATCCCGACCCTCTACAATGGGCGTTGAAAGAAAAAATAGCAAAGATAAAAGGCGTTAATCCCCGCCAAATCATGCTCGGCAATGGCAGTGACGAACCGATTGACTTGGTTTTCCGTATTTTTTGTGAGCCGAAAGAGGACAATGTTGTCGCCATTGAGCCGACTTACGGAATGTACAAAGTATGTGCCGACATTAATAATGTGGCATATATCAAAGCATTTTTAAATGATGATTTTACGCTCGATGCCGAACGAGTTTTAGCGGCAGTAAATAAAAAAACAAAAATTGTTTTTCTTTGTTCACCCAACAATCCGAGCGGAAATTTGCTTAACAGAGTGGAAATGCTGAAAATCGTTAATGGATTTAGCGGGATTGTGGTAATCGATGAAGCCTATGTTGATTTTTCGCACGAAGCATCTTGGTTGGAAGATTTGAATAAATACCCGAATATTATTGTGCTGCAAACATTTTCAAAAGCGTGGGGCATGGCTTCGGTGCGTTGCGGAATGGCATTTGCAAGCGAAGAAATTATCTCCTACTTCAACAAGGTAAAATATCCGTACAACATAAATAAACTCACGCAGGATTTTGTAAGCGAACAACTGAATTATCTCGAACGGAAAGAGAAATGGGTAACTATGCTGTTGGAGCAACGGGGTTATTTGCAAAAAGAATTAAAAACTTTACCTTTGGTCGAAAAAATTTATCCGAGCGACGCCAACTTCCTGTTGGTAAAAGTTCCCGATGCCGATGCTGTTTACAATTATTTGGTGGGTAAAGGAATTATTATTCGCAACCGCAATAAAGTTTCGCTTGCTTTCGGCTGTTTGCGGATTACGATTGCTACGAAAGCAGAGAATGATATGCTAATTAATGAGCTAAAAAATTATAACTAACATGGAAGTAAAAGGAAAAATTGTAGCCGCACTTCCCTTGCAAACAGGGCAAGGTAGAAATGGCGAATGGAAAAAACAGGATTATGTACTCGAGTATAATCTCGATTCGCAATATCCTAAAAAAATGATGTTTAACCTTTGGGGCGATAAAATAGAGCAATATCAAATCAAAGAGGGTCAATTGCTGAAAATTGACTTTGATATTGATTGCCGCGAGTTCAATGGACGATGGTTCAACGATATTCGCGCATGGCGCATCGAACCGTTGCAAAGCGAAACCGTAGCACCTGCAACAACAGTAATGCCTAATACGCCACCGGTTTTCGAGAGTGCGCCGCTTGCTGCCGAAGATTCGGATTTGCCATTTTAGCCTCCCTAAATCCTCCTTGAGAGGGGAATTGGGCACAACGATAGTGAATTTACAAATAATTGCATTTAAAAACAACTGCTCTTCAACGCCTCCTTGTGGGGAAGATGGGGGGCTGATTACATTATGAAAAAAGCCTTATTTATCGACCGGGACGGGACTCTGATACAGGAGCCGCCCGTAACTTTTCAGGTAGACACGCTCGACCAGCTTGTGTTGCTGCCCGGGGTATTGCGCAATTTGTATTTTATCCGAAAAAATCTTGATTTTGAGCTTGTTATCGTAACTAATCAGGACGGATTGGGTACGGTGTCTAATCCGCAGGAAAATTTCGACCGTGTACAGGGGAAAATGCTCGAAATTTTTCGCAACGAAGGCGTGGGGTTCGATAATATTCTTATCGACCCATCGTTTCCTCACGAAAATTCGCCTGCGCGCAAACCCGGCACTGCAATGCTGAAAGACTACATGACGGGCGACTACGACCTGCCAAACTGTTTTGTTATCGGCGACCGACTCACTGATGTGCAATTGGCAAAGAATCTTGGTTGCAAGGCAATTTTTATGCTTGAAAGCGATGTTGCCGAAAAACTGTTGAAAGAAAACAAGTTGGAAAATTCCTGCGCATTGATAACGCAGAGTTGGGACGAGATTGCCGAGTTTCTTTTTGCCGGCGAACGCCGCGCTACCGTGCAGCGAACAACGAAGGAAACCGATATTTTGGTAGAAATAAATCTCGACGGAAAAGGGAATGCCGATATTTCGACGGGTATAAAATTCTTCGACCACATGTTGGAGCAAATCGGCAAGCATGCCGGTATCGACCTGAGCATACAAGTGAAAGGTGACCTCGAAGTGGACGAACATCATACGATGGAGGATACGGCTATTGCTCTGGGAGAAGCTTTGTACAAGGCGTTGGGAAGCAAGCGCGGTATCGAACGCTATGGTTTTTGCTTGCCGATGGACGATTGTCTTTGCTGCGTTGCGCTTGATTTTGGCGGACGGGCTTGGTTGGTATGGGACGCGGAATTTAAGCGTGAAAAAATCGGCGATATGCCTACCGAAATGTTCTTGCATTTCTTCAAATCGCTGAGCGACGCGGCTAAAATGAATCTCAACATCAAAGCTGAAGGCAATAACGAACACCACAAGATTGAAGGTATTTTCAAAGCTTTTGCCAAAGCGATTAAAATGGCAATACGAAGGGATATTTTTAACTACGAACTGCCAAGTACAAAAGGGGTTTTGTAGGGAAAAAGTATACCCTTTTAAGCGACTTCGTCATTGCGAGGTACGAAGCAATCCATATCTTGTACTGAGATTGCTTCGTACCTCGCAATGACGAAGTCTTTTTATATATGTGTTTTTCGAAAGCGTTTTTATTTTTGAATAAATGCTACGCTTGCATGTTGGATATTTTCTTCTATTGGAGACGAGGAAGTTTGTTGCAAATTGACGCTTATTGTTTCGTCTTTATTGATATCCATTTCGATAACAACAGGCTCGTAGGAAATAAATTCTACTTTGATTTGACATTTGCCCGGTTTGAGGTTAGTGATGGAAAAATTGCCGTCGAGGTCTGAATAATATTTTTTTCCATCTACAATAATTGCCGCACCTACAAGTTCTTCGTTATTTTCTTTGTCGATAACGAATCCGTTGAGCTGTACTGTTTTTTGGTTTGCTTCGTTGCTGTTTGCAAATGCAGCTACGGACAATAATACCGAAGCTGCAAGAATTACAATTGATTTCATTTTATAGAGATTAATGTTTAATTATGGGCACAAAGGTAGATGTGGTGAAATACAATCCCGTTTCATTACTGTTACAAGATGGTTAAATATCCGGCATGGTTTTATTTGATAATAATTTTAATTTTTATCATAAAATGATAGTTTTATTTTATAAGATGATATATTACTGTTGCAATATAATATATTTCTATTAGGACATAATATATCCTTATTGTACTATAATATATCTTTATTGTAATATAATATATTCCTATTGCAACATGATATATTACTATTATAATATGATAATTTTATATCATAATATGATAGTATTATTTTAGATTGCTTCGTAGCTCACAACGACGCTAAATATAAGAGCTGTATGCCTGTTATCTCAATAATTTTTCTCGCTTACTAAGTTTCCGGCTTCGTCCCACATACGCCATAAGCCGGTTTTAATACCGTTGTAGTAATTCATTTCGTAGCGAAGCGTTCCGCTTTCGTCCCAAATGCGCCAGGTACCGTTTTTCTCGCCGTCGTTATATTCGGCTTCCTGTATAAGCTGTCCCGCAATGTCGTAAGTGCGCCACAAACCGTTGAGTTTTCCATTACGGTACGAACGAATTTCCTGTGGCTTGCGATTTTCTTCGAAATATACCACAAAGGTACCTTCGGGCACTCCGTCGGCTATTTGCATTTCGAGCCGTAGCGTTCCGTTGTCGTAATATTCGCGGTGGTATCCTGTATAGGGAATGCTTTGCAGCTTGTCGCGATAGTAAACTCCCCCGTTTTGATACAGTTGAGGATTGTCTTGCGCAAAGGCAATAGTCGCAACAAAGAGCAGCAATAAATAGGTGATTGTATGTTTCATCATTATTTTTTTGTTGAATTATTTAACTGTTGAATCGTTTAATCGTACTGTTGGCTAAACAGTTTAACGATTAAACGATTCGACAATTAAACAAATTTAGAATTGATAACCTGTCCAGCTAAAGAGAGTTGCAGGATTTTCGCAGCCTGTATTAGCAGGCGTAGGATTAACAGTTACATTAGGATACAAATCGGTACCGAAATTGGTTGGTATCACACTGTTAGTCATCGCATTTGTAATGCTGATTTCAGAAGCAGTATTTCCGTTTCCGGCTCCATCTGTCATATCAACTACATATCCCGTTGGTTTTACAGTTCCCGAACCTTTTACCACTGCGTTGATAATATGTGCTGTTGCGCCGCGACGAACTTTAAGCACATTGTTCATCAATACGCCGTTGTTTTCAATAGTCATATTGCGGATAGTAAAGTTCGACATATTAGGAGCTTTATCGAATTTTCCGTCCATATTTCCGTCAGCTTCTACCCCGCTTGGATCTGATTCGGCACTGCTAAAACCATCTTTCCAAATACCGTAAGCATTTTCGAGCGTACCGTTCCAGCCGTCGGTTACATCAAACATATCGTCGTCCGAGTTTACAACCAAGAGGTTTTTTACACTTACGCTTCCACCGAAAAACTCGATGCCGTCGTCGCCGCTATAAGGAATGAAGATGTTTTCGATAACTGTAGCTCTACCCACAGCGTTCAAAGTCAAACCGTTGTGTTCTACATCATTTCCGTTTTTTGCACCGGTGTATTCGAGTTTCAGGTATTTAATCACACCCGAGTTGTCGTTTGCATCGTTACCACCATACGGATAGTTTGTGTTAATTTCAGTTGAACGAGTTATACCGTCAGCCAATGGTGCACGACCGTTGATGATCAGACCGCCCCAGTCCATTGCTTTAGGATTTGGAGCGTTATCTTTCATTGCTCCGGAAGTCATTGTTACAGGAGCCTCAGCAGTACCGTTCACAAAGATTTTACCGCCTTGCAACACAAGAATGTAGCAGCTGAAACCGCCTTTTGCTTTGATGGTTCTTCCGGCAGGAATTGTCAACGACGCGCCGGATTCAACAATTACCGGACCAACCAACTCAACATCAGCATCGAGCGTATAAGCCGATTTAAGTCTACCCATCATTTCTCCGTTTTCTACGGTGAAAGTTTCTGTAACTCCATCTCCGCCTTTGTCGTCGTCGTCATCGCTACACGATGTAAATACTACAGGAGCTATCAAGGTAGCTGCCATTACGAATCTTAAAAATAACTTTTTCATTTTTGTTTTTGTTTTTAATGAATAAATAAAATATTGATTGATAATAAATAAAAAATATACTGTTCGTGTTTATAACTCATAGTTTATACCTAAACTGATATGTTGTCCTTTTTTAAATTCATTCAATGTAATGTTTTCACCCGACGAGCTTTCACGAACTAAGCGGTAAGAAGCATTCAACAGATTAGAAGCTTTAGCTTTCAGGGTGAAATGTTTATTGAATTTATACGATGCCGAAAAATCGAGTGTAGGCACGCCTTTTTCTATAATGTCCTTGTAACCCATTGCGCCAAGAGTATGAATCCGGTTGCTAAAATAGTTGAACACAAGGGTTGCTACGAGGTTTCTGTCCTTTTTAGTGTAGTTGTACGAAATATCGACATTAGCAAGAAAAGGCGATGCACCTTCCAATCCGCTGTTTCGCGGTTTAGTGCCGGAAATATCGAGTTTGAGGTTGGTGTAAATATACGAAGCGTTCAATCCCACCGAAAACCGGTTTGTTTCTTCAAGCGCGGTATTGAATTGGTTGAAAATATTTTTGCGTACTTCCATTTCCACACCACCTACGGTAGCTTTGTCGCTGATATTATTATAGGTAAGCATGCCCGCCGAGTTACCCTCATCTACTCGTCCGATAGGATCAAGAATGTGTTTGTAGAAAGCCGTAAACGACAGCAATTCACTTGCACTGATGTAGTAATCCCATTTTAAATCCACATTATAGTTTTCCGAAGACTTAAGGTTTGGATTACCTTGACTTGTAAAAGAAATATTCACATATTGATAGGGCGAAATTTCTTTTGCCTGCGGTAAGGTGTATGTTTTGCTCGCACCCAAACGGAGACTGTTTGTCTTGGTTACATCGTATTTCAAGTTGAAGCTTGGCAGCAAGAAGTTTTGCTTGTCGCTTTGCTCACCATACTCCCCTCCTTGATTTACATTATAATCTATTGCCATATCTACCGCGTCTATTCTCAAACCAATATTTCCCGTCAAATTTCTCAATACTTGGTACGAAGCTTCCGCATATCCCGAATGAACAGATCTTGTTACCTGATACGAATCGGGTGTTCTCGGCGTTTCCATTATAAATTCTTTACCAACAAGCTCTCCCCTACCTTTATCTGTTTGGTTTGCCGCGTTATACCATTCGTCCATCTTTAACTCATCAAGATTAAATTCTTCTCTCGACTGATATAAGCTGTATCGAATACCTTCAAAATTATTGTCGGCAAAGCGACCATTATAGCCAATTTTCAGTACAGAATTATCGCTTTTATAGCGGTCGTTAAGTTTAAAAGATAATGCAGCTTTTACATTAAAATCATTATCGGTCAGTTTGGAATAAAAACGACTTTGATTATCGCCCAAAGTAAAAATATAGTTTCCCGAAGGCATTTGGGAAAAATTATTTTCGCGTCTATCCGGTTCATTTCCTTTCACAGTATTATACGAAACACCTGCATCGAGTTTCCATCTTTTTGCCAACTCCCAGTTGGAAGACAGCTGATTGACTAACAAAAGGTTGTCGTTGGTTTGCTGCCTGCGCAAAATACCCATATAACCGGGTTGCTCGTAACTGTACACATTTCTTCCTTTATAGTCGCCCACATATTGTTCGTTGGCATGAATGAGCATAAAATTGTACTGCAAATGATGCTTTTTATTGATGTCATACATCGCATTGGCTAACACAAGTTGATTGGTGTTTTGCGAATATTTTTCACCCGTTTGGTCTTGAAATATGGTGCCCGCCGTAGTGGCATTACGAACCGTTTCTTTGGTATACGAATAATCAATACTGTGCGATGCTACTATAAAGAACGATAACGGATTCTTGTTTTCGCCGATTTTAAACAATTTCCCTCCCGAAACACCAAAACCATGATTTACCAGAAACGAAACAGTCGACGGGTCGAGGCTGTTTGGAAAATCGAATTTATTGTTACTTGGCTGCTGCGTGTTGGCAAATCCGAAATAATTTGAACCGTCCTGACGCAAGAAATCCGAAGTTCCGATTGCCGCGGTATTTATTCCGCCCGACAAATCGAATCCAAATGCCGAATTTCCTACCAATTCTTTCGACGAAATATTAATAACAGCCCCGCCTACATCAGAATAATCGCCGGCACTAAATACCTTGTTTACACCAATGTTTGAAATAACATCGGTACTAAAAAATTCCAGTGCAATATTTTTATACTCCGGATCTTCCGACGGTATGGGAAACCCGTTAAGCAAAGTGGCATTATAACGATCGCCCAACCCGCGCACGAAAACATTTTTCACTCCTTCCTGCCGCGAAATGCCCGAAACCTGAGCCACCGCAGCCTGAGCATCGCCAATGCCTTTACGCGAAAGTTCGCGCGCTCCCACGGCTTGCGTGGCAAGCAAGGCATCGCGCTGCACTGCCAATAAGGCATTTTCGTTTTCACGATTGGCTCGCGCCACAACAACAATATTGTCGAGTTCGCTCACTATTTCTTCCAACGAAATATCCAACACAAGCGCCTCATCGCCCACCTTAATATTAGTGGTTTCCATCGGCTCGTACGACATCGAAGAAACGACCATGGTATAAATACCGGCTGGAATTTCCAATTCGTAGTTGCCATCCATATCGCAAAGCACACCCTTGTCCGTTCCCTTTATCCGAACCGTAGCCCCGGGAAGCGTTTCCTGTGTTTTTGCATCACGCACAACACCTTTTATCGTACCGCAAAATACATTACTTCCAAAGAGAAACAGAGAAATAAAAATCAAACTCTTTTTAAAAAAATATAAACCAAATTTCGACATATTCATTAATTGCTATTTTTGCGCTGCAAAGATTACTCTGCTTTATTACAGAATTACTACGAAACAAACACAAAAAAAGAAAGAAAAAGAAAGGACAAAAAAACCTACCACAAAATCAATTTCTAAACGAACTTTACAAAAAATGCTTGTCAAAGTAAAAAATAAGAAAAATGAGTTAAGTTCGCAGTGATGAGTTCCAACTATTGCAGCAAGCGTTTTTGTCCTTATCTGTGCTTTTTCACAGCCGCAAAAATATGAGGTAACTGTTACGGAAGTTTTGCGCTTCGGTTAAAGTTGTATTACGGATATTTTTTGCAGTTTTATGATGCTTTTTGTATTTTCGCAGCGTTAAAATTATACAACAATGAATTTCATCGGAATAATCCCCGCTCGCTACGCCTCAACCCGGTTTCCGGGCAAACCGCTGGCAGACATGGCAGGCAAACCTATGATACAGCGCGTGTATGAGCAGGCAAACCAAGCCTTGGAACATGTATATGTAGCGACAGACGACTCGCGCATTTTCGATGCGGTAAAAAATTTCGGCGGCAATGCAGTAATGACCGGCAATCATCACCAAAGCGGCACCGACCGTTGCTACGAAGCTTTTTTGAAAATCAGCTCTCAACTTTCAACTTTCAACTTTCAACTTTCAACTATAATAAATATTCAAGGTGATGAACCTTTTATACAACCCGCTCAAATTGAGGTGCTGAAAAACTGTTTTTCCGATACCGGTACGCAAATAGCCTCGCTCGTAAAACCTTTCACCGAAACCGACGACATTGAAGCACTGCTCAATCCCAACTCGCCAAAGGTTGTTTTGAATGAAAAAAATGAAGCCCTGTATTTTTCGCGCTCGGTTATTCCGTTTTTGCGAGGAGTGGAACAAAAAGAATGGCTCGCGCAACACATATTTTATAAACATATCGGGCTGTACGGCTATCGCGCCGATGTGCTCGAAGAAATCACAGCCCTGCCGCAATCTTCGCTCGAAAAAGCCGAAAGCCTCGAACAATTACGCTGGCTGCAAAACGGCTATCGTATTAAAATGGGGATTACTACGCACGAAACAATCGGCATCGATACACCCGAAGACATGGCACAGGCGATAGATTTTTTGAATTATCCTTTAAAGCGTACCCGTCATTGCAAGGAGGAACGACAAAGCGCGTCATTGCGAGGTACGAAGCAATCTTAGTACAAGCATGGATTGCTTCGTGCCTCGCAATTAACAATCACGACCAACGGGAGTAATGACGACAAACAAAACTTAAAGGGATAATTCCGTTTTTTTTTCAAAAAAAATCCCAAAATAGTTGTTTAATTAAAAAATACTTTACAACTTTGTAGCGATTTTGTGCTATAAAGAAATGACAAAAAGCGAACTATGCACAAAACAGGAGATTCTTTGCTTGATATAGCAAAATTAGTGATTGCAGGAATATTGCTATCTTCTATATTCGACAATGATTTATCATGAGATTAGTAGCTGTTTGCAGGAATTGTAGCAACAATAGCACTTATTATCAGCGGTTATTTATTTCTTTTTAAATCATTAAAAAATAGTGTTATGTTATTTATAATGCTTTTTTTGGATTATGATTGCAAGTTTAATCTTGTTAATATAGTTGGGAATCAATGAACTGATAACTTATTACCGCAAGAAAAAACTTACAACACATAAACATTACAATTAATTTATTTTTATCTATAAACATTTTAAATTTTTAATTACTATGAAAAAATTATTCTTAGCTGTAGCGGCTTTCGCTACAATGGCGTTTGGTGCAAATGCACAAATTACTGGTTTTACTTCTGCTACTGGTAGCTACACTAATTTGGCAAGTGGAATCAATGTTTCTGGAACAGATCCTATCGAATTCAAACTTCAACCGGGAGCTATCACTACTGTGATGGAAAATTTTAAGATTGCTGATATATCGTTTTTAGCACAAGGTCCTGGTGGTACTGCCGCCGAAAGAACCACTTGGAGAATTTATCCGGGATTAGGTTTTGTTTTTTGTAACACAGGATCTGGAACACCACAAGTAACTATACCAGCTACAAATGGAGAGAAAATTACCGTAGTTTTTGGAAATGGGAACGGTCCTACTGGGTCTCCAGTTAGTTTTAGCATTACTGGTGCAGATGTAACGACGAGTGGAGATATACCTCCAGGAGCATCTACTAATAGCGATACAGATAAAACACCCGTGGTATTAACAGCCACAGGTACAATTACTATCGCAATGCCTAATAAAGGAAAAATTTACTCTATCACAAGCGGCACAAGTGCTATTGGCGATGTTACTGCTGACGGTAAAGTAAAAGCTGCTGCTTACGACTTGATGGGTAACCAGGTTGATGATGAAACAGTAAAAGGTTTCTATATTCAAACTTACACTGATGGTTCGAAAGAAAAAATCTTTAGAAAATAATTAGTTGTAACCATAGCTAATTTTTGGAACCTGCCGGGCTTTCGTTCGGCAGGTTTTTTGTTATTTTAGAGAAAAAATTTATCTTTGCAAAATGAAAATAAAAAAGAAAACCTGGAAAGTTTTTGCGCAATGGGTCATAGATGTTTCTAAATATTTGGCTACAGCCGTTATTATAGCTACAGCATTTAGAGATGTGTCGCGTGGATTAACATTTATACTTGGAACAATTGCTGTTGTATTGTTCTTATTGTTTGGTTTTTTATTGTATAACAAAATGAATGAGGAGGAATAAATTATGAATATGTTAATTGTATTGGGAATACTTTTATTATTTGTCATAATAATGACTATTATCTTTTATATTCAAAAGCCGTGGCTGGATAAACCAAGTACGCGGACTACCACAAACTAAGAGTTTATTTAAAAATCAATTACAGTGTCGTCGTCATTGCGGGCTTGACCCGCAATCGCAAAATAACGAAACGATTGGATTTCTGAGATTGCGGATTAAATCCACAATGACGGATAGTTTAAAGTTAAACAGATTCTAAGGAATAGTATTCGCAAGAAGATGAAGAATAGGAGAATAGGACATTTCACTCACAAGAAAACCTGCTATTAACAACAACTAAAGTAAAAAGATAATTGCATAAGAAATTATGTTACTCAAAACCTCCGCAATAGTGCTTCACGCACTGAAATATTCGGACAACAATGTAATTGTTCACACCTACACCGAAGAGCACGGGCGGATGGCGTATGTGGTACGCGGAGCACAAAGCAAGCGGTCGGCAGTGCGCACGGCAATGTTGCAGCCGCTCAGCATATTGAACCTGGAAACCTATCACAATCCTAACCGCGAACTGCAACAGGTGCGCGAAAGCCATATTGGATACGCTTTTGAGAGCTTGCCTTTCGACCCTGCAAAAAACGCACTGGCAATGTTTATTGCCGAATTGCTTTACCGTTCGCTCCGAGTTCCACACACCGACCCGGATTTGTATCGTTTCATACATCGTTCCGTTTGTGTACTCGACGGTATACAAAAAGGTATTGGTAATTTTCATCTCGCATTTTTGCTGCAATTTGCCCGGCACATGGGCTTTGCTCCAACGAATGACGGCTACTTCGAGAAATCGTTTTTCGACTTGAAAAACGGTATTTTCGTAGCCGAAAAACCATCTGCAGATAACTGCCTCAACAGTTATGACAGTGCTCTTTTTGCCGCTTCTTGTCGCCTCAGCTACGACAATATGGGCGAATTCCGCCTCTCTCGCGACGACCGAAAAATGCTGCTTTCGCACTGGCTGGCATATTATCGACTGCATTTGCCACAGTTTTCTGAACTTAAATCGCTCGAAGTATCGTATCAGTTGTTTGATTAATACAGAATACCTACGAAAAAAACTGTTTTCTTCAAAAAAAACTCTATTTTTGTCGAGCAAAATTTTTCCGGTCCTGTAGTTCAATGGATAGAATACGAGTTTCCTAAACTTTAGATTCGGGTTCGATTCCCGACGGGACTACAAAGAAGGTAAACAAGTATTGAGTTTTAAGTAAGCGAGAAAATAAATAACATTTTTTCATTTCACTTGTTCTTGTTTACTTTGTTTACTCAAAACTCGTTTATTATGCTTGATGATATCAAACAATGTGTTGAAACGCTGCGGCAAGGCGGTGTGATACTCTATCCTACCGATACAATATGGGGTTTAGGGTGTGATGCTACTAACTCAGCGGCAGTACAACGCATATACGACATCAAGCGACGCTGCAATGCAAAATCGATGCTTGTACTGGTGGATTCGATGGCACGCATTGAACAGTATGTATCGGAAGTACCCGATATTGCGTGGGATTTGGTTGAACTGGCAGATAAACCGCTTACGGTAGTATATCCTCAGGCTAGGAATTTGGCTGCAAACCTTGTTGCTAACGATGGAAGTATCGGCATTCGAGTTACACGCGAAGCTTTTTCGCGACAGCTTTGCGAGCGTTTTCGGAAACCTGTGGTGTCTACTTCGGCAAATATGAGTGGCGAACCGGCTCCGGTATTGTTTGCCGATATTTCGCAGAAAATAATCGGGCAGGTTGATTTTGTTGTAAAATTCCGGCAGGAAGACACTATGCCTGCACAGCCTTCGTCTATCGTCAGGTTGGGGCTTGGCGGTGAAATAGAAATAATCAGAGCATAGATGTTCGGCACATGAAAAAAAGACTGCAAACGATGAAATATGTGTTGTCCGATTTTTTCTCGGCAGTGGCAGTGTGGGTGTTATTTTGGGCTTTTCGTATTTGGATGATAAATACCGATTATTATCCACCGGGACGAGATTTTTGGATATTGTTGTGTATTTATCCTTTTGCTTGGCTGTTTCTACACTGCTTGTCGGGGTATTACAACGAGCCTTTTCGGAAATCGCGCTTATCGGAATTTTTCAGCACTTTTTTCATTAGTCTTATTGGCTCTATTGTGTTATTTTTTGCCATGTTGCTTAACGATGCTGTGGCTTCTCATCGCATTTACTACGAATTGTTTTTGGTATTATTTTCGCTGCAATTTTTTATCACTTATGCGGGACGATATATCATTACCCGTAGCACTACTTTACGCATACACAGCAAGCAATGGGGGTTCAATACTTTGGTGATAGGTACGGGCGAAAATGCTCTGAAAATAAGCAATCAACTTGACAGTATGAAACTATCGCAGGGTTATCGTATTATTGGCTTTTTGTCGGTCGATGAAAACTGCGCCGTACCTACCAAAAGCGTGCTTGGTTCGCTGTCGGATATTAATAAGGTTATAACCGAATACGGCATCGAGGAAGTAATTATTGCTCTCGATAATTCGCCGCGCGACGATATGTTTCATATTCTTAGCCTGCTATATTACTACAGGGTAGAAATAAAATTGCTTCCGAGACTCTACGAAGTGCTTATTGGAAGTGTGAAAATGAATACTATTTATGCCACTCCGCTGATAACCGTATCGAATTGTCCTATGCCTTATTGGCAGCAAAATATAAAGCGACTGTTCGACATTGTTGTGTCGTCATTCGCAATGCTTTTGCTTTCGCCGCTTTATTTATATGCCGCTATCAGAATAAAGCTAAGCTCGGAGGGTCCGATTTTCTTTACGCAAGAGCGACTTGGACAGTATGCCGCGCCTTTTGCTATGTATAAATTTCGCTCGATGCAAGTGGATGCGGAAAAGGAATATCCGTTGCTTTCTTCGCTCGACGATGAGCGTATTACTCCCTGGGGGCGTATTATGCGCAAATACCGTATTGACGAGATTCCTCAGTTTTGGAATGTTTTGAAAGGCGATATGAGTATTGTTGGTCCTCGCCCCGAGCGCAGTTTTTTTGCTGAACAAATCAAAGAGAAAGCTCCACATTATGCTTTGTTGTACAAAGTAAAACCTGGTATTACTTCGTGGGGCATGGTGAAATTCGGCTATGCCGATTCGGTGGATAAAATGCTTGAACGCATGGAGTACGATATTCTCTATCTGGAAAATATGTCGCTTTTTGTTGATTTGAAAATATTAATTTATACTATAAAAATCATTACTACAGGCAAAGGAATATAATGTTGTCGTTTCATCAAATAAGAAGAATCGTAAGCCTCCGGCAGTTTTTCGGCGAGCTGTATGATAACATGATTTTGTGGCGTGAAAACAAAGTTAAACAACAGCATTTCGTCATTGCCCTAAGTCTTATAGTAGGTATTGCTACAGCTATTGCTGCTATTTGCCTCAAGCACCTGATACATTTTATCCACAGTTTTTTGGCTAACAATATCAACATTGAAGGCGTAAATTACCTTTATTTAGCTTTCCCTGCGGTGGGTATTTTGCTGGCAAGTTTGTTTGTACGCTTTTTTATAAAAGATGATATCAGCCATGGTATAACCAAAGTTCTTTACGCTATTTCGCAGCGTAAGGCACGCATCAAACCGCACAACATGTGGTCGTCGGTAGTGGCAAGTACGCTTACCATCGGATTTGGAGGTTCGGTAGGGGCTGAGGCTCCGATTGTGCTTACCGGGTCGGCAATCGGTTCTAATCTCGGGCGATTCTTCAAGATGGATCAAAAGGTGCTTATGCTTATGATTGGTTGCGGGGCAGCAGGTGCCATTGGTGCTATTTTCAATGCTCCGATAGCCGGATTTGTATTTACTCTTGAAGTGCTGATGATAGACCTCACCATGTCGTCTATTATTCCATTATTAGTAGCTTCGGTAACGGCTACCTCCATTTCCTATTTGTTTATGGGTCCGGAGGTGATGTTTAAATTTCAAATTTATGATGCTTTCAATCTGGAACGCATTCCTTACCTGATAGTGCTGGGGGTGGTATGCGGTTTTGTGTCGCTTTATTTTATCCGTGGCATAAACAGCATGGAGAATATTTTTCGTCGTATAAAAAATCCATACAGCAAGCTCGCAATAGGTGGCGCAACATTGAGTATTCTTATTTTCCTGCTTCCGGCACTGTATGGCGAAGGGTATGCAAGTATTTCGGAATTGCTCAACGAAAATCCATACCAGGTGATGGAAGGGAGTTTGTTCTATCGTTTCAAGGATTATTCGTGGGTATTGTTTATGTATTTGGGGCTTACGCTATTGTTTAAAATCGTTGCTACAAGTGCTACCAATGGCGCCGGAGGAACGGGAGGAACTTTTGCTCCGAGTCTTTTTGTGGGCTGCCTCACCGGTTATCTGGTAGCTATGCTGCTCAATACCCTGGGCATAGCTGTGCCCGAACGCAATTTTGCTTTTGCCGGTATGGCGGGTGTAATATCGGGTGTGATGCACGCGCCGCTCACGGGTATTTTCCTCATTGCCGAAATCACCAACGGATACAGCCTGTTTATGTCTCTTATGATAACCTCGGTGGTGGCATATATTACCATCAATTTGTTTGAGTCGCACAGTATTTATGCCATGCGACTGGCTAAGACGGGCGAACTGATTACCCACAACAAGGATAAAGCCGTGCTCACGCTTATGAAAATGGACAGCGTGATAGAACGCGACCTTATGACTGTCGACCCCGATATGAGTTTCGGTAGTTTGGTAAAGATAATTCCCGAGTCGCAGCGTAATATTTTTCCGGTAGTAAATAAAAACGGCGTGTACTTAGGCGAAATTCAACTCGACGAGATAAAAAACATCTTGTTCAGGCAGGATTTATACCATCGGTTCAACATGCGTAAACTGATGATTTCGCCTCCGGCTCGCATTTATTCCGATTACTCGATGGAAAAGGTTATGAAGATTTTCAACCTTTCGAAAGCGTGGTACCTGCCGGTGATTGACAAGCAGGGACATTATCTCGGACACATTTCTCAAACTACTCTCTTTAATGCCTATCGCCGAATGCTGGTGCAGTTCTCGGACGAGTAATTTCCTGCAAGTAACAATCGTTATTTCACCTTTCGCAATACTACTGCCGAACGCGAAGGCAGATACAGCCGCAACCATTCTTTGTCGGGCACATCGCTTTTGAAAGTTTTGTGCGTGATGCTATCGTCCGTCAGACCGAAACCGCCAAAGGAAGACGAGTCGGTATTAAGAACCGCTTTGTATTGCCCTTTTTTTACCAGTATGCCATAGTCGGCAAACGACTGCATGGGGTTAAAGTTGAAAACAAACAGCAAATCATTGCGCTGAAAAACAAGCACCTGGTCGTCCTGCTTATCCCAGATATGCTGTATATCGGAATCCTGAAAATTCTTTTCGTCCTTGATAAGCTCTATCATCTCACGATCGAAATCGCCGAGCCAATGGTATTTTAAATTCTTATCGTCGACCAAATGCCACTGGCGACGGGCATGCTTATAACTCCAACCGTTGCCTTCGCGCGGGAAATCAATCCATTCCGGATGCCCGAATTCGTTCCCCATAAAGTTGAGGTATCCGCCGTTAATAGTCGAAGCCGTAATCAGGCGAATCATTTTGTGTAACGCCAACCCCCTGTCTACCATCAAAGTAGTGCCACCTGTCAATTTCGACATGTAGCCATACATATCGGCATCAATCAAACGAAAGATAATGGTTTTATCTCCCACCAAAGCCTGGTCGTGGCTTTCTACATAACTAATCATTTTTTCTTCCCTGCGCCGGTTAGTCAGCTCCCACAAAATATGCCCCACACGCCAATACCGGTCTTGTTCTTCTTTGATTAGTTTAATCCAAAAATCGGGAATCCCCATTGCCAAACGGTAATCAAACCCAATGCCGCCGTCGTCGATGCCGGTAGCCATACCCGGCATGCCGCTCATTTCTTCGGCAATCGTTATAGCGTGCCGGTTCACTTGATGTATCACACGGTTTGCCAGCGTGAGATAGCAAATAGCATCGCCGTCCTGATTGCCGTTGTAGTAACTGTCGTAACCGTTAAAATCCTCGTTCAATCCGTGGCTGAGATACAACATGGAAGTAACTCCGTCGAAACGGAAACCGTCGAACTTATATTCTTCCAGCCAGAATTTGCAATTGGAAAGCAGGAAATGAATCACGCTATCCTTGCCGTAATCGAAGTTAAGCGAATCCCAAGCCGGATGCTCGCGACGCGCAGCGCTGTGGAAATACAGATACGGCGTGCCGTCAAACAAAGCCAGTCCTTCTTTGGTATTTTTTACCGAATGAGAATGAACCATATCCATTATCACGGCAATTCCCATCGAGTGAGCTTCGTCGATAAGCTCTTTCAACTCCTCGGGCGTACCGAAGCGCGAAGAAGCAGCAAAAAAGTTGGACACATGATAGCCAAACGAACCATAATACGGATGTTCCTGTATCGCCATCAATTGAATACAATTATAGCCGTCCTGAGCAATACGCGGCAACACATTCTGCCGAAATTCCACATAAGTAGAAATACCCTCGCGCTCACCCGCCATACCCACATGCGCTTCGTAAATAAGCAGAGGAGAACAATTGGGCTTGAATTTCTTTGTTTTAAATTGATAAGCTTTTTCGGGCGACCAAACCTGCGCGCTGAATATTTTGGTAAAATCGTCCTGCACCACGCGCGTGGCATACGCCGGAATGCGCTCGCCGAAACCGCCGTGCCAATGCATCATCAGTTTATACAAATCGCCGTGCCGCATAGCATGCGCCGGAAGCTGTATTTCCCAGTTACCGTTGCCAATATGCTGCAGCCGGTATTCAGGTCCCTGCTGCCAATTATTAAAATCGCCAATCAGGTAAATCTCCGTAGCGTTGGGCGCGTATTCGCGAAAAACCCAGCCGTGCGTTGTACGATGCAGTCCAAAGTAAAGATGCCCCGAGGCAAACTCTGCCAAATTCTTATTCGCTCCCGTCAATTGTTTTTCTTTCTCCAAAAAATATTTATAACGCCCTACGATTGCCGGTTCGTAGGCTTGCAGATAGCTGTCGTTTACGATAATGGGTAGTGTTTTCATCTGTTTATCTTTTTCAAAAGTTGAGGAACGAAGATATTTATTATTTTTGAATAACCGCCTTGTTTTAAACATTATTTTTTACTTACTCGAAAAACTACCCCTTAAACCCTTTCGTCCCGTCCGTTATTGCAAGCCTAACAAAAAACGGCTTAACTTAATAATAGTAAATTTGATTCGACGAATTTTCATTTCCTAAAGCATACATTTTCACATACCACCTTATATATTTTCAGTAAAGTATATACTAAAAATCTGTATAGTATATACTTTAGCAAATTATAGTATATACTATATTTTCGTATAGTATATACTTTAATGATTTATAGTATATACTTTAATAGTTTATAGTATATACTATACTGAAAATTCTTAGCTATAAATAAAAAAATTTATACCGATAGAATTCAACTTCTATCAGCTATCATTCAATATTAGTTTAGCAGGAGAGTTGTATTAAGAAAGGTATCGGGCACACATGAGCAGTGCAAAAAATTGTCGTTATTAAAATATTTTTTACATTTGTCAAAAAAAAACGGAATTTATCCCCTTTAAGGCTTGCCGGGCAAACACTACCCGTCATTGCCGGAACGAAGCAAGACTCAAAGGGATAATTCCCCAAAAAACCGAATGCCATGAAAGAAAAAAGCATCAACATTCCGATACGCATTTGCTCGTTTGCCGAATTGCCCGAAAAATATCAACAGCTTGTAGAAAGCGCTAAACAGCAAACACAACACGCCTACGCCCCCTACTCCAACTTTCGGGTTGGCGCAGCAGTATTGCTCAACAATGGGGTGGTTGTAGGCGGAAGCAATCAGGAAAACGCCGCCTATCCGTCGGGCTTATGCGCCGAGCGGGTTACCGTATTTGCCGCCAACGCCCAATATCCCGAAATACCCGTACGCGCCCTTGCCATTGCTGCTTTTACAAACGGAGCCTTTTTGCAAAAACCTATCCCGCCCTGCGGAGCGTGCCGGCAAGTATTGCTCGAGGTTGAAAATCGCTTCGGGCAAGATTTCGAAATAATACTCTACGGAGAAAACGAAATCATGCTTATTAAGAGAGCGTCCGACCTGTTGCCGATACAATTTTCGCAAAACAACTTGAACAATTGTTAATTCTTTTTTTTTCTAATATCTTGTTATTTTAAAAAAAGTGTATATATTGCGCCCAAAAAACAAGCTATGACAAAAGAAAAATTTACACTTGAATACGACCTCAAAACCGTTTCCCCAAATTTGCTGTGGAATACCCTTAGCACCGCTTCGGGCTTGGAAGAATGGTTTGCCGACAAGGTGGTGGTAAAGGACAACAAATATTTTACATTCACTTGGGGCGAAAGCGCACAGGAAGCCGTGCTGGTGGCGCAACGAACAGGAAGTTTTATTCGTTTCAGATGGGCTGACGAACTTGAACATACTTACTTTGAGTTCAGAATCTCTCTTGATGAGATTACCGGCGAACTCGCGCTAACTGTTACCGATTTCGCTGAAGCTGATGAAATGGACGATGCCAAAATCTTGTGGAACAAACAGGTAAAAGACCTTTTCCGTTGCCTCGGTTTGTAGTAACCTTATCGAAACTTATGTTTGTGGAAGTGCGCCGCCGTCCATTGTTTAAACACAAGTGCCGATAACAACGCTGCACCTGCCGCCACGCTATAGGTAGCCGTCATTCCGGCATATTCAGCCATATAGCCGCCGCCCACCAAACCGATACCGATACCTACATCCCAACTCGTGAGATAAGTGGAACTCGCCGTGGCGCGACGATTGTGAGGAGCCAGATTGACAAACAGCGTATTGTAAGCCGGAAACATCATGCCATAGCCCACCCCCAACAGCAACGCTACCGAATAAAGCAGCAACGCAAGTAAATCGAGACCGACCGGAAGCATTCGCAACAATGCAAGAATTAAAAAAGTAGCCGCACATATCAACGACCCGACAAAGATTACCTGCGTCAGTTTACCCCTATCCACCAATCGTCCGGCAAACAGGCGCGAAATAATCAACCCCGCCGCCATTAACGAAAAGAAAATACCCATACCACTATTCAATCCGAGTTCGCGCCCAAACAACGCAATATAAGTTGTTGTAATACCGTAAGGCATACCAAGTAAAAACAAACAAAAACCCGCCAGCAATCCGCGCGGCAAAAAAAAGCGGTCGAAAGAAAGGCTTTCTTTCGCAAGCGGCTCTTTGTGAGGGACCTTGATAAGCGATGCAAAAATAAAACCGGTTACACCCGAAGCAATAGCAATTTGAAAAATGGGTAAGAAATTGGTAGAAATATCGTGAATAAACAGTCCAATCATCGGACCAACCGCCATAGCAAGGTTATTTGCCATGCCAAAATAGCCCAAACCTTCGCCCCGGCGAGATGCCGGCATTATATCTACAATGAGGGTATTACTCAGCGTTGTAACCGCTCCGAAAGCCAGCCCATGCAATACGCGCATCAATAAAAACAACATAATGGAGGCTACCAACGGATAAGATACAAAGAGCAGTACAAAACAAATATAAGCACACAGATAGAGTGGCTTACGCCGAAACATATCGGCAAAATATGCCGTAAACGGACGAACCAGCAACGCCGCCACCGTGTAGCCCGACAATACCAATCCTACCTGCGATTTACTTGCTTCAAACGATTCTATCAAATAAAGCGGCAATACCGGCAAAAGAATATAAAAACCAAAAAACAACAAAAAATTACCCATGCAAGCAGCCAAATAACTGCCCGTAATTAACCGGTCTTTGCCTTCTTTTTCCATACTTGCCAACGCATTAAATAACGCGTGCAAAGATACGAGATTTTAATGCTATAAAGCATATATTGTCAAAAAAGAGAGCAGGGAAATAAATTCCCTGCTCTCTTTTTTTATAGCAGTTAAAAACCCTATCAAATACTATCATCACCCTCGTTTTGAGCAGTATCTCCTGTTTCGACAGCTCTGCGGGCTTCCGTCAATTTATCAATCTCGTCCATCGAACCCACAAGAAGCTTGTCGTATTCGCGCAAACCTGTACCGGCAGGTATCAAGTTTCCACAAATCACATTCTCTTTCAATCCCTCAAGACGGTCAACCTTACCGTTGATAGCAGCTTCGTTGAGCACCTTAGTAGTTTCCTGGAACGATGCGGCAGACATAAAGCTTGCCGTTTGCAACGCAGCACGAGTGATACCCTGCAAAATCTGATTCGAGGTAGCCGGCATAGCATCGCGTACTTCCACCAATTTCAAGTCTTTGCGTTTAAGCATCGAGTTCTCGTCGCGCAACTTACGAGCAGTAACAATTTGTCCGGGCAAGAAAATCTGCGAATCACCGGCATCAACAACCACTTTTTTACCCCAAATCCGGTCGTTCTCTTCCATGAAATCATGTTTGTCAATCACCTGTTTTTCGAGGAAACGAGTATCACCGGGTTCGATAATTTCTACCTTACGCATCATCTGGCGCACAATAACCTCAAAATGTTTGTCGTTGATTTTCACACCTTGCAAACGATACACATCTTGCACCTCGTTTACAATATATTCCTGCACAGCAGTAGGACCTTTGATAGCCAAAATGTCCGACGGCGTAGTAGCACCGTCCGAAAGCGGCGTACCGGCGCGCACATAGTCGTTTTCCTGTACCAAAATCTGTTTCGACAACGGAACAAGATATTTTTTTACCTCACCTGATTTCGTTGTTATCGAAATTTCCCGGTTACCGCGTTTAATTTTACCAAAACTTACTTCGCCGTCAATTTCGGAAACCACAGCAGGGTTTGAAGGATTACGCGCCTCGAACAATTCGGTAACACGAGGAAGACCCCCGGTAATATCGCCCGCTTTACCCACGGCGCGAGGTATTTTTACCAGCAAATCGCCGGCAGCTATTTTTTCACTTTCATCAAGTACCAAGTGCGCTCCCACAGGCAAGGCGTAAGTTTTCAAAATATCGCCCTTTTCGTTGAGAATATGTATCGAAGGTATTTTGCTCTTATCTTTGGTTTCAATAATTACCTTTTCCTTCAATCCCGTAGCTTCGTCCGATTCAGTCTTGAAAGTAATATTTTCTACCACATCTTCAAATTTGATTTTTCCGCCAAATTCAGATACAATAACAGCATTAAACGGATCCCACTCACAAATCTTAGTTCCCTTTTCTACCAATGTTTTCTCTTTTACAAAGAGTTTCGAGCCATAAGGAATATTCTGTGTTGTAAGAACAATTTGCGTATGCGGATCAATAATGCGCATTTCGCACAAACGACCTACCACGATTTGACTTCCGTCTGCCACATCAACCGTACGCAACTCATCAAACTCAACGATACCGTCGTATTTCGACGAGATGCTCGACTCGGCACCCACATTCGAAGCAACCCCTCCGACATGGAATGTACGAAGCGTAAGCTGTGTACCCGGCTCCCCGATCGATTGCGCAGCAATTACACCAACAGTTTCTCCCTTTTGCACCATGCGTCCGGTAGCCAAGTTACGACCGTAACATTTGGCACAAACGCCTTGACGAGATTCGCAAGTAAGCACCGAACGAATTTCAACTCGTTCGATTGGTGAATTTTGGATAGCTTTGGCTGCATCTTCGGTAATTTCTTCACCCGAAGCCACAATCAATTCGCCGGTTTGAGGATGATAAATATCGTGTACCGACACGCGACCCAATATTCTTTCGTAAAGAGATGCTACCACCTCTTCATTGTTTTTCAACTCGGTAGCAATAAGTCCACGCAAAGTACCACAATCGTCTTCGGTAATAATCACATCATTCGATACATCAACCAAACGACGAGTTAAATAACCCGCATCGGCAGTTTTCAAAGCCGTATCCGCCAAACCTTTACGCGCACCATGGGTAGAAATAAAGTACTCCAACACCGACAAGCCTTCCTTAAAGTTCGAAAGAATAGGATTTTCAATAATCTGTCCGCCTTCAGCACCCGATTTTTGAGGCTTTGCCATCAAACCACGCATACCCGAAAGCTGACGAATTTGTTCCTTAGAACCACGAGCGCCCGAATCGAGCATCATGTACACAGGATTAAATCCTTGATTATCCGACGAAAGTTGTTTCATCAAAATATTCGACAACTTCGCATTGATGTGTGTCCAAGTATCGATAATTTGGTTGTAACGCTCGTTGTTGGTAATGAATCCCATATTATAGTTATTCATAATCTCCTCCACTTCTGCATAACCTTCGGCAACAAGCGTTTCTTTCTCGGCAGGAATAATTACATCACCAAGGTTAAACGACAATCCACCTTCGAATGCCATTTTGTAACCGAGATTTTTAATATCGTCGAGGAATTGAGCTGTACGAGCCACTCCACAAACCTTAATAATATTACCAATAATATCGCGTAAGGATTTTTTAGAAAGAATTTCGTTGATAAAACCTACTTCTTCGGGCACAAACTTATTCACAATTACACGACCGATAGTAGTTTCGAGCATTGTATCTACAAAATTCCCTTTTTCGTCCAAATCTTTAGTTTTCACCTTGATATTGGCATGCAAAGCTACTCTACCTTCATTATAAGCTATCTCTGCTTCTTCGGTTCCGTAGAATATCAATCCTTCGCCCAATGCTCCCGGACGCGCTTTGGTGATGTAATACAAACCAAGCACCATGTCCTGCGAAGGCACTGTGATAGGCGCACCATTAGCAGGATTCAAAATATTGTGAGATGCAAGCATCAACAATTGCGCTTCCAAAATAGCTTCGTTGCCAAGCGGCAAGTGAACCGCCATTTGGTCGCCATCGAAGTCGGCATTAAACGCCGTACAAGAAAGCGGATGCAATTGAATCGCCTTACCTTCAATCATGTGAGGTTGGAAAGCCTGAATACCCAAACGGTGCAAGGTTGGAGCACGGTTGAGAAGCACAGGATGTCCTTTCATCACATATTCCAAAATATCGAATACCACAGGATCTTTGCGGTCGATGATTTTCTTTGCCGATTTCACGGTTTTTACAATTCCGCGCTCAATTAACTTACGAATTACGAAAGGCTTATAAAGTTCGGCTGCCATATCTTTTGGCAATCCGCATTCGTGCATTTTCAGTTCCGGACCTACAACAATTACCGAACGAGCCGAATAATCCACACGCTTACCCAACAAGTTTTGGCGGAAACGACCTTGTTTACCTTTCAACGAGTCGGAAAGCGACTTTAACGGACGGTTTGCGTCTGTTTTTACCGCACTCGATTTGCGTGAGTTATCGAACAATGAATCGACCGCCTCTTGTAACATACGCTTTTCGTTGCGCAAGATTACTTCAGGAGCTTTGATTTCGATTAATCGTTTCAAACGATTGTTACGAATAATCACACGACGATACAAGTCATTCAAATCCGAAGTAGCAAAACGACCTCCATCAAGCGGCACCAACGGACGCAATTCGGGCGGAATAACCGGAACGATTTTTACAATCATCCACTCGGGACGGTTGCGCTGACGCGACGCACGAAAACTTTCTACCACCTGCAATCGCTTCAACGCTTCATTTTTGCGTTGCTGCGAAGTATCGGTATTTGCTTTATGGCGTAAATCGTACGATAGTTTATCTAAATCGAGGCGCGAAAGCATATCATAAATAGCCTCGGCACCCATTTTGGCAATAAATTTATTTGGGTCGCTGTCTTCAAGCATTTGATTTTCACGGGGCAATGACTCCATAATATCCAAATACTCTTCCTCAGTAAGCAATTCGCCATCAGCGATACCTTCTTGCGATTCCAAAATACCGGCTTGAATAATCACATATTTTTCATAATAAATGATTGAGTCCATCTTTTTGGTTGGCATACCAAGCAAGTAACCCATTTTATTGGGCAACGAACGGAAATACCAAATATGAGCCACAGGTACCACCAATTGAATGTGTCCCATGCGTTCGCGACGCACTTTTTTCTCGGTTACTTCTACCCCACAACGGTCGCACACGATGCCTTTGTAACGAATACGCTTGTATTTGCCACAATGACATTCGTAGTCTTTTATCGGACCAAAAATGCGTTCACAAAACAAACCATCACGCTCCGGTTTATAAGTACGATAGTTGATGGTTTCGGGCTTCAATACCTCACCACTCGACAGCTCCAAGATTTCTTCGGGAGAAGCCAGTCCAATAGAAATTTTACTAAAATTACTTTTAGCCTTATTATCTTTTCTGAAAGCCATAAAAATAACTTATTTTTGAGTAAACGAATTTTGAGTAAACAAGTAAACGAGGCACATTCTTGCTTACTCGTCTACTTGTATCTTGTTTACTTGCAATTTTTAATCTAAATTAATACTTAATCCTAATCCGCGTAATTCGTGCAACAACACATTAAGCGATTCCGGAATACCCGGGGTAGGCATAGTTTCGCCTTTCACGATAGCTTCATAAGCGCGTGCACGACCCATCACATCGTCTGATTTCACCGTAAGAATTTCCTGCAAGATATGAGCTGCACCGAAAGCTTCGAGTGCCCAAACTTCCATTTCTCCGAAACGCTGACCTCCAAATTGTGCCTTACCACCCAAAGGTTGTTGCGTAATGAGCGAGTAAGGTCCGATAGAACGAGCATGCATTTTATCATCAACCATGTGTCCGAGTTTGAGCATATAAATCACACCCACGGTAGCTGGCTGGTCAAAACGCATACCGGTTCCGCCATCGCACAAGAAAGTACGACCATAGCGCGGCACTCCGGCTTTATCTGTCCATTCGTTTAAGTCATCGATACTTGCACCATCGAAAATCGGAGTTGCAAATTTCACGCCTATTTTTTTACCTGCCCAACCAAGTACAGTTTCAAAAATCTGTCCCAAGTTCATACGCGAAGGTACCCCAAGCGGATTCAACACAATGTCAACCGGTGTTCCATCTTCCAAGAATGGCATATCTTCTTGACGAACGATACGAGAAACAATACCTTTGTTTCCGTGACGACCTGCCATTTTATCGCCTACGCGAATTTTGCGTTTTTTAGCAATATATACTTTTGCTAATTGAACAGTTCCGGCAGGAAGTTCGTCCCCAATAGTAATATTAAATTTCTTGCGTTTGAGTTGAGCATCAAGTTCTTTGTATTTTTTCAAGAAATTAACAATCACATCACGAATCAACTCGTTTTTATGCGTATCGGTAGTCCATTTAGTAATATGGACAGTTGTGAAATCCATTTCGTTTAAAGATTTCTGGGTGAATTTCGCTCCTTTCGCGATGATTTCATTACCCAAATAATCTTTTACTCCCTGCGAAGTTTTATCCTTGGTAAGTGCTATTAATTTGTCTATCAACATCGCTTTCAAGTTTGCTACTTCGGTATCAAATTCTTCGTCTAATTTTGGCAAAGCAGCTTTATCAAGTAATTTCGATTTACGATTTTTGATAGCCTTGGAGTATAAACTTTTACCAATAATTACACCCGAAAGCGAAGGCGTTGCTTTTAATGATGCATCTTTCACATCGCCGGCTTTGTCGCCGAAAATGGCACGAAGCAGTTTTTCTTCGGGCGATGGGTCTGATTCTCCTTTCGGAGTAATTTTACCTATCAAAATATCACCGGGCAACACATGGGCACCTATACGAATAATACCGTTTTCGTCCAAATCTTTGGTTGCTTCCTCACTTACATTCGGAATATCGGAAGTTAATTCTTCCATACCACGCTTGGTTTCTCGCACCTCAAGAGCGTATTCATCAACATGCACAGAAGTGAACACATCGTCTTTTACCACACGCTCATTAATTACAATAGCATCTTCAAAGTTGTAACCTTTCCAAGGCATGAATGCTACAAGCAAATTTTTACCGATAGCCAGTTCGCCTTTTTCGGTCGAATAACCCTCAGTGAGTATTTGTCCGGGCATAACTTTATCGCCACGCTTCACAATTGGACGAAGGTCGATTGTTGTACTTTGATTTGTTTTTTGGAATTTTGGCAAGTTATAAGTAACAAGGTTTGATTCAAAACTTACAAATTCTTCGTCTTCGCTTCTCTCATAACGAACTTTGATACAAGTTGCATCGACAAATTCTATCACGCCTTGTTTTTCAGCAGTAATCTGTGTGCGCGAATCTTCCACGAGCTGACCTTCAATGCCGGTACCCACAATTGGAGCTTCACAACGCAATAAAGGTACTGCCTGGCGCATCATGTTCGAACCCATGAGAGCACGGTTAGCATCGTCATGTTCCAAAAATGGGATCAACGAAGCGGCGATAGAAGCAATCTGAGTCGGCGACACATCCATCAACTGAACTTCTGAGGGTGCAACAACAGGAAAATCTGCTTCCATGCGCGATTTTACACGGTTGTTTACAAAAGTACCATTATCATTAAGCGGTGCATTACCTTGTGCTATAATTTTACCTTCTTCTTCTTCGGCAGTGATATAGACAATTCCAGCTTCAGAAACATCTACCTTAGAATTCTCCACCTTGCGGTAAGGAGTTTCGATAAATCCGAGTTCATTGATTTTAGCATATACGCAAAGCGACGAAATCAAACCAATGTTCGGACCTTCCGGTGTTTCAATCGGACAAAGGCGACCGTAGTGTGTATAGTGTACATCTCGAACTTCGAAACCTGCACGCTCACGCGAAAGACCACCGGGACCAAGTGCCGACATACGGCGTTTGTGAGTAATTTCAGCCAACGGATTGGTTTGGTCCATAAATTGCGACAAGGCATTGGTACCAAAAAACGAATTGATTACCGACGAAATAGTTTTCGCATTAATCAAGTCAATCGGCGTAAATACTTCGTTATCGCGCACATTCATACGCTCACGAATAGTACGAGCCATACGCGCCAATCCTACACCAAATTGGTTGTTCAATTGTTCGCCAACCGTACGCACACGACGGTTACTAAGGTGGTCAATATCATCCACATCGGCTTTCGAGTTGATAAGTTGAATCAGATATTTGATTATCTCAATAATATCTTCCTTAGTCAATACCCGCACATCTATCTCGGTTGCAAGATTGAGCTTTTTGTTAATTCGATAGCGACCCACATCACCCAAATCGTAGCGTTTTTCAGAGAAAAACAAACTATTGATAACCTCACGAGCTGTTGCATCGTCGGCAGGTTCTGCGTTTCGCAACTGACGATAGATGTACAACACAGCTTCTTTCTCCGAGTTACTTGGGTCTTTTTGCAGCGTATTATAAATTATTGCAAAGTCGTTCAGATTCTGATCTTCTTTATGCAATAAAATAGCTTGCGTACCCGAGTCGAGAATTTCGTCGAGATGATCATTTTCGATAACGGTTTCCCGGTCGATAATAATTTCGTTTCGCTCGATAGTTGTTACCTCACCGGTATCTTCATCTACGAAATCTTCTACCCATGTTTTAAGTACACGAGCAGCAAGTTTGCGACCAACTGCTTTCTTCAAATTGGTCTTATTTACCTTGAATTCCTCGGCAAGACCAAAAATTTCAAGAATATCTCTATCACTTTCAAAGCCGATAGCGCGCAGAAGCGTAGTAACCGGCAATTTCTTCTTGCGATCAATATACGCATACATCACATTGTTGATGTCTGTTGCAAACTCTATCCACGAACCTTTGAAAGGAATAATTCGCGCAGAATATAATTTGGTACCGTTAGCATGTACACTTTGTCCGAAAAACACACCGGGCGAACGATGCAATTGCGATACAACCACACGCTCGGCACCATTAATGACAAAAGTACCCTTAGCCGTCATATAAGGAATCGGACCAAGATACACATCCTGAATCACGGTATCGAAATCTTCGTGTTCAGGGTCGGTACAATACAATTTGAGTTTCGCTTTTAACGGTACACTATAAGTCAACCCACGCGCTATACACTCTTCGATTGTGTAACGAGGCGGATCTACATAATAGTCGAGAAACTCGAGTATAAAGTTATTACGAGTATCTGCTATTGGAAAGTTTTCAGCAAATACTTTATACAAGCCTTCATTTTTTCTTTTTTCGGCAGGAGTATCAAGTTGGAAAAAATCCTTAAAGGATTTCAATTGAACTTCAAGAAAATCCGGATACTTAAGCGGACTTTTAGTTGAAGCAAAGTTAATTCTTTGATTTTCAGCGATTAAAGACATTTGTCAAAGATATTAATTGGAACTTAGTTGATTAATACATAAAAAGGTTTAGAGTCCCGCACGGCGGGATTCTAAACCGCACTCCTTTTCAGGAGCATTCCTTATTTAAGCTCAACCTCGGCTCCGCCTTCTTCAAGAGCTTTTTTCAAAGCCTCGGCTTCGTCTTTGGTAACACCTTCTTTGATTGCCGAAGGAGCACCGTCTACCAAGTCTTTAGCTTCTTTCAAACCAAGACCTGTCAACTCTTTTACGGCTTTAACAATTGCCAATTTATTGGCACCTGCCGCTTTAAGGATTACATCGAACGAGGTTTTTTCTTCAGCGGCGGCTTCACCGCCAGCTGCAGGACCGGCTGCTACAGCAACTGCGGCTGCGGCTGGTTCAATACCATATTCGTCTTTCAAAATTTGAGCTAACTCGTTTACTTCTTTAACTGTCAAGTTAACCAATTGTTCTGCAAAAGCTTTCAAATCTGCCATTTTACTTATTTTTTAATGTAAGTTTATATTATTTTTATTTATTAATTATTTATCTCTCGGCTAATGTTTTTAACACGCCGTGGATAGTATTACCTCCTGATTGGAGTGCGGATACGACATTCTTAGCAGGCGACTGTAATAAGCCAATAATGTCGCCGATAAGTTCATTTTTACTCTTGATGTTAACCAAAACTTCCAACTGGTTGGCACCGATATAGAAACTTTCTTCCACATAAGCAGCCTTTAATACCGGCTTTTCATTAGTTTTCGAAAATTCTTTAATCAGTTTTGCAGGATCATTTCCATTGTTAGACAACATAATGGATGTTTCACCTTTCAATACTTCAAACAATTGGGAATAATCTACTTCCGATGCTTCTAACGCTTTTCGGAGAAGGGTGTTTTTCACTACCACCAATTTAACATCTTTCTTGTAGCATAAGCGGCGTAAATCACTCGTTTGAACAGAGTCCAAACCGCCGATATCAGCCAAATACAAATGACTGTATTCGTCGATTGTATTTTTAATTTGGTCTATGATTAAGCCTTTATCTTCTTTTTTCATAAGTTCAATTTATTAAATTTCTTCTACCGTTTTGGGGTCAATTTTAATACCCGGACTCATAGTACTCGAAAGATAGATGCTTTTCACATAAGTACCTTTAGCTGAAGAAGGTTTCATCTTTATCAAAGTGGAAATAAATTCTTTAGCATTATCTACAATTTGCTCGGGAGTAAATGACACCTTGCCAATTGATGTATGCACAATACCGAATTTATCTACTTTAAAATCGATTTTACCGCCTTTTACTTCTGCTACCGCCTTGCCTATCTCATTGGTTACGGTTCCGCTTTTAGGGTTCGGCATCAATCCGCGAGGACCAAGCACTTTTCCCAAAGCTCCGATTTTACCCATGATAGCAGGCTGAGTGATGATAACATCAATATCGGTCCAACCTCCTTTTATTTTTTCGATGTATTCATCAAGACCAACATAGTCGGCTCCGGCTGCTTTAGCCTCTGCCTCCAAGTCGGGAGTACACAATGCTAAGACTCTTACCACTTTGCCTGTTCCGTGGGGCAGGGACACTACGCCACGAATCATTTGGTTAGCTTTACGAGGATCAACTCCTAAACGCACATCTACATCTACCGAAGCATCAAATTTGGTTGCAGTAATTTCCTTCACCAACGCCGAAGCTTCTTTAAGAGAATAGCTTTTCCCTGCTTCAATTTTTGCAAAAGCTAACTTTTGATTTTTTGTAAGTTTACTCATCTGTTCAATTGAAGTTTAATTAATTAATTCCGGGAAATGTGCCTTTAACAGCAATACCCATACTTCTCGCTGTACCTGCCACCATTTTCATTGCCGCCTCGGCACTGAAACAGTTCAAGTCTGTCATTTTATCTTCTGCAATAGCCTTCACCTGTTCCCAAGTAACTTCCGCTACTTTTTTACGGTTAGGCTCTGCACTACCTCCTTTGAGTTTTGCAACTTCCATCAACTGGATTGCAACAGGAGGAGTTTTTACAATAAAATCAAACGACTTGTCGGCATAATAAGTGATAACAACAGGCAATACTTTACCTGCTTTATCCTGAGTCCTGGCATTAAATTGCTTGCAAAACTCCATGATATTAATACCCTTGGAACCTAATGCAGGTCCTACCGGAGGCGATGGGTTTGCAGCACCGCCCTTAATCTGTAATTTTATAAGTCCAGCAACTTCTTTAGCCATAATAATTGATTTTTGTAATTTTTTTTGAAAAGGGATTTTTTGAGCGTAACAAATTCAACAAACTATTCCTTTTCTACCTGAGTGAAACCTAATTCGAGCGGGGTTTTTCGCCCAAAAATTTTAACCATAACTTTCAGCTTTTTCTTCTCGTTGTTAACTTCCTCAATAACGCCGCTAAAACCTGAAAAAGGACCTACGATCACTTTTACATTTTCATTGACAAAATAAGGAGTCGCGAAATCTTCATCTGTTTCTTGAAGTTCATCAACCGAACCTAAAATTCGATTGACTTCTGATTGACGGAGGGGTATTGGTTCTTTCGAATTTTTATTCGCTCCCAAAAAATCCATCACATTAGGAACATTTCTCAAACGATGGGGAATTTCACCTACAAGAGTAGCCTCAATCAACACATAACCGGGAAGATAACTGCGTTCTTTCGTAATTTTTTTCCCGTTGCGTATCTGGTACACCTTTTCGGTTGGTATCAATACTTGAGAAACATATTGACCAAGATCGGAGTTACGCATTTCTGCCTCAATATACTCTTTTACCTTGCTCTCTTTGCCACTAATGGCGCGAAGTACATACCACTTCTTTGCTGTTTCCGACATAGTTTTTTCTACCTCCCTCTATTAGAGTACCTTGTTGTAAATTAAGGTCATCAAATTCTCAAAGCCCAAGTCCATAACCCAAACAACAATTGCGATAATTAGGGAAGCAACTAAGACAACAACTGCACTGTTCATCAGTTCCTGACGGGTAGGCCAAGAAACCTTATGGGCAAGCTCTGAATAAGCCTCTTTGATATAGTTAATAATTTTCTTCATCTCGAATTTCGATTTTTGCACGGGAGGTACGACTCGAACGCACGACACTCGGTTTTGGAGACCGATGCTCTACCAACTGAGCTACACCCGTATATTATTGAGAATGAAAATTGAAATCGCTCTCAATTTTCATTCTCAACTTCTTACTTAGTTATTACTCGACAATTTCGGTAATCTGACCCGCACCTACCGTACGACCACCTTCGCGGATAGCGAAGCGAAGACCTACATTACATGCTACTGGGTAAATCAATTCAACATTGATTGTCAAGTTATCGCCCGGCATTACCATTTCTGTTCCTTCCGGAAGAGTGATTTCACCGGTTACATCCAATGTACGGATGTAGAATTGCGGACGATATTTATTGTGGAATGGAGTATGACGACCACCTTCTTCTTTTTTCAAGATATACACCTCAGCTTTGAATTTAGTGTGAGGGGTAATTTTACCCGGATGGCAGATAACCATACCGCGTTTGATTTCGTCTTTATCAATACCGCGAAGCAAAAGACCAACATTATCGCCGGCTTGACCTTCGTCAAGAATTTTGCGGAACATTTCCACACCGGTAACAACCGATTTTTTAGCTTCAGCTCCTAAACCAATAATTTGAACTTCTTCACTGGTTTTGATGATACCTGTTTCGATACGACCTGTAGCAACTGTTCCACGACCTGTGATAGAGAATACATCTTCAACAGGCATCAAGAATGGTTTATCAATTTCGCGTGGAGGAAGTGGAATCCATGTATCAACAGCGTCCATTAATTCCATTACTTTATCTTCCCACTCGGAAACACCGTTCAACGCACCAAGTGCAGAACCGCGAATTACTGGAGTATTATCACCATCGAATTCATAGAATGAAAGAAGTTCACGCATTTCCATTTCTACCAAGTCAAGCATTTCAGCATCGTCAACCATATCGCATTTGTTCATGAACACAACGATACGAGGTACATTTACCTGACGAGCTAAAAGGATATGCTCACGAGTTTGTGGCATAGGACCATCAGTCGCAGCAACTACGATGATAGCACCGTCCATCTGAGCAGCACCGGTAACCATGTTTTTCACATAGTCGGCGTGACCTGGACAGTCAACATGCGCATAGTGGCGGTTAGCGGTTTGATACTCAACATGCGAAGTATTGATTGTAATACCACGCTCTTTTTCTTCCGGAGCATTGTCGATAGAATCGAACGAACGCATTTCGGAAAGACCTCTTTTTGCCAACACAGTTGTGATAGCAGCGGTCAAAGTAGTCTTACCATGGTCAACATGTCCAATTGTACCGATGTTAACATGGGGTTTCGACCTGTCAAAATGTTCTTTTGCCATAACGAAAATTGTTTATTAGTTTTAAATTATGTGTTTCTTAAAAAATCCCTTTTGCTGAGCTGTTATCGGGACTTGAACCCGAGACCTCTTCCTTACCAAGGAAGTGCTCTACCACTGAGCTATAACAGCATTATTCAAAAAAAATGAGCGGAAGACGGGGCTCAAACCCGCGACCCTCAGCTTGGAAGGCTGATGCTCTATCAACTGAGCTACTTCCGCAAAAATAACCGAAAACTGAATTTCATTTCTCACTTTTCGTCAAGTGGTGGGTAGTGATGGATTCGAACCACCGAAGGCGTAAGCCAGCAGATTTACAGTCTGCCCCATTTGGCCACTCTGGTAACTACCCTTTGAGCCTCTTGTCGGATTCGAACCAACGACCCCGAGATTACAAATCACGTGCTCTGGCCAACTGAGCTAAAGAGGCTTAAATGCTTTAAAAAGCAATATTTATAAGAGCGCATTAAAAACCGTTTTAACACTACTCTGCTAAAACGGGTTGCAAAGATAGACTATTAATTTTTAATTGCAAAAAAAATAATCATTTTTTTATTTCGAGCGCAATTTTTCTTTAAACTTGACAATTTGCTTCTCGATAGCTTCAATAGCAGAATCGATACTTTCTTCAAACGAGTTAGTTACTTTAGCAGCAAAAAACTCTGTGTTTGGAACTTTCACCTTGATTTCGGCTTCTTTGTTGACTGCCGATTCGGGTTTCACTACTTTGAGAAATACATCAACACTTAAAATGTCGTCGCTCAATTTTGCCAATTTTACCACTTTTTTATTAGCATGTGCTTCCAACTGGCTCGAAATGTCGAAGTGAATTGCATGAATTTTTATGTCCATAATTTTTCCTCCTTATATTATTTTAATGTGCTCGTGGATGAGCATGTTTATAAATTTCTCTTAATTGCTCAAATGATGTGTGCGTATAAATTTCTGTGGCAGCCAAGTTACTATGTCCAAGCAATTCTTTTACAGCATTCAAATCGGCTCCATTGTTCAATAAACTGGAAGCAAATGTATGTCGCAACACATGAGGGCTTGTTTTGCTTAGCGAACTTACTTGCGACATATTATTTCGCACTACATTGTATACTAACTTTACATACAACTCCTTGCCATCGGCTCGAACAAACAAACGCGAATTTTCTCTCGGAATTTCACGATTGCGACAATCGATATAATTGGATAGCAACAACAGCATTTTTTCGCCAATCGGAATTATCCGCTCTTTATTGCGTTTTCCTATTACTCGCAAACTTTCTTTATGGAAATCGATGTCAGAATCATTAATATTCACCAACTCCGATACTCGCAATCCGGTTTCAAAAAGCAATTCGATAATGAGTCGATCGCGCTGCTGCTCGAAAGCATTACCTGTTATCAACTCCGATACTGCTTTATTTACTTCTTTTTCTTTAAAGAAAGCCGGTAAAGCTTTTTTCATTTTAGGTACGATCAAATTTTTAATCGGGTTGGTCTTAATACATTTTTCTTGTACCAAAAATTTAAAAAAAGATTTCAACGATGAAATTTTCCGGTTCACCGAACGAGCTGTCAAACCATTTTCCATCAATTCTACAATCCATTCTCTAATGTGATTGCTGCTTGTTTGCACAAGGCTTAGCTCTTCATAACGACTCTCTAAAAAGATTCGAAATTGCTCTAAATCATTTTTATACGACAAAACAGTATGAGAGGAATAATTTTTCTCATACTGTAAATATTGCAGAAATTTTTCGACTATCATAATGTGTCAAGAAATTGTACTGCACGAAGAAAGAACTTTCGTATGGAAAAAAGTTCTTTTTTTAATTATTCAGCAGTGCGTTGCAATTGCTGTACATAAATAGCGTGCATCTTTGCCTCGCGGTTAACCACCGATGGCTTATCAAAACATTGACGACGGCGAAGTTCTTTTACTACACCTGTTTTTTCAAATTTTCTCTTGAATTTCTTCAACGCTTTTTCGATGTTTTCGCCTTCTTTTACGGGAACTACAATCATGATTAATACCTGTTATTTTTGTTTAAATAAATTACTGTTTTATAAAAATTCGGGCTGCAAAGATAGATATTCATTTTTATCTACCAAAGTTTTTTAAAAAATAAATATCCCTTTTGTGATTGTTTTTTCATTACCTTTGCGCTCTCTGTCAAAAATTAAATTTCACAATGAATATTCTTCTTCTCGGCTCGGGCGGTAGGGAGCACGCTATCGCATGGAAAATAGGGCAAAGCCCCAAAGTAAAAAACCTTTATATTGCGCCCGGAAACGCGGGAACTTCAAATGCCGGTACAAATCTGCCGATTGCTGCCGATAATTTTGAGGGACTAAAAAAAGCTGTTATCGACAAAGATATCGACATGGTGGTAGTGGGTCCCGAGGATCCGCTGGTAAAAGGGGTTTACGATTTTTTCAAAAACGACGAATCGCTGCACCATATTCCCGTGATTGGACCTTCTAAAACGGGTGCGCAACTTGAAGGGAGTAAGGATTTTTCCAAGCAATTTATGATGCGCCACAATATCCCAACGGCAAAATATTTGAGTGTTACGACAGATTCTATCGACAATGGAATCGCATTTTTACAAAGCCTCGAAGCTCCTTTTGTACTTAAAGCCGACGGACTGGCTGCCGGCAAAGGTGTGTTGATTATCAATGATTTAAACGAAGCTATTGCCGAACTGAAAAATATGCTTGAAGGCAAATTTGGTGCGGCAAGCAAAACCGTGGTTATTGAGGAATTTTTGTCGGGTATCGAATGTTCGGTTTTTGTACTTACCGATGGCGAACACTACAAAATTCTTCCTGTGGCAAAAGATTACAAGCGTATTGGCGAGGGCGACACAGGATTGAATACCGGCGGAATGGGTGCCGTTTCGCCCGTTTCGTTTGCCGACAATTTATTTATGCAAAAGGTGGAGGAACGGATTATTAAACCGACTGTCGAAGGTCTTCGTTCGGAGAATATTGATTACAAAGGGTTTATTTTTTTCGGACTGATTAGCGTGAACGGCGAGCCTTATACTATTGAATACAACGCGCGTATGGGCGACCCGGAAACGGAAGCGGTAATGTTGCGTATAAAATCCGATTTGGTGGAACTGCTCGAAGGGGTGGCAGCAGGAAATCTTGATGAAAAATCGCTTGAAATTGATCCGCGCTATGCAGTTACGGTGATGCTTGTGTCGGGCGGTTACCCCGAAGCTTTTGAAAAAGGAAAGGTTATTACCGGTTTGGACAAGGTACAGGATAGCATCGTTTTTCACGCCGGAACAACTATGATTGACGGCAAAATTGTTAGCAACGGCGGGCGCGTTATTGCCGTCAGTTCGTATGGTAACACGAAAGAGGAAGCTTTGGCTCAATCTTTTAAAAATGCAAATATTATTACTTACGATAAAAAATATTTCCGTTCCGATATTGGTTTCGACTTGAAATAAAAACGACGAGATTGTCCATGCTGAATTTTTCAATAGTTATACCGGTTTACAATCGTCCCGACGAAATTGACGAGTTGCTGCACAGCTTAACTGCACAAACTGACAGCGATTTTGAAGTGGTGGTGGTAGAAGACGGTTCAACTATTTCCTGCGAGGATGTGTGTAAAAAATATACCGACCGGCTGAACTTGCATTATTTCTATAAGGAAAATTCGGGTCCGGGTGACAGCCGCAACTACGGCGCAAGGCATAGCAGCGGTAACTACCTGATAATTCTGGATTCTGATGTGATTGTGCCCCGCGAATACTTACGAAATGTGCGCACGGAACTTACAGATAACTATTGCGATGCTTTTGGCGGTGCCGATGCGGCAGATACTTCGTTTTCGGACATGCAAAAGGCGGTTAATTATGCTATGACTTCTTTTTTTACTACCGGCGGTATTCGTGGTGGGAAAAAACAGATGGAGCGATTTCATCCGCGGAGTTTTAACCTCGGTGTGGGCAAAACAGCTTTCGAAGCCATAGGAGGTTTTGCTGCCATGCGTTACGGCGAAGATATTGACCTGAGCATTCGGCTTTACAAAGCGGGTTACTCCGTTCGATTGTTGCAAAACGCCACCGTGTATCACAAACGCCGAACTGACCTGCAACAGTTTTTCAAGCAGGTAAAACATTCGGGCGAGGCTCGTATTGCTTTGTGGCAACGACATCCCGATTATCCGGGCGCATTGAAAATTGTTCATTTCCTGCCGGCTGTGTTTAGTATCGGAGTGCTTTTATTGCTTGTTGCAAGTGTTTTCATTCCGTTATTAATTTTACCTGTTTTGCTGTTTTGTTTGCTTATTTTTATCGATTCTTCCTTAAAAAACAAAAGTTTAAAAATCGGCTTATTGTCTGTTGTAACTTCGTTTACACAACTCTTTGGCTACGGTTTCGGATTTATAAAAGCTTTTGTAAAAAAGTTTTTTGACTAAGGAATAATTTTTTTAGCTATTGAAAAATAAATATACATATATCCCTACTAAACCGAATGCGCTCGGAATCACCATTTTGAACGACATTTCAATCGATGAGCTTGTAGCTTACATCGACTGGCGGTTTTTCTTTTCGGCTTGGAAATTAAGCGGAAAATACGATAACATAAACTCTGCCTTGTGCGATTGCGAAGCTTGCTCCACCACATGGTTGCAAGGATTTTCCGAAACAGACCGCCCCAAAGCCCGTGAAGCTTTATCGCTTTATCGCGACGCATTGGCATTATTGAAGCAAATAAGCGGACAGCTTGCTGCAAAAGGCATTGTTGGACTGTTTCCCGCACAGAGTCGCAACGAAGGTATCGTATTTTTTTATCAAGAAAAAGAAATTTACCTGCCTACGCTCCGACAGCAGGAATTTAGCAGGGACGGCATATATTGGTCGCTTTGCGATTTTGTATCGCCTGCGGCAGATTATTGCGGTTCGTTTGCCGTCGTGGTGCACGGTGCTGACGATTTGGCACGCAACTTTGAAGCTCAAAATGATCACTACAACGCCATTCTTGTAAAAACTCTTGCCGACCGCCTTGTTGAAGCTGCTGCCGAATGGCTGCACGAAAAAATCCGTAAACAGTATTGGGGCTACGCAGCAAACGAGAAGCTGAGCATTGCCGATATGCTTAAAGCGCGTTACACGGGCATTCGTCCCGCAGTGGGCTACCCTTCCCTACCCGACCAGTCGGTTATTTTCGACCTGCAACCTATTCTTCCGCTCAGTGAAATAGGTATTCAACTCACCAAAAACGGAGCCATGATACCCGGTGCTTCCATCTGCGGCATCACCATCGCTCACCCCGAAGCGCATTATTTCAACATCGGCAAAATCTCGCCCGAGCAGCTTATCGATTACGCTCGCCGTCGCCGCCATAAAACGCCCGAAGAAATGCTCAAATGGCTGAACAAGAATTATTGAAGAAACTATTAACTATACAAAATAAGGTTGCATTCCTAACGGAATGCCGGTTTATGCAGGAACACTTTTTCTACCGAGCTGTAATTTTAATTAGGTAGCAACTTGAATTAACTACAACTATGGCTTTAATATCGAGGCTGTCTTAAAATTCAAAAAAAAACTTTACCACAAGGGTTGCAAAGAAAAATGACAAAGAGCACAAATGATTGATAATAATTCTTTGTGCTCTTTGCGTACAACTTAGTGAACTTTGTGGTAAAAATACTTTTACCTAAAGGGGGGCTGGGACAGGTTTTTAATATTTTTCTTTCTGAAAGCCCCATACCCGCAGTTCTTCTTTCCAGGTATCGGGGTAGTTTCCTTTGATAACGCTTATCAGCGCATTGAGAGTTTTGCGTATCTGTACTTTTTGCTCGGCTTTGATGCTTACATGCCGGGCAGAATTTTTGTCTGCTTCTGCCGCCTGTTTTTTCAGCTGGGCAAAACGCGTTGCTATTTCTCTCCAGTAGGCTGTACCGAGTTTGCCTTCGCTCAATCCGTGTTGCTCTAATCCTTTAATTAGCTGCTCCATGGCGTAGAGTCTGCGGTCGTTATCTACCGGTAATTTGTAGCCGCTTTTCTCTTTTACAATGCCCAGGCTTGCATAATGAGCTGCTGCTGTTTTTTTGCTGTAAGTTGCTGCCAAATAAACTTTCAGCTGCTCAACAGAGTTGTTTATTTCGCTGTTTAATTCTTTGAGGCTTTGTGTTACGCCTTGTCGGGTACCTTTGGCATCTTCGCGTTCGGCATATGATGTACCAAAAGTAGTTACTGCCTGCTCGAATTTTTCTGCATCGGTCCACAACAGGGTGATTTTCGGATGTTTCACCCACACGGCTGCAACTTCTGTGGCAACGGTGTTCAGGTCGGCTTCCTTGCCGGGCAGGTTGCTTTTTTTTGCTTTTTTCGCTTCTTTTTCTTCCATTCTATTAAATTTTAAAAGTTTTTTATTTTTTTCTGTGCAAATATATTAATTATTCTATAATTGTTATGTTTTCCCTTTCAAAATAGAGTGAGTTTAGCAAATTCCGTGCATTTCAATGTGAAAACATAGTGAGTTTAATAAATTCAGTGTATTTACACGGTGCAAATGGAGCAATTATGGCGTAATGATTATTTAGTTCAGATTTGCACTGCTCTGTCGGCATTGCTTACAGGTTGTTGAGCAACGACAATCGATTTATTAAGTTTATCGATAAAGCATAATTTTTTTAAATGCTTATCCTCAAAACTACCCAACATTAAATTACGCAGCTCCGCAGCTTACTTAAATTGGCTACAAAAATATGCTGCGCTGCAGTTATCCTATTTTATAATAAAGGTACAGCGTGCCGTAAATAGTTGTAGAAATAAAAAAACACATTAACTATTCAGGTGCATGGCACCGAAACAGCGTTCAGCGAAGCTAACTATTGTTTTTTGGGGTAGTTTTACGGATAAGCATATTTTTTTATCTTTGCGGTGAACTAAAAAACAATAAAAATCAATCCCTATGAAATTTACACGCCGTCAATGGTTGAAAACCGCTGCTGCAAGCGCCGCATTAGCTGCCATACCGCAACAATTATCTGCTCTTACCAATGTAGAAAAAAGAAGTACAGTTTCGCTCGATTTCAATGAAGCCGATTTCACGGCTCCGATGTTTAATTTGCATGGACAAATCTCGTCGCCGGTTATTATCGAATCAATCGAACTGTTGAAAAACGGCTCGAACTATTTTGTACGCACCCGTTCCAAAGATGGCGCGGAAGGTCTTATCGGTACCAAACAAATTATTGATTTCCTGCCTATTTTCGAACGATTGATTGCCCCGCATTTTATCGGCAAAGATGCCCGCGATATTGAAACGCTGGTCGATTCGGTTTATCGTGCCAACTACAAACTGGCGGGTTTGGCTCTGTGGTGTCCGGTGGCGTATGTGGAGCAAAGCGTGCTCGATATGTTGGGAAAAATTGCCCGTAAACCCGTCGGAGAACTCTTGGGCGGCGTGTGGCGCAACGAAATTCCTGTTTATCTATCCGGCTCGGCGCGCGAACTGACTGCCGAAGAGGAAATTGCCATTTATGCGCGTGGTGTGGAAGAAACGGGAGCAAAATCCGTGAAATTCAAAATCGGCGGGCGCATGCAAAAATACGACCCCTACCCGAATCGCACAAAAACACTGCTCGAACTTTCGCGCAAACAGTTGGGCAACGATATTATCCTTGCTGCCGATGCCAACGGTTCGTATACCGTAAAAGAAGCTATCGAAGTGGGACGAATGCTCGAAAGCCTGAATTATTCATTTTTTGAAGAACCTTGTCCGTTTCAACTGCTTTCGGACACGCAAGCGGTTGCCAAAGCACTGAATATTCCGATTGCCGCCGGCGAACAGGATTCAAGCCTGTGGCTTTTCTGGTGGGGTTTAAAGAACCACATGATGAGCATTGTTCAGCCCGACATCAACTACAACGGCGGACTTATCCGCACCATACGAGTGGCTCGTCTTGCCGAACGAATGGGTATAAATATTGTTCCGCATAACACACAAACCCGCGCAACTTCGGTCAATATTTTGCAATTTGCTTCCTGTACAAAAAATGCCTTGCCGATGATGGAATATCCCTGGCGTAAATCGCAGGAAACGCCTTCGTGGTACACGCCCGATTTTAAAATCGTAGATGGAAAAATAAAAGTACCTACCACACCCGGCATGGGCTTGGAAATAGACCCCGGTTTTATTGCCAAGGCAGAACGCATTGCTTTTATCAATAAATCGGATGCTAAAGGGAATGTGTCGGGTTCGGGGAGTTCGAATTGATGGTAACCGGATTTGTATATGAATTTGTAACGAGTGGAGAAAAAGACAGAGATAATCGTTTTGAAAGCAAACGACAAAAGATAATCATTACTATCCACCGATTTTAAATTAATTGACTGAAAATTAAATAATTAAATAATTTTGCGGTAAAAAAACAGTTTATTCGCCGCAAAAATGCGGAAAATACTTTATACTTTTACCGCATAATTAGTTTGATATGGCTAAATACATTTATCAATACAAAAATTGGACAGATTTCAGTTGGCAAAATGCGGCTGTGAGTGCGGCATTGGGAGAAGTTCGTCTTTTACAGGGCAAAATTTTAGGACAAGTTCAATCATTGGGGTTTTCGTCGAAAGAGGAAAAAAATCTTGAAATGCTTACGCTTGATGTACTCAAATCGTCGGAAATAGAGGGCGAAAAGTTGAATTACGAACAAGTTCGTTCTTCTATCGCTCGTCGTTTGGGAATAAATACGGCAGGACTTGTTTCCTCTCCTCGAAATGTTGACGGAGTTGTAGAAATGATGCTTGATGCTACGCAGAATTTCAAAAAACCGCTTACCGAAGAAAGATTATTTGGCTGGCACGCCGCGCTTTTTCCAACAGGTTATAGCGGAATGTATAAAATCGAAGTTGCGCAATATCGCAGCGAAGAAATGCAAATCGTTTCGGGCGCAATGGGAAAAGAACGAGTGCATTACGAAGCCGTTCCCGCTAAAGATGTAAAAGCGGAAATGGATAAATTTCTTCTGTGGTTAAATGATGATAGCGTAATAATTGACGCTGTTTTAAAATCTGCTATTGCGCATTTTTGGTTTATCATTATCCACCCATTCGATGACGGAAACGGACGAATTGCAAGAGCAATTTCGGATATGCTACTCGCCCGCAGTGAAAATAGTTCGGAGCGATTTTATAGTTTGTCAAATCAAATTCAACAAGAAAAAAATATCTATTACGAAACGCTCAAAACAGAACAGCACAGCGAGGGCGACATAACGCAATGGTTGGTTTGGTTTTTGACTTGTTTGAAACACGCATTGCTTGATACCGAAGAAGGTATGCAAAATATTGTGCAAAAGGCAGACTTTTGGGAGAAGCACAAAGAAACATCAATCAATGAGCGACAACGCCTGATGATAAACAAACTGTTTGACGATTTCTTTGGAAAACTGACTTCCTCGAAATGGGCGAAAATAACAAAAACATCTTCAGACACGGCGCTGAGAGATATTAAAGATTTGATAGAAAAAGGAATTTTGCAACAGGAAGAAGAAGGAGGAAGAAGTGCAAATTATACATTGGTTGAAGATGATAAAAACACCGGTACCTAACGGGCGGTTTCACACAAGCGGCAACTTTGGCAAAGTCTGATTCTCTTAAAACGACTGCATATCACACAATCGCTTGTAGTAACCATTGAGAGCAATAAGTTCGTCATGTCGTCCGCGCTCCACAATGCGCCCTTCGTGCATCACGCAAATAAGGTCGGCTTTCTTGATGGTTGAAAGGCGGTGGGCAACCACTATTGAAGTGCGGTTTTGCATCAGATTATCAATTGCCTCCTGTACAAGTTTTTCGCTTTCCGTATCGAGTGCCGAAGTAGCTTCATCGAGTATCAATATGGGTGGATTTTTAAGTATCGCACGGGCAATGCTGATGCGTTGCCGCTGTCCGCCCGAGAGTTTACCCCCACGGTCGCCGATATTAGTTTCGTAGCCGTTTTCGCTTGCCACGATAAAATTGTGTGCATTGGCAATTTTCGCCGCAGCAATCACCTCGTCCATCGTGGCATGTTCCACACCGAAGGTAATGTTATTATAAAACGAATCGTTAAACAAAATCGCTTCCTGATTCACATTGCCCATCTGCGCACGCAAATCGTGCACCTTAATGTCCTTCACATTTTTCCCGTCAATCAAAATTTCGCCTTGCTGCACATCGTAGAAACGCGGAAGTAAATCTACCATGGTCGATTTTCCCGAACCCGACTGTCCTACAAGCGCCACCATTTTCCCTTTTTCAATCCTAAGATTGATGTCGCGCAACACCCACACATCGGGCTGATAAGCAAAGGAAACAGCCCGAAATTCGATTTCGCGTTTAAATCCATGTACCGAAACCGCATCTTTTTTATCCGTAATCGGGTTTTCAGCTTTCAGTATCGCGTCTACACGATCGAGTGAGGCAAGCCCTTTTTGAATGGTATAAGTGGCTTTCGATATGTCTTTTACAGGATTGATGATGCTGTAAAAAATTATCAGATAGTAGATAAACGACGGTGCGGTAATTGAACTTGTTTGATTGATAATAAGCGTACCGCCGTACCACATCACAATTACGATAATCGCCGTGCCAAGAAATTCGCTTACCGGATGCGCCAAAATGTATTTCCGGTTCATGCGGTTGAATGTGCGGCGCACTCGCTCGTTGATTTCCGAAAAACGGGCGCGCACCTTCTCTTCAGCGTTGAAAGCCTTTACAATACGCAGTCCGCCGAGCGTTTCTTCAATTTGCGAAAGCAGTTCGCCCGTTTCCACCTGTCCGCGCATAGAGCGTTTTTTAAGCGATTTACCCACGCGTCCGATAATCAGCCCGCCTATAGGCAGCAGTACGAGAACAAACAGCGTGAGTTGCCAGCTTATAGACAGCATCACGGCTAAGTAGATAATCACCATCACGGGATTTTTGAAAATAATATCGAGCGAACTCATTATCGAGTTACCTATTTCCTGTACATCGCCCGTCATGCGCGCCATAATATCGCCTTTGCGTTCCTCGGAGAAAAAACCGATAGGCAAAACTACAATTTTGTCGTACAGTCGCCGGCGCAGGTCGCGCAATACGCCGTATTGAATAGGCGTCATATAATAACCGGCAAGAAACATCAATCCGGTTTTCATCAGCGTCATCACCACTAAAAACACGCCAAGCATCAGCAGCGTGGTGCTTGCTCCATGATGTTGGATATATTGTTCAATGATGTAAAATATATTATTTTTCAAAGCGTTGAAAATTTCCTTAAAACTGTCTGTCCATGCCCATGCAATGTACGAATGGTTTTCGCCCTCCATACCAAACAGGATTTGCAGAATAGGAATTATCGTCCCAAACGAAAACAGGCTGAATATGGTAGAAAGCAAATTGCATAAAATATTCGCAACCACATATCGTTTGTATGGCGGAAGGAATCGGGTAAAGAGAATGAGGAAATTCTTCATAATTAATAACTTAGAACTAAGAGTTAAGAATTGGGAGTTGTTTCTTTAGTTTTGAGAGTTTTTAACTATTAGTTCAGTTAAATTCCCGTATACGAAAACGGCGTGATTGCACGCAATTCCGCCTTAACGCTCTCGCTAACATGTAAAGTTTCGATAAACGCTTTAATAGATTGCTCGGTAATCGCCTCATTGGTACGCGTAAGAACTTTGAGAGCCTCATAAGGTTCGGGGTAACCTTCACGGCGCAGAATGGTTTGTATACCTTCTGCCACCACCGCCCAACAGTCGTTGAGGTCGGCAGCAATAGCCTGTTCGTTGAGCAAGAGCTTGTTAAGCCCTTTCAGCGTGCTATCCAAGGCAATAAGCGTGTGGGCAAAAGGCAATCCTGCATTGCGGAGCACAGTACTGTCCGTCAGGTCGCGTTGCAAGCGCGAAATGGGCAGTTTTGCCGCCAAATGTTCCAAAATAGCATTAGCAATACCAAGATTTCCTTCCGAATTTTCAAAATCAATCGGGTTCACCTTGTGTGGCATAGCCGACGAGCCAACTTCGCCCGCCTTGATTTTTTGCTTGAAATACTCCATCGAAATGTACGACCAGAAATCACGGTCGAGGTCGATAATAATCGTGTTGATACGCTTCAAAGCGTCGAAAAGTGCTGCCAATGCGTCGTAGTTAGAAATCTGCGTAGTCCACTGTTCGCGCTGCAAACCAAGTTTTTCGTACACAAACCGATTGCCGAATTCCTTCCAGTCGTAGGCAGGATACGCCACATGATGAGCGTTGTAATTACCCGTTGCACCGCCGAATTTTGCCGTGAGCGGGATGTGTTGCAATATCTCAAACTGCTTTTGCAAGCGACTCGCAAACACTTGTATTTCTTTACCCAACCGTGTAGGAGAAGCCGGTTGCCCATGCGTTTTTGCCAGCATCGGAATATCTCTCCACTCTTCGGCGCGACGAGTCAATTCGGCAATCAAGTCTTCTATTTTTGAGAAAATCACATCGTGCAACGCTTCTTTTATCGACAGCGGAATGGCAGTGTTATTAATGTCCTGCGAAGTCAATCCGAAGTGAATAAATTCCTTGTAACCGGTTAACCCGACGGCATCGAATTTTTCTTTGATAAAATATTCCACCGCCTTCACATCGTGGTTGGTAGTGCGTTCAATATCTTTTATTTGCTGCGCATCTTCTTCCGAGAATTTCTTATAAATATCCCTAAGCGAAGAAAACACATTGCTGTCGATGTTTTTTAATTGCGACAAAGGCAATTCGCACAAGGCAATAAAATATTCAATTTCTACCAACACGCGGTAGCGAATCAGTGCATATTCGGAAAAATAAAGGGCAAGACTCTCGGTTTTGCTTCGGTAACGCCCATCAACAGGCGCAATGGCGGTAAGTTGGTTCAAGTTCATGTGTAGTAAAACAAGTTATCGGGTAAACAAGATAGTAGTCATTGTTTTCGTAAAAAAACAAGTCGCAAAAGTAATCTTTTTTCCACAAAAAGCGCGTATTTTTGCAGTTTTAATTCTTAGTTCTTAGTTATCCGTTTTTAACTTATGAAGATTGGCAATATTGAGTTTCAGAAATATCCGCTTTTCCTCGCGCCGATGGAAGATGTAACCGACCCCGCTTTTCGCTTGCTGTGCAAGAGTTTTGGCGCCGATATGGTTTACACCGAATTTGTGTCTGCCGATGCACTTATCCGTAATGTGAAGCGCACCGAACAAAAACTTAACATTGCTGACTCCGAACGCCCCGTAGCCATTCAAATTTACGGTCGGGAGCCGCAAGCCGTTGCCGAAGCCGCAAGCATTGCCGAAGAGGCGCACCCCGAAATTATCGACCTCAACTTTGGTTGTCCGGTAAAAAAAGTAGCCGGCAAAGGCGCGGGTGCAGGACTGTTGCGCGATATTCCGAAAATGCTCGAAATAACCCAAGCCGTAGTAAAAACGGTGAAATTGCCCGTAACTGTGAAAACCCGTCTCGGCTGGGACGATAACAGTAAAATTATTGTGGAGCTTGCCGAACAGTTGCAGGATTGCGGCATTGCAGCCCTAAGCATACACGGACGCACCCGCGCGCAAATGTATAAGGGTGATGCCGACTGGACGCTTATCGGCGAGGTGAAAAATAATCCCCGAATACATATTCCCATTATTGGCAACGGCGATGTAACTACGCCCGAAAGAGCCAAGGAGTGTTTCGACAGATATGGTGTAGATGCCGTAATGATTGGGCGGGGCGCCATAGGGCGACCGTGGATTTTTCGCGAAATAAGTTATTTCCTGCAAACGGGCAAAGAACTGCCGCCGCTTTCTTTCGACGAAAAAATGGCGATAATAAAACAGCAGGTTCTCGATAGTATTGCCTTGCTCGATGAACGGCGAGGCATTCTTCATTCGCGCCGGCATTTAGCTGCTACCCCGCTGTTCAAAGGTATTCCTAACTTCCGCGATACCCGCATCGCTATGCTCCGCGCCGAAACGCAGGATGAGTTGTTTAAAATTTTGGAGGGAATAAAATTTCCTGCTTAACACCATGTACATCGCCATTCGATACAAGTTAAAAACACATCCGTAACCGGCAGAAAACACAGACAACGATTTGTACTTGTGTGGGTTGAAGAAAAAAATTATCTTTGCCGAAATCTTTCTACTAAAAAAATGGATTACAAACTCAATACAGGCGGTTGCTGCATGAATCAGAGCGGTTGCTGCCGAAATTCCAATAAGAAACTGGCAGTTTTCGACTGGTTGTGCGACCTGCCCGAAACGATAATCGATACCGATTTCGTGGAAGTTCAGTTTAAAAATACGCGTAAGGGATATTTTCTCAACAGCACCAAAATCCCCCTCGAAAAGGGCGAAATAGTAGCTGTGGAAGCCTCGCCCGGACACGACATCGGCGAAGTTACCCTCGTCGGACGATTGGTATTGCAGCAAATGCGGAAAAACAATATCGACCCTGCCAAAATTGAAGTGCGCCGGGTGTATCGCAAAGCACGCCAAGTCGACCTCGAAAAATACGAGGAAGCAAAAGCCCGCGAACAGGAAACAATGATTCGCGCACGCCAAATTGCCGAAGACCTCAAACTGAACATGAAAATCGGCGATGTGGAATTTCAAGGCGACGGCAACAAAGCAATTTTTTACTATATAGCCGAAGAACGGGTGGATTTTCGCCAGCTGATAAAAGTGTTGGCAGATTCGTTCAAGGTACGCATCGAAATGAAACAAATCGGAGCGCGACAGGAAGCCGGCAGAATCGGGGGTATCGGTCCCTGCGGACGCGAATTGTGCTGCGCTTCGTGGATGAGCAATTTTGTATCGGTATCGACCAACTCGGCTCGCTTGCAGGATATTTCGCTCAATCCGCAAAAGCTTGCCGGACAGTGTGCCAAGCTCAAATGCTGCATGAACTACGAGGTAGATGCTTATATTGATGCAACAAAAGATTTTCCGTCGAAAGAAACCCGCCTCGAAACACTCGATGCTACCTGGTATCATTTCAAAACCGATGTATTCAAACGCGAAATGACCTATTCGTCGGCGCCAAACATGGCGGCAAACCTCGTTGTAATGTCGGTAGACAGGGTCAAAGAAGTTATTGCAATGAACAAAGCGGGACAAAAACCCGAAACGCTGAATATTGAAAAAGAAGGCGAAAAGCCGGTGCCGATAGATTTCCAAAATGTGGTTGGACAAGACAGTCTCACTCGTTTCGACCGATCGAAACGCAACAAAAAAGGCAATCGCGAAAACGGTCGCAACGGAGAAAATAACGAATCGAGCAGCCATGTTCAAGGCGAAATTCGAAACAACGAAAAACGCCGGAACGAGAATTCAAGAAATCGAAACAACGGAAACGGCAGTAACGGCAACCGGAACGGAAAGCCGCGCAATTTTCAGCTAAAAAAACCAAATAACAACAGCAATGAAGCAGCATCTTGACAAAATATTCCTTGCCATCGCCTTGTTAATCGTATCGGCAAGTTGTAGCAACAACACGGTATTCAGCGAATATGTAACCCTGCCCGAAAACGGATGGAGCAAAGACAGCACAGCCAATTTCTCGTTTTCCGTACCCAACGGCAGAGTACCCTACGATTTGCTGGTAAATGTGCGGCATCGCGGCGATTTTAAAACTCAAAACCTGTGGCTTTTTATCTCAACAGAAACGCCCGACAGCGTAGTTAAAAACGATACTATAGAGTTTTTCCTTGCCAACGAACGGGGGAAATGGCTCGGTTCGGGCTTCGGGTCACTTTACAACATGTCGGTGCTGGCTGCTCAACAACAACGATTCGTGCCGAACAAAAGCTATAAAGTTTCCATTCGGCACGGCATGCGCGACTCGCTGCTCACGGGCATCAACGACATCGGACTGGAAGTGATACAAGCTAAACAATAACTTCATGAAAACAATATCTTTGTTGAAACTATATTTATAATTATGACAAACGAATATATCAAAAATCATTTTGTTGAGCCGGAAGAAGGAAATGAAAATGTAAAAGTCGAGATTCCTTTCAATCCAAATGACATTTCTATCAATATTATTCCTCGAACGATTGGACAGCTTGTTGATAAATTAGAGTTTGCTGAGATACTAATTCCTTCCTATCAACGATTACCTGATTTGTGGAATGAAAAGAAAAAAAGTAGGTTTATAGAATCTTTAATGCTAAACTTGCCGATACCTTTGTTTTATTTTGACGAGGCAGAAGATAACAAATGGAGAGTGATAGATGGATTGCAAAGAATAAGTACTCTTGAACATTTTATAATTCTTGATAAAAACAATACAAATACCATTACCGGAAACAAAAAACCTTTAGTACTTAGTGATTTGGAATTCAAAACAGAGTTTAATGGAAAAAGATGGTCAGAACTTCCACGCGATATTCAGCGTAGAATAGAAACAAATCAAGTAACAATAAACTTAATAGGAAAAACCACACCAGAAGAAGTAAAATACAATATTTTTAGTCGTATTAATCAGGGGGGAGTAGAACTCACGGCACAAGAAATCAGAACGGCTCTTTTCCAAGGTTATAGAATAGAGTTTGTAGAGAAACTAATTTCTGAAAACACAGCAGTAGGAAAAAGTTTCTTGAAAGCTACGGATTATTCTGTTAAATCGAAAAGACAAGATGATTTGGACTTTGTAAGTCGTTTTTTGAGTTTCTATCTTCTTGGATTTGAAAAATATGAGCCTGATATGGACTCTTTCTTGACAATAGGTACAAAAGCTATTCCAAAAGAAGAAGAAAAGCAAGAGTTAATACTTGAAGATTTTCGAAAAGCAATGGAAATTTCCTATAAAATTTTTGGTACAAATACATTTAGAAAAATTACATCCGATTCTAATCAACGAAATAGAATAAATAAGCCTTTATTTGAGATAATGAGTGTTCATTTTGCAAAAATGAATGAATTAGAACAAAAGAAATTATTACAACAAAAAGAAACATTTGTACAACAATTTATATCTGAATTGCAAAATGATACTAACTTTTGGGCTGCTATAACGACAGGTACGGCAACCAAAGACAGTGTTCTAAAACGACATAATTTATTTAAAGAATTTCTCAATCAATTTATTGTATGATACGACAAGTAGAAATAGAAAATTTTAAATCTCATAAACACACAAAATTAGATTTTTCAAATTTAACTGTATTGTGTGGTACAAACAGTAGTGGAAAATCGTCTGTTATTCAGGCATTGCTATTATTAAGAGAATCATACTTTAATAAGTCTCAATTTGAATATCTAGATTTGAAGTCCAATCCGGTAAATGTAGGAACAGCAAAAGATGCCTTATACCAGTTCAGTGAAACTGACAAAATAAAATTTAAAATAATTACACATAATCAGGAGATGAATTTTGGCTTTGAAATAAAAGACTTAACAAAAACATTAATCTCAAAATCAAATCATATATTGAATTCAGACATGTTAAACGAAGAATCCTTATTTGATAGAAATTGTCAGTTCATCAGTGCTGCTCGCTTTGGTCCGCAGGATACATACGAAAAAGATGATGTTGTTGTAGATATTTATAATCAAATTTCTGTTATTCGCGGACGGGCAGAACATTTTATTCATTTTTTACAAAAATATAAAGACCAGAATGTAATTAATGGGGTATGTTCCTCTCTATCTAATGAAACTGATTTATTTTCCCAAGTTATTGCATGGGAACGAGAAATAAGTTTAGGGGTAAATATTGTTGTAAAAGACAATGGAGTACTCGGTTATGAATTAAAGTATCAATACAATACTCCAAGCGGAAAAACTGATGAGTTTAATGCTGCCAATGTAGGTTTTGGTTTATCGTATGTAATGCCTGTACTTGTTGCCATTTTATCCGCCCCAAAAGATGCAATTCTTTTTATAGAAAATCCCGAAGCCCATTTACATCCGAAAGGACAGGCAAAATTAGCAGAGTTAATCGCATTAGCCGCACAGGCAGGAATACAAATAATTATAGAAACTCATAGCGACCATATTTTTAACGGAGTACGCAAGGCTATATTTCAAAAGAAAATTGAGAAAGAAAAAGTTAAGGTTCATTTTTTTGAATTAAATGATTCAAGTGCTTCTGTTTCTACAGAAATACAGTTTTCTAATAATGGCAGAATTCTGAATTACAAAGAAGGACTTTTTGACCAATTTGATAACGATTTAGATGAACTTTTAGGGTTATAAAAAATGGAAATACTAATCAATGAGTTATCTTTGACAGGACAATTTGGTTCTATTGGCGATTTTATCGGTCGAGGTTTAACTCCTTTTCTTTCTGTAATTTCTAATATCGACCTTTCTACAAATATTCTCTATAAAAAGCGTAATTTTTGGAATTGTAAACTTACAGCTACAGATACTATTCATGATATTCTTGTAGGGAAACGATCAAAAAAACTATCAAGAACAAATGATGAAATACGAAAATCCAAATCTATATTAACAAGTTTAATCGACGAACCTTTTTGGGAAGATACTCAAAAACATAATACTTCCGATAAATATAAATTTTATGGAAATGACATTTTGAATTCTTCTCTTGCAGAAACTTGCGAAAGAGATAAAATTGTAATTTCGTTTGTTCATTCCGATTTTTCTGCAAATGTATTGTCTGTATCAAAAAATGGAACAGAAATAAATGTTGATAATTTATTCGACAATGGACATTACTTTTCAGTCGCAAAAAGTAGAAGAATTATTATTTCTTTTAGTTTAACAGACAATACTCGTTTCACAAAAACTTCACTTGTTAATCAAGGAAAATCTGTTTATCAAGAAATCTCAACAGGCTACTTTTGGTGTTTGGATAATTTTCACAGGAATCACTATGAAGTATTTGACAGCATAGGAAAACATCTTGGAGAAGCAGATTTAAAAGGGAATTTAGACTCTTCCAAGAAAGATACTACAAAAAAAATTACAGTTTGATGGCAAAAAACAAGTTACAGAAATTCAGCGATATGGAAGGCTTCCCTCATGTCTTTCAACTGTCGTTCAACGATTTGCGTGCAGGTGCAGAGTTCGATATGAAAGGGCGATGGAACAGCGATTTTTTCAAAAACAATAATCCGATAGTGCTCGAACTCGGTTGCGGCAAAGGCGAATACACGCTTGGCTTAGCGCGACTTTTCCCCGAAAAGAATTTCATCGGTATCGACATTAAGGGAGCGCGAATGTGGACAGGCGCGCGGCAATCGCTCGAAGAAGGTTTAGCCAATGTAGCGTTTCTGCGCACTAAAATTGAGATGCTGTCGCATTTTTTTACCAACGACGAGGTGAGCGAAATTTGGATTACTTTCCCCGACCCGCAGATGAAGAAAACTACCAAACGCATGACTGCTACCAATTTCATGGCGCAATATCAGCAGTTTGTAAAGGCTGGCGGTATTGTTCATCTCAAAACCGACAGCAATTTTATGTACACATACACGCGGGCAATGGTAGCAGCAAATTTTTACCCCGTATTGTTTGAAACCGAAAACCTGTACCAATCGGACATTGTAGATAATATCTTAAACATCAAAACTTATTACGAACAGCAGTGGCTCGCGCGCGGTATCGACATTCGCTACCTGAAATTCGAATTGCAAGCCCGCTATACTTTTGTCGAACCCGACATCGAAATTGAACACGACTCGTACCGCAGTTTCGGACGCACACAACGCACGAATTTATCTAATGAAAAAATTAAAGCATCCGAAATGATTTTATGATTCTTTCATTCCTTAATTCCCTTCATTATCTTCATTTTTAATTATGGCATTATATCCTCAACTTATTCTCGATGCATTGAAAACTGTTCGCTATCCGGGCAACGGGAAAAATCTTGTAGACAATGAAATGATTGCCGACGATATGCGCATCGACGGCAACCAAGTGTCTTTCTCTATCATTTTCGAGCGCGAAACCGACCCTTTTATCAAGTCGGTGGTGAAGGCTGCCGAGCAGGCAATTCTCACCTTTGCGAGCGAAGATGCCGAGATTAAAGGAAATATTTCCGTAAAAATCAAGCAAAGCCCAACAGCCGAAGCGGAAGAAAAACCATTGCCGGAAGTGCAACATATCATCGCCATATCGTCGGGAAAAGGCGGTGTGGGCAAATCGACCGTAGCGGCAAATCTGGCGGTAGCATTGGCTAAAATGGGCTACAAAGTTGGTTTGCTCGATGCCGATATTCACGGTCCGTCGGTACCCAAGATGTTTGGCGTAGAAGGCGCGCAACCGCATTTGGAGCGCATCGGCGAACGCGACCTTATTGTGCCGGTAGAACGCTATGGCGTAAAATTGCTGTCAATCGGCTTCTTTGTCGACGCAAACAAAGCACTGCTTTGGCGCGGCGGCATGGCAAGCAATGCGTTGAAACAGCTTATCAACGATGCCAATTGGGGCAAGCTGGATTATTTCCTGATTGACCTTCCGCCCGGCACAAGCGATATTCATCTTACGCTGATACAAACGCTCGGCATCGCAGGAGCCGTAGTAGTAAGCACGCCGCAAGAAGTTGCCCTTGCCGATGCCCGCAAGGGAATTGAGATGTTTCTCAACCCGAAAGTGAATATTCCTGTATTGGGCTTGGTAGAAAACATGGCATGGTTTACTCCTGCCGAATTGCCCGAAAACCGTTACTATATTTTTGGGAAAGAAGGTGCCAAACGCCTGGCTGAAGAACTGCAAGTGCCGCTGTTGGGACAAATACCCATCGTGCAAAGCATTCGCGAAGGCGGCGACAGCGGAAACCCCATTGCCGCCAATGAAGATTCGCTGACAGGGCAATCGTTTATGCAACTCGCCGAAACAGTTATAACCCACCTAAACTTAAAGAAATGAAGCAGTTTAAATTAATTCTAATTGTACTTGTGTTACTAACAAGTGCCTGCAGGCAAAAGGCAAAACAAGAGGTAACTGCAACAAGCGATACAATTATTGTAGTGCCGCAAGATTATTCCGATACTGTTGCTATTAGCGACGAAGACCCGAATAAATTTTTGATAAGCAACAATGCTGCCGGATATTTTAAAATTGGCGGCTCTTGGCAAAATTTCGCAGAAAATAACTATCAGTACAGATATAAGCAGGGTTATGCTACTTGTGTAGATGGGTGCTGTACCGGCGGTTTTAGTTTGGGTGACGGGATATTGACTATCGGCACTTCTGTTTTTGAATACGGTGAATCGTTTAATGATGAAATAGATAGCAAGAAACATGTAAACAATCCCGATGTATTTTATGTTTCTTCCGATAACTGTAAGGCATGGTATTGGAAAGACAGCATAAGTTCTATACTCATTTATTCCGACTTGTTTCAAACCAAAGAAGGTGTTGGTGTGGGTACTACATTGGAAGATGCACAAAAGCAATTTGGCAAATTAGTTTTTAAAATTGGCTGGATAGAAGAAGATGCAAACGCAGTTCAATTCACCACAAGTGCTTATCCGGCTATAAAATTTGTTTTGAATACAGATGATTATATGGGCAGTTGGGAAGAATTAAGTAATCTTAATTACAGACTCAGCAGCAATTATGGAAAAGAAAATTTGCTGACAATTTCAAATTTTAAAAAGAATACCACAATTAAACACATAATTATTCGGGGAGAAAATGAATAACTTCTATCAACAAAAAAACAGTCGTCATGTCGACCGAAGCGGAGACATCGTATGATACGAATTGCCTTCTGAGATGTTTCCACTTCGCTCTTTGTCCCTCGTCGCTTTGGTCGACATGACGGTAGCGGTTTTCCTGTTAGCTATCAACTTAAATTATTTAATTCTAACATTATGACTTCTTTTATCGAACTTTTGAAAACTCGCCGCAGCATTCGCCGCTTCAAGGCACAAGCGGTGGAAAGCGAAAAAATTGAATGGCTCAAACGCGCCCTGCTCAGCTCTCCCACCGGAAAACATGCCAACGACTGGGAATTTGTTTTTGTGCAAAACAAAGATATGCTTGCAAAGCTTTCGCAAACGAAGGAGCACGGCGGAGAATTTGTAGCTCGCGCGCCGCTTGCCGTTGTGATAGCAAGCGATACAGCGAAAGACGACAACACTTGGGTGGAAGATTGCTCGATTGCCGCTTTCAACCTGCAACTTGCTGCCGAAAGCATGGGACTGAGTTCGTGCTGGATGCAATGCCGCGGGCGCAAACGCAACGACGGATCGCTGTGCGAAGACAATGTACGCGCCCTGCTCAACCTGCCGGACAATCTGGGGGTGCTCTGCATCGTAGCTATCGGCTACAAGGACGAAGAACGCAAGCCTTTCGACTGGGAAAAACTGCAATACGAGAAAATACACGAAGAGAAATTCTAACAGATGGAAAAAAGAGAGCTTATCCGCAGCGGATAGCTCTCTTTCTTTTTTTAGATTTTTAGTAAAAGTATTACAGTTTCACCCGTATTCCGGTACGAATCGACCGTCCGCATTGGATAATTCCTCCAAAATCGGCATACTCTTTATCAAAAATATTATTAAAATCGGCAAACACATTCACGCGCTCGCTATCCCACGCCAAACGGGCATCGAACAGAAAAAAGGGCTTATATTCTTTCCGCTGCTCATTAAGCGTATAGTCGCCGTTGCGGTCTTGCCACAAAACATTCCAATGCAAGCTAAGGTTTTTATACAACCAGTGTTGCAATTCAAATACAATTTTGTGCCGCAGGTAATCCATCGCATAGCGCGAATCGTAGCCCGCAATTTGGTCCTTATCCTGTGTTATAAACGAGTAAGAAAACCCGGCATTCTTCAAAAAACTTTTCCGGAAATCGTATCTCAGTGCAACATCGGCACCCAAGGTATTGATGTCGCCCTGTGCACCCTGCCATTTCGGAGACGGATTTTCCGCCGAAGCAAAAGGACGCATCCAATCAATAATATCCGTACCAATACGGTAATACACATCGGTTTTCAACCGAAATCCTCCCTTGTTATATTTTGCACCAGCTTCGAGCGTAGTAGCATGTTCGGGCTTCAAATTAGGGTCGGCAGTATGACTTTCATCGGTGCTGTAATACAAGTCGGTAAAAGTAGGAAAACGAAATGCACGATTTGCGTTGCAAAACAACGACAAAGCGTTGGAAAAACGATAATCCACATCTATTCCACCGCTGAAATTCGTTCCATAATCGCCGCTGTAGTTCAACGCAATACCCGCCGCAAAGGTAAGTTTGCCGAGATAGAGCACTTCATCAGTAAAAACCGTTGTCTGTAAACGATTTTTACCAAAAGCAAAACAAATACTATCGGGAGCAAAAAGTACAGGACGCGAAGAAGCAAGCGGGTCGCCGAGCTTGGTACTCAAAATATGCTCGTTGCGAATATCCACCCCAACGGTAGTTTTATCGTGCGCCGAGCGGCGTTCCAGTTTCAATTGACCGCCGGTGAGGTCGGTGCGGTGATAATTATGCTCCGTATACGAAACAGGAGCATTGATAAAATCCCGGTAAGCCTCGTAACGGTTATTCAGTTCGCGCCAATACGCCTGTGCAGCAATCCCGATTTTATCCGAAAAAGCTTTACGCCAGCTCAATGTAGCGAGAAAAGTACGCCCCCATTCATATTCGCTTGCACCAAAGCCCACAGGATAGTAAAAATTATTGGCACCCACACCTTTATCCTGCATACCAAGTTGCAGTTGCAGTTTGCCCATCTTTTTACTGTCGTAAGAATGTTGAAGATAAATATTAGCAGCATCAAAATCAGTATTTTCAATGTAGCCGCTGCTTCGCTGACGCGAAAGAGAGAGAGAAGTTGTAGAAACGCTATGCGTTGCGTTTGTATGCCAATAAGAAGCATTAGCATTTTGGTATGAGTAGCCATATTCACCCGTAGCAACACCGAGATTTACCCCACTGCGCTTTTCGGTACCGGTAACAATATTTATTGCCCCTCCGAAAGCAGCCGTACCCAGCATACGCGAGCCGCTCCCCTGTAAAATTTCAATACGCTCTACCGCCGAAAGGTCGACCGGAATATTAAGATTATAGTGCCCCGTTTGCACATCAGTAATGTTAATTCCGTTCAGCAAAACCAGTACCTGGTCGGCACTCGAGCCGCGTAAACTGATATCTGCCTGCGCGCCGTTTACTCCACGCTGACGAATATCAACAGCACCGGTAAACTCAAGCAAATCCTGTAAATTCTGTACCGGCGCAGCCTCTATCTCTTCGCGGTTCAACACGGTAGTAGCTCGTAGTAAATCGGCAAACAGCTCCGGTCGCTCGGCGACGACCTCAACCTCGTCCAACTTCATAGCTTGCGTTGTATCACTTGGCGTATTTGCAAAGCCTTTTTGCGGTACCATTACTACTAAGGAGCAAGTCGCTGCGAGCACCCCGATTTTAATCTCTTTTCCGAGCGAGGCAAAAATGCCGTAACCCTTCCGCGTAAAATGGCGGAAACAAAATTTTTGATTTCTCATTTTTCTAAAATTTTAAAATTAATATTTATTGCGTTTATCAACTAACGGGACAATAGCTTGCAACTCTCAACCACCGACTCGTTACCGAAAAACGCGGGCAAAGGTAGTATTTTCCCTGCAGCACAAAAACAAAACAGAGCGAAGAAAACTCTTCACTCTGCTTTTTTAAAATAATATCAGATTTAGGGATGCCCGTCATTGCGAGGAACGAAGCAATCTCAGAAACCCAATCGCATCATTAGATTGCTTCGTCGTTCCTCCTCGCAATGACGGACACGCCTAAAAGGGATAAAGTCCGAAAGATTTTCCGTGCTCGTCAATACGCCAAACGGAAACCATTGTGTACACTGCGGGCATCGGGCGGATTGCTGTTACGATTAGCCGAACGACTGCCTTTGCGCTTGCTGCTATAGCTGCCGCCTTTCATTACCCGAGCCGTGCCAAAGGCAGGTCCCTGCGGATTTTTTTCGGGCGAATGAGCATAATAGTCTATCGCATACCAATCGTTTGTCCATTCGCGCACATTACCGGTCATATCGTGCAATCCAAGCTCATTGCCGGGCTTTTCGCCAACAGGATGCGTGCGTCCACCGCTGTTTTCGAGTATCCAACCCACCTCGCTGTTTGTATTGCTGCCGCTGTATTCAAACCCCTGACTTTTTACGCCACCTCGCGCAGCAAATTCCCATTCAGCCTCGGTAGGCAAGCGATAGTTTTTACCGGTCAGCGCATTCAGTTTTTGGATAAACTCCTGCACTTCGAACCAGGTAACACTTTCCACCGGCAAATTATCGCCTTTGAAATGCGAAGGATTATTGCTCATCACAGCTTGCCATTGCGCCTGCGTAACTTGATATTTACCAATGTGATAACTGCTCAACGAAACCCGGTGCGGAAAGCGTTCGTCTTCATCGCAACCATTGCCCAAACCGATTGTATCGGCACAACCACGGTTGAACAACCCGCCCTCGACAAATACCATTTCAATATTAAGATTGTTATTCGACTGCTGAGCATAAGCCAACACACTTGTAAGTGCAATAATTAATACTATAGTTTTTTTCATCGTAAATAAATTTAATTTTCCCCGCAAAGATAACTAAATATTCATTTTACAAAAAAGCCCCCAAATGAATGGGGGCTTTTTTGTTTGTTCAATTATAACAATTATTGTTTTTCCAATTCAAAAATTAAAGAGCCTGAAGCAATAGAAAGTTTTTTGCCTTCTTTGGCAATTTCACCAATACCGTTAGGATTTTGACCATCTTGACCCGTCAAGATAAGTTGACCGTCAATCACTTCCCATGTTCCTTCTGAATACGAACCTAAGTCGTCATAAACAAGTTTATAGGTTGTCGCAGAAAGTAGAGTCAATGTCGCAGCGTCTTCACCTTCTAAACCTTTAAAAACAGAATATTCAAGAAGTTTCCCTGACAATTCATTGTCAGACATCTTCTCAGTATCATCACAAGATGTGAAAGAAATAGTAGCAACCAAAGCTACAAACATTGCAAAAATAAACTTTTTCATAATTTCTAAATATTAAATTAAATAAATATTAAATTTACTGAACACTACCAGCTGCTTTCTTCTCTGCTAATTTTTGAGCTTTCAAAGCAGCTTTCTTTTCTTCGGGAGTCATTGGAGCAGGTGCAGGAGCAGGCTCTTCAACTACAGCAGGAGCGGGTGCTTCTTCCTGAACGGGAGCCGGTTTAGCTTCTTCTTTTTTTACTGTTGCTTTTTTGGCAGGAGCCGGAGCTGCTGCGGGAGCTTCTTCTAAAACTACATGTTCTTCCACAATAGAGTCAACAACAATCACGCTATCGACAACAATTGTGTCTTCCTGAGGAGTTTCGGCTTTCTTGCCACACGACATTAGCAAAGCTCCAAACAAAATTGCCGAAACGGCAATAACACTGATTTTTTTCATGTTTGTAACGATTAATGTTTTTAAATAATTTAAAAAATGAAGCAGCAAAGGTAATAGCTATTTCAAAAAAAACAAATGCAATTGCAATTTTTTTACGAAATCATTGAAAAAATATTTGTTGGCGGGAGATTTATGCTAAGCTTATTTTTAAGCTGCAAAGGCATAAAATTTCTCAAGCCGCTTGCAATGGCAACAAATTTATTCTACTTTTGTTGCTGGTTATCTTAATGTATTATCAATAACAATAAGTAAAAAGATATGAAAACATTGAATATCACCATATCAGACATTGAATATGGCATGTTTGGCATTAAAAGTGAACAACTGAACTTTACTGATTTCATTGAACTTGTTAGTCGGCAATTGATGCGTCAAAATTTGAATCGTAGTGTAGCTTTAGCAGAAAAATATGGTTTGTCGTCGATGACAATGCAAGAAATTACCAACGAAGTAAAAGCCGTTAGAAAACATGCAAAAACTCATTCTTGATACTAATGTACTGGTTTCGGCTTTGATTCAAAACAATTTTCCTTTCAAAATTGTAAATGAACTTTTTATTGAAGACAAAGTTAAGTTGTGTGTATCCGAGAAACTTATGGTTGAATATTACGAGGTATTACGCCGACCCAAATTTACTATCTACCCCGATTTCGTTGCCAGAGCGGAAGCTTTATTGGTAGATATTGAAGCAAAATCCATTATATATTCGCCACGGATTGTAGTTGATTTGTTATCGGACAAAGATGACAATATGATATTAGAACTCGCCGATACTTGCTTAGCTGATTATATAATCACCGGTAATGTAAATGATTTTACAATTCCAACCTATAAAAACACTCTAATCGTAAACCCTCGAGAATATTGGTTAACTTATCAGCCCTAAATCAATCTATATTCATTCAATAACAATGAAAAAAATCCTCTCTCCTCTCCTCCTGTTTTTTATTGCTACAAGCCTTTTAGCACAGGGTCAAAACAAACAGTATATCGACTATATTGCACAATACAAGGATATTGCCATACGCGAAATGACCGAATATGGTATTCCGGCAAGCATCACGCTGGCACAGGGTTTACTCGAATCGGGTGCCGGAAAAAGCCGCCTGGCAACAGAGGCAAACAACCATTTCGGTATAAAATGTAAAAAAAACTGGACGGGAAAAGCTATTTATCACGATGATGATGCAAAACAGGAGTGCTTCCGCCACTATGCAACGGCTCTCGAATCGTACGAAGACCATTCGCGCTTTTTGGTCGATAATTCACGCTATGCTTCGCTGTTTGCCCTCCCAAATACCGACTATAAAGGCTGGGCAAAAGGGCTGAAAGCTGCCGGCTATGCTACCGACCCCGCCTATCCTTCGCGATTGATAAAAATTATCGAAGATTACAATCTTCACGCTTACGACGACCCCAAAGCTGCCGCTACCGCCGCAAAAGGAAAAGCAAAGACGGATACCGTAAACACTGTTGCCAAACAAACAGATGTTGCCGTTGAAAAGCCGAAAAAGAAATCGCTGTTTGCTTTTCTTTTCGGGAAAAACACCAAAGCGCCAAGCAAAACAGAAGCCGAGCTGAATAAAGTGTTCACCGATTCGGTGCCTGCTATTGCCGAAATTACTGCTTATCGCAGTCATGATGTACAGAAAATCAACGGCGTGCGTTGCGTTATTGCCCTCGAAGGCGATACCTACGCTTCGATTGCCGACGAATTTGGCATGTACGAAGGTGAATTGTTGCGGGCAAACGAGGTGCAATACGGCAACAATCCGCAAGCTGGCGATATTGTTTTTCTGACAAAAAAGAAAAAGCGCGGCAACGAAGATTTCTACACCGTGCAGGAGGGCGAAACGGTATATCAGATTTCGCAGAAAAAAGGTATCCGTGTACGGGCACTTTATCGCTTGAACAACATTGTGTATGGCAGACAGGTGAATGCCGGCGACGAAATTAAACTCCGCTAACTGCCATGCGACGAAGTCAAACCTTACCCATCGGCGAGTTGCTGCGCGATGTACTTAAAGCGCAACGCTTGGACACAAAGCTCAACGAAACTCGTCTGCTTGCCGTGCTGCCCGAAGTTCTGGGTAGTGGGCTGAGCAAGTACATCGAAGACAAAAGCATCAAAAACAGGGTGTTGTATCTCAAAATAATTTCGCCGGCACTGCGCAACGAGCTTCTTTCGTTTCGTCAAAAATTGATTGATAATCTCAATCAAAAAGTGGGTGAAACGGTAATTACGGATATTCGATTCAATTAACAAAGGATTAACCATTGAATAATTTGACACATATCCTCGAAGGCAGTTTCTTTTCCGGCATGTTTGGCAATATCAAAGCCGAAGCCTTGCAGCATCCCGCCACGGTTGATACACTCTACGAGTTGGCTTTGGCTGACAATGAGCGTGTGGCATGGCGGGCAGCATGGGTACTGTTGCTGTTGCAGCAAGAAAATGCCGAATTGATTAACCCAAAGCTGGCAGACATTGCAGAAAAAATTCCTCAACTTAAATTCGGGGGCGTTGTGCGCTCATTTTTGAGCATTTTATCCAAATCGCAGTTCACGGATTATTCGGTCGAGTTTATCAATTTTTGTTTCGACAACATGCTTTCGCCCAAACAAAAGCCCGCCATTCAGGTGTATTGTATGTATATTCTGCTGCGGGTTTGTGATATATACCCCGACTTTCGCCCCGAATTGCAAGCCTGCCTCGAACATACCGAAACAAATCTTTATTCCAAGAGTTTCAATGCGGCAAGGCGTAAGGTACTAAAAGAACTTTTTTCGAAAAATAAAAATCCGTCATTCTGAATTTATTTCAGAATTGCTTATTTGTTAATTGGGCGATTGCGGGTCAAGCTTGCAATGACGAAACAAAATATTAATAGTTTCCTTATTTTGACTAAACGATTAATCAATGAAAAAACTGTTGTTAATTCTCTGCTATTTGTTTTTCACGCTTTGCCTTACAGCGCAAAACGAGAGCTTAAATCGATACCTGCTCAACATCATGCACCGCGAGTATGCCGAACGAAAGTTACGCCTTGCGGATGCATTGAAAAGTAGAGATTCTTTTGTCGATTATCAACAGGACTGTAAACAACAATACCTGCGCTTGTTGGCTGATATACCGAAAAATATCAGGCAACGAATACCCGAAGCCGATACTGTGGGCACAATCGCAGGCAATGGTTTTGATATTCAGAAAATAATCCTTGCCAAACGGATTTCGACGAATTTATACCTGCCACGCGCAACGGGTGCAAAACCTGCCGTGCTTTTTTTATGCGGACACGAACAAACGGGAAAAGCGGCTGAAAGCTACCAAAAAACAGCCGCTTCATTGGCTCAAAATGGTTTCGTGGTATTGGTGGTCGACCCTACGGGACAGGGCGAGCGTGTGCAGCTTATCGACAGCACCGGACAGAGCCTCACACGCAGAGCTACTACCGAACATACGCTCCTCAACACGGGTGCCATGCTGGTAGACTGGTCTGTTGCCGACGAGGAATTGATTGATAATATCGTTTGCATGAATTTTTTATGCAGCCTCAACGGGGTAGACAAAACACGCATCGGCTGTATGGGCAATTCGGGTGGAGGCACGCAGGCTACTTATTTTTCGGCAATTGATAGCCGCGTAAAGGCGGTAGCTTGTTGCAGTTATTTTACGCAACGGGAAAGGATGTTCGCGTTGAATGGTCCCGACGACGGCTGCCAATATCTCGCAGGCGAAGGTCGTGCGCAACTCGAAATTGCCGATTATTACCTGATGCAGGCTCCGCGCCCCGTGCTTATTTTGGCAGGCAAGCGCGATTTTATTGATTACAAAGGCTGTGAGAATGCTTTTGATGAACTTCGAAAAGCTTATCAACTGCTCGAAAAAACAGATAATGCCAAATTATTTTCGGTTGACGATGGGCACGGCATTTCTGCTCCCAAGCGTGAAGCTGCCGTGCAATTTTTCAAAAAACATTTGAAAAACGACCTTTCGACACTTAGTACAGGCGATGCTCCTGTCTTGCCCGACAGTTTGTTGCTTTGTACTCGAACGGGACAAATGAAAACGGATTTTCCCGAAGAAAAGCTTTTGCAGCAGCGGCTTTTTGCTATGACAGAGCATTATCTGCCTTATCGGCAGAGTTTTCGCGAGTTTTTCGCGCCCGACAGTTGCCGAAAAATTGTGCGGCAATTACTCAATATTCCTGCCGAGCCAAACGCAACAATTATTCATATTGAAAAAACAGACAAGAAGGAATTGTTCAAAGCGGAATATTTCAACTTGCAAAAAAAAGATATTGTAAACTCGCCCAACATTCCGGTAGTGATGCTTAGTCCTACACAGAAACTGAACGAACAGGCACAAATTTTTATCGTGCTCAACGACAGCGGTATGAGCCGCTCGTTCAACATGCCTGAAGTTGAAAGTTTGCTTGCCAACGGACATTTTGTTGTGCTTGCCGACCTGCGTGGCATGGGTGTGAATCGCGATTTGAAAGAAAAAAACAATTCTAAGTTTCAAAACGACGACTACCGCAACGCCGCGCTCTCGCTTTTCGTTGGGCGACCGCTGCTCGGACAACGAGTTGAGGATATTTTTTCTGTGCTTGATTTGATTCAAAAACATAAAAACTTAGCGGGTTTTCCTGTAAGTTGCCTTACATTCGGCAACATCGGTTTGGCAGCTTTACACGCAGCTTATCTCGATAGTCGCATTCAATCGGTAGATACGCGCAACTGCCTCGGTTCGTGGGTGCAGCTCATTGCCGACCCGCTTACGCCCAACCGCCTGAACACTGTTGTACCAAAGGCATTGAAATATTACGACATTCGATTTTTGAGGGAATAAGAAAGATATTATCTCTTCTCGTCATTAGCTCCCGTTGGTCACTGACCGCTGGTTGCGAGGCACGAAGCAATCCATTCCTGTTTTGTGAGATTGCTTCGTCGTTCCTCCTCGCAATGACGAGCGGTTGTTGCGATTGCTTCGTCGTTCCTCTTCGCAACCAACGGTCATAACCGAAGGGAAATAATAATGACAGGAACTGTAATTCAGTTTGCATCATTGCGGGCTTGAGCCGCAATCGCACAACGGCAATTGATTTGCCTTATGTGCGATACCGCGTCAAGCGCGGCATGACGAATCCGTTTTTACAAGGTTGCAGTCTGCACTGAGTTGTGCAGGGCATCTGCACAGTGTTGTTCATGAAGTATGAACAGTACTGTTCATGACATCTGAATTCGGGTTGCGTAATTTATTGTTTGATTGGTCTCGGCAAAAATGAAATAGCTTGCCGGAGTAAAAAGTTGTAAATCAGATACTATTTGGTGTGATATCATCTTTCAGGCATACACTGCCGCGCTCAAGAAAAGCCACGGGATGATAGGATAATTTTGCCTTGCGCAGCGATTCCAAGCCCAAGTCTTCCTCGCGATTGATAAACTCGTATCCTTCTGCTTCGTGTGTGGCAAATTCGCGGTTTATCATTGCAAACGCTCCCTCCACTTCGAACAATGCTTTTTCGATGTGTACCACAAAAGTGTCGGCACAAAGCCCTTCGCCAACTGCAAACGCTACGATTTTTCCGCCTGCAAGCAATACTCCGCCACGCAAATCCAAGGCTTCATAGTTCTCAAAAGTTTCTCGCAACGATAGTTCTTCGTCAACAAGTTCCTGCTCGGGATGGCGAGCAAGCACATTTTCCTGCCAGTGATGATATAATTCCAAACAGCCGGGTATCAATGCGGGAGTAATTGAACTGTATTCCCAATCGGGATGTTCGCTTATAAAGCGGTTGATATGATTACGCTTAGGCTGGTATTTCTTTCCGGCAAGTTCTACCAAATCCTGCCGGCGATAAAGGTATTCAAAATAGTCGCGCTCTTCAATATAGTAAAAAACATCCGGCATCGCGCTTTCTATTTGTTCATCCATAGCGCGGGTGATTGCGTATATGCGAAATTGAAAACCTTCCTCACGAGCATTGGCTATCATCTGCTGCAATACTTCGCGCAAATCGCCTTCGCCGAGTGGCATCATAAAACAAGGATTTCCATCGTCGCATACAAAGCGAATAACGAGAAAACCGGAAACCAAGGCATATTCAAAACGATATTTCCCCCGCCAACAAAAAAGATTGGCGAAGGAAAAATCGCAGTTTCGATAATTTTTCAACGAAAAATATCCGTTTATCAATTCTCTATCGGCAAGCGTTATCGCCTTGAAATGCATCATAACTTCCGCGTTTATTTGTAATCTCAAATATGCTTAGCCACAATTTCTTCGCCCAAAAAGAGCGAGGCTGAGGAATTGAATTTGTCGGGCGACTCGGTTGTAAAATAACTTACAGTTCCTCCACGGGTACATTTCGCATCGATTTCGGGATGACGGTGCAGGTAATCGACTAAGGCATCGGTAACATATTGCCCCTGTGCCATCACCTTGATATGTGCCGGCAATGCCTGTTCGATTTTCTTCTGCAACAGCGGATAATGTGTACAGCCAAGAATCACGGTATCTATTTTATCGTCCTTTGCCAGCAATTCGTTGATATATTTTTTTACAAAATGATCGGCTCCTTTGCTGAGATGTTCGTTGTTCTCTATCAGCGGAACAAAAAGCGGACAGGCTTGCGATTGTACCGTAATATCGGGATACAGCTTGCCTATTTCGAGCGGATACGATTGCGATTGCACGGTACCCACCGTACCCAGCAAACCGATGTGCCGCGTCTTTGTAAGCTTTCCAACAGCTTCTGCCGTAGGTAAAATAATACCCAGCACACGACGATTAGGGTCTAAGCGCGGTAAATCGTGCTGTTGAATAGTACGCAATGCCTTTGCCGAAGCGGTATTACAAGCCAATACCACCAAGTGGCAACCCATTGAAAAAAGGCGTTTCACACATTGCAAGGTGTATCGATACACCACTTCATACGAACGCGAACCATAGGGCGTACGGGCATTGTCGCCCAAATAGATAAAATCGTAATCGGGCAGCGACTTCCTGATATCCGAAAGTATGGTTAATCCTCCATAACCGGAATCGAAAATGCCTATAGGAGCCGGCTGTTGCGAATAGGTAGGCATAAATTATTACATCATAGCCGGTTTTGCATCGGCTGGGATATTCAATTTCTTACGCACCAGCGGAGCTACATCTTCGCTTTTGGGCGAATAGTAGAGAATAGAAGGCACGGCTTGATTGAATATGTAGAAAAACCCATGCTCCTTGCCTACTTCTTGAATCGCATTATTTACTTGCTCGAGAATAGGTGCATAAAGCGATTCTTGCTTTTTCTGAATTTGCTCTTCAAAAGTTTGCTTTGCCAATTCGATACGCTGACCGAGTGCTTCGAGTTCGGTGCGTTTGGTTTGCACAATACCCGGGTCGGTATCTTTTGCGAGGCTGTTAAATTCGCGCAGTTTATTTTGTCCGTCTTCATTCATTTTCACCAATTCACCTTCGTACTGTTCCGACAAGGTTTTGAGTTGTGCTTGCGCATCTTTCAACTGTGGCATAAGCAGCACAATTTCTTGTGCATTGATATGACCGAATTTAGGTTCTTGAGCCATTGCCACAAAAGGCAACATACTGAGGGCAATAATTGCAATTTTCTTCAACATGATTTGTTTTTTTTAAGTTTGTATTATGTATAAAGTTTTTTTAAAGTGATAAGCTTTTTTTGCTAAGCTGTTAGCCGTTTAGCTGTAGTCATTGCGAAGAACGAAGCAATCTCAAAACAGCAATCGTATCCAAAGATTGCTTCGTTCCTCGCAATGACGAACAGATTATTTCGCATATCCCATTTTGCTTAGCACTTCGTCGCTGATGTCGATTTTAGGAGAGGCATAAATTATATTCATTGCCGACGATTTGTCTACAATAAGCTGGTAAGCTTTTTCTTCCGAAACGCTTTTGATAGCATTGTAAATTTCATCTTGAATAGGTTTCATCAAGCTTTCGCGTTTTTTAAACAGTTCGCCGTCGGGACCAAAATACTTGCGTTTCAATTCTTGAGCCGCCTTTTCTTTTTCTACAATTTCGTTTTCCCGCTTGTTTTTCATATCGGGCGATAGAAATACCAACTCGGTTTGATAGTTTTTGTAGAGTTTTTCGGTTTCGGCATTAAGAGCTTCAACTTCTTGCTGCCATTTTTTCGACACTTGATTAAGCTGTTCGGTCGCAGTTTCGTAGGCAGGAATATTTTTCATAATATATTCCATATCTACCAACGCAAATTTTTGTGCATTTGCTGCCACACAAACAGCAACAAACAAAGCGAATGTTAAAATGATTTTTTTCATAGCTGTAAAAATTTATTGGGTTAATGTATATTTCTTTATTTCCGATTAAAACTCTTGTCCGATTACAAAATTAAAATGCCCTCCGCTAAAAGATTTGTTATTCATCACCGTATCGAAACCGTAGCCCCAGTCTACACCCATCATACCAAACATAGGTAAGAAGAGGCGTACACCCACACCCGCCGAGCGTTTGAGATTAAAGGGGTCGAAATCCTTAAAGTTTGCCCAACAGTTACCACCTTCTATAAAAGCCAGTGCATAGATGGTGGTTGCCGCTTCGAGCACAATAGGGTAATGCAATTCCATGGTGAGGCGAGTGTAGAGGTTACCGTTGTAACCACCATTTGCCGAATAAGGCGTAAGACTACCGTTGGTGTAACCACGCAAGCCGATAATATCGGTAGCATACGAGGTGGCAGCTCCAGTCATTCCATCTCCACCCATGAAGAAAGTTTTAAACGGCGAACGGTAATTGGAATCGTAATATCCCAAAAATCCGTATTCCATACGGGTCATCAACACAAACTTCTGATTGGCGGTAAGTGGCGTAAATGTTTTCGATGAAATTTTCCACTTATGGTATTCCAACCATTTATAGCGCACCTTACTCGAATCTTCGGTATTCATAGCTCCCGAATAATCTTTCTTTGCCAACAACGAATAAGGCGGCGTAATTTCTGCCGATATACTGAATGAAGAACCTGTACGGGTATAAATCGGGTTATCTATCGAGTTGCGACTCAGCGACACTCCAATATTAAAATCGTTCGACACTCCGCTTTTCATTATAAAATAATACCAGTCGTTAAGCGAATAGCGTTGATAATTCAAGCTGGCACTGAAAGTAAAATAATCGTCGGGCCATTTCAGACGCGTACCCCAACCGAGCGACAATCCCAACACATGGATATATTTATCGGGGTCGATTTCTACGGCATAGCTGTTACCATACATTTGGCTGTAATAGTAGTTAGACGCCGTCATGCTACGGTCGCTGATACCGGTTTGCATCGAATAATATGCCGAAAGCGAAAGCGAGTTGGGGCGTTTTTTCCCAAACCAAGGGTCGAGAAACGATGCGCTGAACGATGTATAATAACTACCGTTTGTGGTAGCTTTCAGACTCAGAGTTTGCCCCTCGCCCTGCGGTACTATTTTATAAGTACTTGGGCGGAAAATATTCTCAATAGCAAAATTGGTAAATTTCAAACCCAACGAACCTGTCAATCCTGTAGCACCGTAACCGGCAGAAAGTTCCACCTGGTCGCTCGATTTAGTTTCGAGTTTGTAATTAATGTCCACAGTACCATTTTCAGGGTCGGGCAATATTTCGGGTTGTATTTTCTCAGGGTCGAAAAAGCCCATTTGCGCCACTTCGCGCAGAGTACGCATAATATCCGATTTATTGTACAATTGTCCGGGTTTAGTGCGCAGTTCACGACGCACCACATGGTCGTACACCCGTGTATTTCCTTCAATACCTATCTTATTGATTATCGCCTGTTTACCTTCGTACACTCGCATCTCAAAATCAATACTGTCGCCATGGATATTTGTTTCCATCGGCTCAATATTCGAAAACAAATATCCGTTATCCTGATACAGGTTTGCTACCGCATCTTCGTCGGTTATAATACGGTCGTCGAGCAATTTAGCGTTATACACATCGCCTTTTTTTATACGCAACATCTGGTTAAGAAATTGCCCCGTATAAAGCGTGTTGCCCACCCACGATATATTGCCAAAATAATATTTCTTACCTTCTTCAACCTTGATGTTGATATTCACCAAATTGCCTTTTTTACCCGTGCGTATTACGGTATCCGATACTAAATAAGCATCGCGATAACCTACCTGATTGTATTTATCTATAATGGCTTGTTTATCTTCGTCGTAAAGCGAACGCACAAATTTTTTCGACTTGAAAATATTGAGGATTTTCCGGCGTTCTTTCGTGTTTTTCATTGCCTTTTTCAACTTACGGGCAGAGAGATTTTCGTTGCCTTCAAACGAAATTTTGTTCACCTTTATTTTGTCCTTTTTATCGATGTCGATATTTATTCGTACCGAATTGGGTTGCGCCACATCGGGCTCCTGAACAATGTTAACCTGCACATTGCTGAAACCTTTTTCTTCAAAATATTTTACAACGGCGTTACGGGTTTGGTTTTCAAGGTTTTTGGTAAACTGTCCGCCTTTTGCAAGCCCTACTAAAGTTTCGAGGTCTTCCTGCTGCGATTTTTTTACGCCACTGTACTTTATTTCGGTAATTTTCGGACGAAGTTTCAAAGCAATGTTCAACCAAATTTTTTCTCCTTCAACTTTCTCAACGGAAATTTTGGCATCAGCAAACATGCCGTGCTTCCAAAACCGTTTCACCGCAGCGGTAATTTCTTCACCGGGCACCGATACCGTTTGTCCCACTTTTAACTCCGAATAGCCGATTATCACAGAATTGTCGTAACCATCGGCACCACTTACTGAAATACCGGCTATTTCATATTTTTTGGGTGATTGAGAATAATCTACATCGTAAACAGCTTGCGCAAACGCCGATAAGCCGGCGAAAATCAACAGTAAAAAGGTAAGATATTGTTTTTTGTACATTTATTTTGAGTTCAAAGTTCGTAAAGCTCGAAAGTTTATTTAAAGTAAGGGTAAAAGATTTTTGGCTCTCAAGTGCATTCTTTATTTTCAAATTTCCACATTCATTTGTTCACCGGTTTTACCAAATCGTCGTTCTCGATTTTGATAAGAAAGAATTGCTTCGTAAAAGTCTTTCTTGCCGAAATCGGGCCAACAAACAGGTGTAAAATACAATTCGGAATAAGCTATTTGCCACAACAAAAAATTACTGATACGCTCTTCTCCGCTGGTTCGGATAAGCAAATCGGGGTCGGGCATATCGGCTGTACACAAGGCTTTGGAAAACATATTTTCATCAATTGCATCGAGTGTTATATCGCCTTCTTTTACTTGTACGGCTATTTTTTTTACTGCCTGCAAAATTTCCCAACGCGAAGAATAACTCAACGCCAACACCAAATTCATACGAGTATTACCTGCCGTATCGTCGATACAGCGTTGCAAACGCGCTGCTACCGAACGAGGCAAACGGTCGATATCGCCAATCGCCAACAAGCGAATGTTGTTTTTATTCAGTGTGGGAGTTTCTTTTTCGATGCTTGTTACCAGCAAATCCATCAATGCGTTAATTTCGTCCGAAGGTCTGTTCCAGTTTTCGGTTGAAAAAGTATAGAGCGTGAGAAATTTCACTCCCAATTCGGCAGCTGCTTCGGTAGTTTCGCGCACAGCCGTAATAGCATGTTGATGCCCAAAGATGCGATTTAGTCCCTGCTTTTTTGCCCAGCGACCATTGCCATCCATAATCACTGCTACATGTGCAGGTATATTATCCGGTTTTATATTGTTCTTCAATGCTTCCATTGATACATTTTTCTCATTATTTACAAAAACGACTCCGGTCGCCCAAATCGATACCTATCGAAAGCATACACATCGAATACCAGTCGTTGTTTGCCGTTCGCGAAGGCTTTAATTGGCGTGGATTGGCAACATAGTCAAAATTGTCGGTAAACAATTTATGCATAGTCCATTCCATTCCTACATTTATACGCTTGAATATCTTATATTTAATTCCAAATCCAAAAGGAACTGCAAGCGAAAATGCAGCTTCTCCCCGCCTGTTGTCGAAAGAAGTGAGCGCAATTCCGCCGCAAATATACGGAGAAAAGCGATTAGTCCAACTATCACCATTCAATAATCCGTATTCAAAAAAATTAAATTCTTCTTGAAACGAAACTTCCTGAAACTGTTGATCGAAAGGGCTGCTTATGCTTGCCGAGGCAAATTGTATTTTGGTTGTCCAGCGCGGATTGGCATTCCAGCGGGCAAACACTGCAAGCGCAGGCTGAGGCACTTTGTTGAAAATAGTTATATTTTCGTCGCCCAAATAAAATACGCTACCGGCTCTCGCACCGAGTTCCCATATTGCCTGTGCCTGACAACAAGAAATCGATATAAAAAAAATACATAAACCCAATGTGCTGCGTTTGCAAAACAAGCTACTCATTAATCTTTCTAAAAAATTGCAACAAAAGTAATTATAATCTTTGAAAAGGCAAAATAGACAAAAAAAACAGGATGAAGAAAAAAATCTTCATCCTGCCGCTTTTAACAAATTTATTCCTCCCGTAAAGAATCAGTCTTTTAATTTTGCGCACAAAAACTCGCGATTCAAACGCGCAATATGCGTAATGGAAACTTTTTTCGGACATTCGGCTTCACAAGCACCTGTGTTAGTACAATTGCCAAACCCAAGTTCATCCATTTTGGCAATCATTGCTTTTGCCCGGGTAGCCGCTTCTACCTTACCTTGCGGCAACAGTGCAAGCTGGCTCACCTTTGCTGCCACAAAAAGCATTGCCGAACCGTTTTTACAAGCCGCCGCACAAGCTCCGCAACCGATACATGACGCGGCATCCATTGCTTCGTCGGCATTGGGTTTAGATATCGCAATGGCATTGGCATCGGGCACACCGCCTGTATTAACCGACACATATCCGCCTGCCTGAATAATTTGGTCGTAAGCGTTTCGATTTACCATAAGGTCTTGTATCACCGGAAAAGCGCGCGACCGCCAAGGTTCGACGATAATGGTTTCGCCATCTCTAAACTTGCGCATGTGCAACTGACAGGTTGTTACTTCAGTGTCGGGTCCATGCGGATGTCCGTTTATGTAGAGCGAACACATTCCGCAAATTCCCTCACGACAGTCGTGGTCGAACACGATTGGTTCTTTTCGTTCGGACACGAGTTGTTCATTCAAAATATCCAACATTTCGAGAAATGAAGTGTCGGTAGAAATGTTGTCCAACTTATAGATTTCAAAGGCACCTTTTGCTTTGGCATTCTTTTGCCGCCAAATTTTGAGCTTAATATTGATTGTTTTTTCCATAAAATTTACGATTTATAATTCCTTTGTTGTCTTACCACAAATTCGTAGTCGAGCGGCTCTTTAATTAACTCAGGGTCTTGATTCTCTCCGGCATATTTCCAGCAAGCTGCATACGAAAATTTATCGTCCCGACGAAGTGCTTCACCGTCTTCGGTTTGGTATTCCTCGCGGAAGTGTCCGCCACACGATTCTTCGCGATTTAACCCGTCGAGAGCCATTAAATATCCTATCTCGATAAAATCTGCCACTCGCAAGGCTTTTTCCAATTCTGTATTTTGCAAATCGCCGCTACCGGGAATGAATACATCGCTCCAGAATTTTTTACGAATTGCTTTGATTTTTACCAACGCTGCTTCCAATCCTTCTTTGTTGCGCGCCATTCCTACAAAATCCCACATTACCAAACCAAGTTCTTTATGCAAAGAATCTACCGAACGCTTGCCTTTGATATTCATCAATTTTTGAATTTTATCTTCAACAGCTTTTTCGGCTTCGGCAAATTCGGGAGCATCGGTGCTGATGCGTGGCACTTGAATTTGGTCTGCCAAATAATTTTGAATCGTGTAAGGGAGTACAAAATATCCGTCAGCCAAGCCCTGCATAAGCGCGGAAGCTCCGAGTCGGTTTGCACCGTGGTCGGAGAAATTGGCTTCGCCGATAGCAAATAATCCGGGTATTGATGTTTGCAATTCGTAATCTACCCAAATTCCACCCATGGTATAGTGAATTGCCGGATAAATCATCATTGGCGTTTCGTATGGGTTTTCGTCCACAATTTTTTCGTACATCTGGAAAAGATTGCCGTATTTTTCTTCAACAACATGTTTTCCAAGACGATTGATTGCATCTGAAAAATCGAGATAAACAGCCAATCCGGTAGAGTTTATACCAAAACCTGCGTCGCAGCGTTCTTTTGCTGCACGCGAGGCTACATCGCGAGGAACGAGGTTGCCAAAAGCAGGATAACGGCGTTCCAGGTAATAATCGCGGTCTTCTTCTTTCAAATCGGTTGGTTTTAATTTACCGGCACGAATGGCTTCGGCATCTTCTTTTTTCTTGGGCACCCAAATGCGTCCGTCGTTACGCAACGATTCGGACATCAAAGTTAATTTGGATTGAAATTCGCCGTGAACAGGAATACAGGTTGGGTGAATTTGTGCAAAACAGGGATTGGCAAAATAGGCTCCTTTTTTATATGCCTGCATCGCCACGGAACCATTGCTGCCCATGGCATTGGTAGAAAGGAAAAAGGTATTGCCATAACCGCCGGTACCGATTACCACAGCGTGGGCAAAAAAGCGTTCGATTTCTCCGGTAACCAAGTTACGGGCGATAATACCGCGGGCGCGCCCTTCGATGATAACGACATCGAGCATTTCGTAACGGGTATACATTTTTACACTGCCTTTGCTTATTTGACGGCTCAGTGCCGAATAGGCACCCAACAGCAATTGTTGTCCGGTTTGTCCTTTGGCATAAAATGTACGCGAAACCTGTGCGCCTCCAAACGAACGATTATCTAATAATCCGCCATATTCACGGGCAAACGGCACGCCTTGCGCCACGCACTGGTCGATAATGGAGTTCGATACTTCTGCCAAACGATACACATTAGCTTCACGGGCACGATAGTCGCCGCCTTTGATTGTGTCGTAGAAAAGACGATATACCGAATCGCCATCGTTGGGATAGTTTTTAGCGGCATTGATACCTCCCTGCGCCGCAATGGAGTGTGCACGGCGAGGTGAATCCTGAATACAGAAATTAAGTACATTGAAACCCATTTCGCCCAACGAGGCTGCTGCCGAAGCTCCGGCAAGTCCTGTTCCGACAACAATAATATCCAATCGGCGTTTGTTGGCTGGGTTTACTAATTTTTGATGTGCTTTATAGTTGCTCCACTTTTCGGCAAGTGCTCCTTGTGGAATTTTTGCATCAATTTTTGACATATATGTTGATTTATTTTTTGAGAATAGAAATTTAATGAACAAGTTTATCTACGCCTAAGGCAAAAAACAAAGTGATTCCCGTAAAACCAAAAGCGACAATGGTGGCGAAAATAATTCCAATCCATCTTAAGCGATAGTACCATGTAGTATTATTGAATCCAATAGTTTGCAAGGCGCTCCAAAAACCGTGTGTAAGATGAAACCATAAAGCGCCATACCATATTATATAGATTACCGCCCAACACGGGTTACGAAATATATTTGCAACCAAATCGTATGCCTGTGATGCGGGAACGCCTTCGGTACCCATAAAGTGCGGCAATTGCATTTTAGCCCAAAAGTGTGATAAATGTATAGCTATGACGCCTAAAACAACCAACCCTAAAACAAACATATTTTTAGAAGCCCACGAAGTTGTTTCCGATTTCTTGCCCGATGCGTAAGCTACACTGCCGCGGGCTTTCCTGTTTTGCCAGGTAAGCCATGCCGCATAAATGATATGTACTATAAAACCTGCTGCCAAAATTGGAACCATGATGGTTACAACAGGTAGTTCCATAAATTCGCAGCCTGCCTGAAATGCTTCCGGACCAACGAGTAATAGAGAATTAACCGTTAGGTGGATGAGTAAAAACAACATCAGGAATAATCCGGAAAGGCTCATTATCAGCTTGCGCCCAATAGATGAATTGAAGATAAATAAATTCATAATTTACAAATAACTGTGTTTAAAATTTTGAGTGGCAAATGTAGATAAAATATGTATTGTGACAAAGAAATCGGATATTTTTTTCTTCCTGCTAATAATTAATCTGTCACGACCATTGATTTTCAATAAAACACGACATAATGGACAGTTTTTTGCATAAGTAGTAGCTTTATTTAATTAAAAAAAATCTATTACTCCTATTTAAATCATAGTATAATTTACTGCAAAAAGTGTAATATTTTAAATCGTAACATACTAATATTATTCATTTTATATATTGCTATGCAATGTATTTCATTCTTATATACACGAAATCAAGAACAAGTAAGCCGAGTGTATCTTTATAACAAAGAAATCAGTTTGAAAACGCTTACGATAGAAATATAGGATTAGCTCTTATATTTCCATTAGTGATTACACAGCATAACTTAAAATAAAAACAGTTGTATTCACTATAGAGCTGTCTTTTTTAAAGCATTTTATTTTTTTCTTTTCTATATCTTACATTTTATTAAAATTCAAAAAATTATTTGGATAGAAGAAAATTAGGCAATACTTTCGTCGCCCGAATTTTATAAAAAAAATCTCAAATTAATATGAATTTTTTAAAGCTAAACAACAACATAAAGGAGTATTTCTTTGTGTTGTTTCTATTCTCATCTGTAATAACTGCGTTTTCACAACAGATGTTGAATGAAGATTTTGGGGAATTTACTCCTACGAGTCAAATCAATGCGGAAAAAGAAGTAATTCTTCATGGCAAACAATGGAAATTTGCCTATGTAGATTGCAAATACAGCAATGCTTCATTAAAAGAATGTGTGGTACTGCGCCATAATGGCAGTGGCAGTAATATCAAACTGGGGTATATGATTACCCCCGAAATGAATGCGCCGCAAACATTTACATTTGGAGCGCGCTTGCAGTATTCCAATACCAGGGATAATCGTGTTGAGGTACAGATTTCTGAAAACGGTGGACCATGGTTCAGTGTCGATACTATTTTAATAGCGGCGAGTCAGGATAGATTGCGTGAGCCTTACAGGCAATATACGGCAAACATTCATTCTACAAGCAATAATGTGAAGATTAAAATTTTACGCATGCCTTCGCTTGTGGGTACGGAACACAGCGATATAAATATTATTATCGACAACATGGGCATTGCGTTGGGCGACCCAAACAAATGTAAGATGGATTGTGCCCTGCCTACGCTTAAAGATATGTGTAACGACAACGATGCTGTTACCTTAGATGCCTCTGTTTCTGCTACCGGAGATGTTTCTTACAAATGGTCTACCGGAGAAAGTAAATCTGCCATTGAAGTAACCAAACCGGGAGTTTACAGCGTTGTTATCACCAACAGTTGCGGCGAAAGCATTACTCGTCAGGTATTGGTTCGCAGCCTGCAAGATGCAGGGTTATATGATAAAAACGGTAATCTAAACCAATCGGAAAATGTATGCTATGGCAGTACAATCCGGCTCAATGCAGGTGAAGGTATTTCTTACAACTGGTCGCCCGAAGATTATCTGAGCAATCCGTATATTGCCACACCGGAAGCCAATCCACCTTATTCCACTACCTACGATGTAGCGATACAAACTGCCGGTGGTTGCCTGGTACATAAGAAAATAAGTGTCAATGTATCTTCTCCATTCGATTTGAATACCGGCGAAAATAATCCTCTTGCTTGCAAAGGCGATACGGTAAATTTTGAAGTATCGGGTGCCGATAGCTATTACTGGTATCCGCAAGACGGGTTGAGCTGTTACGATTGTCCCAACCCCAAGCATACGGTTGTTGGCAATAAATCGTACACGGTAACCGGCGAAAAAAACGGCTGTACGGTACAGGAAACGATAGATATTAACACATATCCCGATGCGATTGATTTTACCTATGTGAAAAATACTAATTGCGAAGTATCTTTCACCGTATCGTCTGTTGGCGATTTTAGTAATTATACATGGACTTTCGGCGATGGGGATTCGACTGTTAGCAGCAATGGGAATATTTCGCACCGGTATCCGAGAAACGGCAGTTACAAAGTTACACTGGAGGCTACCGTAAACAATTGCGAACAAAAAGTATTCAGCGAAGCAGTTATAACTATAAGTCCGGACGAATGTTCGTGCTCCCCTTCATGCGATTAAAAACAACAAACAGCCATGAAAAAAATACTTATTTTTTATGTTATGCTAACGCTTATTTCCTGTAACAGTGATTTGGTTAAGAAAATGGGTGTACAACATAAAGCATCGGACACATCAATTGTTTCCGCTGTGCCTAAGGAACTAAGTCCTGTTGACTATGCGGCATGGATTCAAAACGAAGAAGCAGGTTTGAAGCTGCGCAGCCAACACGGGGCGTATAAGTACGAACTTCAATATCAGCCCCCGGCATATTTGGTCGTCGTGCAGGAACGAACGGAGCAGATAGAAGAAAAACTGTTACGGGAAGAAATAAACAAGCGGGGCGATTTACAGTATTTCAGTTTTAAGATGTCGACCATAGATGGAAAAGGTATTTTATCGAACAAAGATATTGCCATCGACAACCGGGATAGCTATCTGCTGTCGGGTTTGCAGCAGGATATAAAGCTTGTGGAAGGAACAGACACATTGAATTGTGTAATGCTTCATTTCGAATCTTCAAACAATTTGATACCATACGACAATTGTGTGCTGGCATTTGAAAAATCCAAGCATCGGTCGGAAGACCTTATTTTTCTTTACAATACACATAAATACGACCAGGCTTGGGTTAGAATAATCATCGAACGAAAAAATATAAACAGAATACCTAAATTAAAAACAAACTAAAAAATAGCGATATGATTGCACGATTTCGGAATACTTCCTGTACAAAATTTATCTCCCTGCTGTTAGCCGGTCAATTATTGCTTCCGGCTAATACTTTGGCTATTACGGGTGGTCCGACACAGCCCGAATTTGCGAGTTTTACCCCGATAGGCGCAAGCGATATGGTCGATTTGTTTACCGGCGATTTTCAATACAATATACCTTTGCTTGACATTGAGGGCTACCCTGTCAATTTAAGTTACAGCGCAGGCATAGGCGTGGAAGACCAGGCAAGCTGTGTAGGGTTGGGCTGGACTTTAAACGCAGCGGGAACAATAAACCGGGCTGTAAGAGGTATTCCCGACGATTTTAACGGAGACGACAAGATAGAAACCGTTACAAATCTCAAACCTAATTTTACGGTAGGAGTCGATTTTGCTCTCGGCAAGCCGGAAGTAGTGGGAAGAGAATTTGATGTTAGCCTCAACGGCGGTATTTTTTATAACAACTACACCGGTTTGGGACATCAATTCGGCTTGTCGCTGAGTTCCCCGTTGGCAAGCGGCAATACCATGAAAGGCACCGGAACCATATCGCTCGGACTCTCGTCCGAAGGCGGCATTTCCATTAGTCCTGCCGTAGGATTGGAACCCGCTAAAGATGATAAAAAGAAGCTTGAAGGCAAAGGGGCATTTGATGGCAGCCTTGGTTTAGCTGCCGGATACAATTCGAGGTCAGGTTTGCGCGATGTGTCGGTTACAGCCTCCGTGAAAAAAACTTTTATCTCAGAATCGCGCAGAGATAAGGTAAAAAACGATTACGGCGAAAATTACGAAGGTTCCTTTCCGGCTATTCCTATCGGCTTTACAAGCTATGTGCCTCAAAACACGCAATCGATGATAGCCAATTCCTTTTCGGGAAACTTCGGCTTGGGTGCGGAATTTGTCTGGATGAACGCCAAAGCCAAGGTAACAGGCTATTTTAACTATCAACAGTTGCGCAGCCCCTATAATACTTCTTCTGCATACGGTTATTTGCATTCCGACAAGGGAGCAACGGACGATTATGCCATGCTCGACTTTAACCGCGAGAAAGACGGGATTTATACGCTCTACACACCGGCTTTGCCCATCACGCAGATGACCTACGATGTATATACCGCAAGCGGACAGGGTATTAGCGAATTCTATGATTAAACCAACAAATTTTAGTTAAATATTTATGGCACGATGCTGAAAATTTCTTTTAGCATCGTTTTCTTCTTTCAAGCGACTTTTTCCAACAGATTCACATA
>JAISVR010000044.1 GCA_031271465.1 Prevotellaceae bacterium | reverse complement strand
TAATTCTACACTCACATCTAATAACTAAAAATCACACCCAAAATTACACCCAATTTTTGAGATATACAAGTGCTTTTTATGATATTTTACTTAACATTATATCTATTCAAATAATTGATAATCAATTATTTGATATGTAATGATATTTTATGACGGTTCGAGTGTTATAGCCGTCCATACCGCAAATAACAGAATTCTGAAAAAGGATTCTGTTTTTTTGTGTCCCAAAATTCGCTGCAAACTTCCTTAATTGAATAAAAATATATCTTTGCAGAAAAGATATCAACGATATTTTTAAAATAATAAATTTTTAAATCTATGCCTCCACCAGCAATAAAAACTATCCGCCAAATAATTTATTACCAATATGCCAAAATCATATCTGCATCGTCGGGATTCGGCAAAACCAATTATGGAATGATTATGTCGAAGTGGAAACAACTCGTTAGCGGCGAAATCCAATGGTCAACATCGGTTCGCGAATGGTTGAAAGAAAAAGAAAACTCATCGCAATGTATCTACTGCGGAGATGAAAAAACATCGTTGACCGTGGAACATATCCTGCCTCGTCATTGCGGAGGCGAAGATATTCCCGATAATGTAGTAATGGTATGTAAACACTGTAATTCGACCAAAGGCAAGAAGCGACTCTACGAATGGCGAGGCTTGAACGACAAAGATACGCATCACCGCATTGCCGAAGGAAAATACCTCAAGTATCTGTATGCGCTGCATGAAAGAAACGGTACGCTCGACGAAAGCAATGTAACAAATCTTTGTCCTAAATGTAATATGCAAAAGCGGTGCGAACAGGATAATTCGGTAGAAAAATTGTCGGTGTATTGTATCGAAGGATGTTTTTTTAATAGAAATTTTCAACATAATTGAAAAAAATATTACTTGTAAAACCGCGTATTTTTGGTATTTTTGCAACGAAATAAAAAACCTTCCGGAGCCATGAAAACTCGCAGCCTTGTATCGATTACCGATTACACCAAAGAAAAAATTCTGCACATCTTGGATTTAGCTTCGCAGTTTGAAAAAAATCCCAACCAAGATTTGCTTAAAGGCAAAATAATAGCAACGCTTTTTTTTGAGCCAAGTACCCGTACCCGACTGAGTTTTGAAACGGCAGTCAATCGCCTTGGCGGACGCATTATCGGCTTTTCCGATGCTTCAACCACCAGCTCTTCCAAAGGCGAAACGCTTAAAGATACCATCACGATGGTGAGCAATTATGCCGACCTTATTATTATGCGGCACCCTCTCGACGGTGCCGCTCGTTATGCTTCCGAAGTTTCTGCTGTGCCGGTTATAAATGCCGGCGATGGTTCGAATCAACATCCTACGCAAACGATGCTCGATTTATATTCGATAAAGAAAACTCAGGGTACGCTCGAAAATCTGCACATCACGATGGTGGGCGACTTGAAATACGGACGCACTGTGCATTCGTTACTTATGGCGATGTCGCACTTTAATCCGTCGTTCACTTTTATTGCGCCGGACGAATTGAGGTTGCCTGATGAATATAAACAGTTTTGTTTCGAAAATGGCATCAAATACCGCGAATTGTCTGAATTGACCGATTTTGCAGATGCTGATATTTTGTATATGACTCGTGTGCAACGCGAGCGATTTCTCGATTTGATGGAATATGAAAAGGTGAAAAATGTATATACGCTCAAAAATAAAATGCTGGATGGAACGAAGCCTAATTTGCGTGTGCTTCATCCGCTTCCTCGTGTAAATGAAATTGATACTGATGTGGACGACAACGAAAAGGCATATTATTTCCAACAAGCACGCAACGGTGTATATGCCCGTCAGGCAGTTATTTGTGATGCACTTAATGTTCAAGATAAAATAAATTAATATATGGCAGATTCTAAAAAAGAACTTGTAGTTGTTGCTCTCGAAAATGGAACGGTGATAGATCATATCCCGACAGATAAATTGTTTCAGGTAGTTTCTCTTTTAAAATTGGATTCGATTGACAGTCAATTGACAATTGGGAATAATTTATACAGCAGCAAGCAGGGTAAAAAAGGCATTTTGAAAATTACCGATAAGTTTTTTGAACCAAAAGAGATTAACAAAATAGCTTTGATTGCTCCTTGTGCCAAACTGAATATAATAAAGAACTACGAAGTTGTTGATAAAAAACCGCTCGAACTGCCCGACGAAATCACCGAAATTGTAAAGTGTGTCAATCCCAAATGTGTTACCAACAACGAGCCTGTTAAAACCCGCTTTCATGTGGTTGATAAAAACAATGTAGCAATTAAATGTTGTTATTGTGAGCGGATAATCCAACAGGAAGATATTAAAATTCAGTAAATTATGGCTAAGCAAAATTGGAAGCCGGGCACATTGATTTATCCTGTTCCTGCGGTGATGGTTTCGGTGGGTGCAACACCGGAGGAATACAATATTATTACCGTTGCGTGGGTTGGTACGGTTTGCTCCGACCCTGCCATGTGTTACATCTCGGTACGCAAAAGCCGTCATTCGTACGAAATTCTGATGAAAAACAACGAGTTTGTTATTAATCTTACTAACGAAGAATTGGCGTATGCAACCGATTGGTGCGGCGTGAAAAGCGGTAAAGACTACAATAAATTTAAAGAAATGAAGCTTACGCCACAACCGGCAGAAAAAGTAAAAGCTCCGATAATAGCCGAATCACCTTTAAGTATTGAGTGCCGCGTAACACAGGTGCTGGAACTCGGCACACACGATATGTTTATAGCCGAAGTGCTTAATATCCAAGCCGACGAACAGTTTATCGACCCTGAAACCGACCGTTTTAACATGGACGAAGCAAAACTGATTGCTTATTCGCACGGACATTACTATAAATTGGGTGAAGAAATCGGTAAGTTTGGTTGGACGGTGCAGAAGAAAAGAAAGCATTAAACAAAATTGTTTGAAACAAAAATGTTTGAAACATTTTTGTTAGACGGAAAACAATCATTACTTTTGTAAGAAAAAAATGTATGGACAGATTGCCTTTCATATTTGGGAAATCGACTGATTTTGTGAATTTTACAGACCGTGATGAAGACACAGCACAGCTCATTCGGAATTTCAAATCGCAGATAAATACAACCATTATTTCGCCGCGCCGATGGGGGAAAACTTCGCTTGTAGAAAAAGTAGCTACGCAATTGATGGCGGAAAACAGCGATATCAAGGTTTGTATGCTTGATATTTTTAATGTTAGAAGCGAAGAAGAATTTTACGAACATTTTGCCAGAGAAGTATTGAAAGCCACGGCAAATAAATGGGAGGAAATGGCTGCCAATGCGCGTGAGTTTCTATCACAATTACTGCCTAAAATCAGTTTTTCGCCCGATTCGCAAGCTGAAATTTCGTTTGGAGTAGAGTGGAGTGCCCTGCAAAAAAATCCGGACGACATTCTTAATCTTCCGGAAACCATTGCCAAAGCAAAAAATATCCGTGTAATTGTCTGTATCGACGAATTTCAGTCGGTAGGCGATTATGCCGACAGTTTGGCATTTCAGCGCAAACTTCGTTCGCACTGGCAGCATCACCACCATGTGGCTTATTGCCTTTACGGTAGTAAACGACACATGTTGCTTGATATTTTTTCAAATGCAGCTATGCCCTTTTATAAGTTTGGCGACATTATGTTTTTGCAAAAAATCAGTAATAAAAACTGGGGCGAATTTGTAAGAAAACGATTTAAAGATACCGGCAAAAAAATAGCTCTGAAAGATGCCGAATACTTAGCGCAAAGGGTCGATAACCATTCGTATTATGTGCAACAGCTGGCGCAGCAGGCTTGGCTTCGCACGGAAACGAACTGTTCGGCGGAAATTGTTGACGACGCGCTGCAAGGCATTAAAAATCAATTAAGTTTACTTTTTGTAAACCAGATTGAAAGTATGACTGCTACACAGATCAACTTCTTAAAAGCGGTATTGAACAATGAAACGGCGTTTACTTCGCAAGAAAATTTACAGAAATACCGCTTAGGTACATCAGCCAATCTTAAACGGATAAAGGAAGCCTTAAGCGCCCGCGAAATCATTGACATTCAGAATAATGTTGTGGAAATTTTAGACCCGATTTTTAAATTGTGGCTAAAAGAAGAGTATTTTAAGAAATAACAGAGAATAATGAATAAAACCGAACACAAAACAAATAAAGTCCGGTTATTTGAGCAGCAACAAGTACGCTCGGTTTGGGACGAGGACGCGGAAAAATGGTGGTTTTCTACTGTGGATATATGTGCCGTATTAACGGACAGTGATTATCAATCTGCTCGTAAATATTGGAAGGTATTGAAAGGCAGACTCGCGCAAGAAGGGAATGAAGTGGTAACAAATTGTTACCAGTTGAAATTGCTTGCTCCTGACGGTAAGATGCGCCTAACCGATGTTGCAGATATAGAACAGATTTTACGCCTTATTCAATCCATTCCCAGCAAAAAAGCCGAGCCTTTCAAAATGTGGCTTGCCAAAGTAGGTAGCGAACGGATTGACGAAGCGATAGACCCTGAACTTTCGATTGAACGCGCAATACAGAATTATCGCCGCTTGGGTTACAGCGAAAATTGGATAAATCAACGCATAAAATCAATAGAAGTACGCAAGGCTTTAACTGACGAATGGGATAAAGCAGGCGTGAAACAAGGCGAAGAATATGCATTTCTCACCGATTTGATGTACAAAACTTGGTCGGATATGACTACCAAGCAATACAAACAGCATAAAGGGTTGAAAAAGGAAAATCTGCGCGACAATATGACCAATGTGGAACTAATCCTAAATATGCTTGCCGAAGCTTCAGCCACCGAACTTTCGCAAAAAGCCGAACCTGCCGATTTGAACGAAAGCGCACAAATAGCTGTTTCGGGTGCAGAAGTTGCCAAAGATGCCCGAAAATCACTCGAATTACGCGGAGGGGAAGTGATAAGCAAGAAAAATGCAAAACAACTTGGGACGCAGGAGTTATTTGTTAATCAGTTGGAAGAGAGGAAATAGCACAATATGGCAAATCATTCAAACACAGTAGCCAAAGGAGATGCTTTTGAAGATAAAGTATTTGTTAAATTTAAGGAATTATTAGAGTTAGGAGCATTATCTCTTGATTCTAATAATTGTCGTATTTATCAAAAAAAATCATATAGAGGGCGTAGTGGAAACGATATCGAATTTGATATAAGCATTGAAGTTTTTATGCCAAATACAACCGAATGTTCTCATTTAATATTGATAGAATGTAAAGATTATAAGAGTCCTATTCAAGTAAATAAAATAACCGATTTTTCTCATAAAATCAATGATGTAGGCGGAAATAAAGGTTTGTTTATAACAACAAGTAAATTTCATCAAGGAGGAGTAAATATTGCAAGACAAGAGAGAATAGGACTTGCTATTTTAAATAACTCAAATAATATTGATTGGAAATTACCAAGAATTGGAAAACAAAAGTATCAAATCAGACAAGAAATAGAAACCTATTTTACAGATACAAATAGTTCAAATGAATATCAATTTGTTGGTATATTTGGAAATAGTTATTTTATATCATGGTCTGATTTTTTGTCTGATGCTGTTGGGTGTGAAGTGAAATTGCCATTTAAAATTGATTATCTTTCGAATGAAAATATAGAGGATAAGATTTTTTCTTTATTTGAAGGGAAAAATATCAATTCAAGCGACTATTTTATGAGTACGGATGATTTGATTGATTTCGCAACAAACAATCAAAATTTAAAACTTGATTTTAATTCAAATTTAAAAGATGAATTAGGGTTTTGTGATTTTCAAAACAAGCAAATAGGTATTACTAATGATTTAGAATATAATTCGCCTAGATGGAGATTTACTTTGGCTCACGAAATAGGGCATTGGGCTTTGCATTATTATTTGTTTGAAAATTATGGAGTTTTAGTTGCAAATGATGACAAACATACAATAGAAATCAATGAGAATTCAATAAAAAGATTAGAAATTCAAGCTAATATGTTTGCTTCAAGATTATTAGTCCCAACTAATCCTTTGTGGACTATTTATAACCAATTACATAAGAAAGAAATTGGACGCCGATTTCCTATATTATATGTCGACAATCAACCAATAAATCAGAAAAATTTTCATATAATAACACAAAAACTTGGAGAAAGATTTGGCGTTTCCAAAAAAGTTATAGAAAATAGGTTATTAGAACTAAAAGTATTACAAAAAGCATAGGTAAATAATTCAAAATTTAATAAATAAACAAAATGAAAAGAGACAACGAAATTTTCTCTATTATCGAAAAAGAAAAGCAACGCCAGTTGCACGGTATTGAACTAATTGCATCCGAAAACTTTGTGAGCGAGCAAGTGATGGAAGCAATGGGCAGTGTGCTAACCAACAAATATGCCGAAGGTTATCCGGGCAAACGCTACTATGGCGGTTGCGAAGTAGTTGACCAAAGCGAGCAACTGGCTATCGATCGTTTGTGCAAACTCTTCGATGCCGAATGGGCAAATGTGCAGCCGCACTCGGGCGCGCAGGCAAATATGGCAGTATTTTTGGCTTGTCTCAATCCGGGCGACAAATTCCTCGGGCTTAACCTTTCGCACGGCGGACATCTTTCGCACGGTTCGTCGGTAAATTTTTCGGGCTTGGTGTACAAAGCATTGGAATACAATGTGAGCGAAGATACAGGGCGCGTGGATTACGAGCAAATGGAAGCCGTTGCGCTGGCAGAAAAGCCGAAACTGATTGTGGCAGGCGCTTCAGCTTACTCGCGCGAGTGGGATTATGCGCGTATGCGTGCGTTGGCAGATAAAATCGGCGCGATTTTTATGGTGGATATGGCGCATCCTGCCGGATTGATTGCGGCAGGATTGCTCGAAAATCCTGTAAAACATGCGCATATCGTAACATCTACTACGCACAAAACGCTTCGTGGTCCTCGCGGAGGAATTATTTTGATGGGCAAAGATTTCCCCAATCCTTGGGGTAAAAAAACTCCCAAAGGCGAAATCCGTATGATGTCCTCATTGTTGGATTCTGCCGTATTTCCGGGCGTGCAGGGCGGACCGCTCGAACATGTGATTGCAGCCAAAGCCGTTGCTTTCGGCGAGGCGTTGCAACCTGAATATAAAGACTACCAAAAACAAGTGCAAAAAAATGCCGCAGCTATGGCAAAGGCATTTATGGATAAGGGTTACAAAATTATTTCGGGCGGAACGGATAACCATTCTATGCTCGTTGATTTGCGTACCAAGTTCCCCGACTTGACGGGAAAAGCTGCCGAAAAAGCGCTTGTTGCCGCCGACATTACGACCAACAAAAATATGGTGCCTTTCGACAGCCGTTCGCCTTTTCTCACTTCGGGCTTGCGCTTCGGAACGCCGGCTATCACTACGCGCGGTGCAAAAGAAGATTTGATGATAGAAATCGTGGAAATGATTGATACGGTGCTTTCTAACCACGAAAGTGAAGAAGTTATTAAATCAGTTCGCGAAAAAGTGAATAAAATAATGGCAGACTATCCGCTTTTTGCGTGGTAAAAAACTATCCGTCATTGCGGATTTAATCCGCAATCGTATTAAACGAAATGAGTTCTGTTGTTGCGATTGCGGGTCAAGCCCGCAATGACGAAGTTTTTATTTTAACAACACAATATATCGTCTTTTCCCAACACGAAATATGTGGACATTTTTAATGAAGTGTAAATCCTAAAAATCAAAGCAATGCGCTGCACATAGCCAAAGTGTTCAGACAAATGACCAACAACACCAAAATATCAATCCGTTTTTTCAATGACAGAGAAGTACGCGCCATTTGGGACGATGAAGGCAACAAATGGTGGTTTTCTGTGTTGGATATTGTCGCGGTTCTTACTGAGCAGGACGATTATGCCAAAACACGAAATTATTGGAAATATCTCAAAGCCAAATTGAAAAAAGAAGGAAATGAACTGGGTAGTGTCACTACCCAGTTGAAACTGAAATCGCCGGACGGTAAAATGCATCTTTCAAATGTTCTTGATTTAAACGGAGTTATGGAACTTGCAAAACAGTTTCCGAACACCAAAGCAATGAAATTTCTCGATTGGTTTACTTACAGCGACAACACCATTGACGGGCAAAGCAAAAAGAAAGCCTACACACTTTTTGAAAGTGGTTTGCTTAAAAGTTTGGAGGCGGGTACGATAAAAAGCCTGCAACAAATTCACGCCTACCTTTTTGGCGGATTGTACGATTTTGCAGGGCAGATACGCACAAAAAACATCAGCAAAGGCGGATTTACATTTGCTCCCTGCCAATATTTTAACACCACATTGCCAACTATCGAAAGAATGCCCGAAACCTCGTTTGACGAAATTATCGACAAATATGTAGAAATGAATGTGGCACATCCATTTATGAAAGGCAACGGCAGAAGTACACGAATTTGGCTCGATTTGATGCTTAAACGCTCGCTGAAAAGAGTTGTAGATTGGAGTCAGATTGATAAAAATGACTACTTGAACGCAATGATAATCAGTCATACAGACAGCACACGAATTAAAGAGCTGATAAAAAATGCCTTAACTACGAAGATTGACGACTGCGAAATGTTTATGAAAAGCATTGATTATTCGTATTATTATGAAGAAAATTAAATGATAGAAAATGCTAAAACAATTATTCATAGTAAATACAGACAAAAACAGACCTTGGATTAAAATAATTCTTTGGTGGGAATTGCGGCGAATACTTTACAACTTCTTGCTTGTAGTTTTCGGCATATTGTCGCTGACTCTTTTATCCTTCATCGTCAAAGATTTTTGGTCGTTTTTTTCTTCTCCACCAATATTTTTCCCGTTTTGGACAGGAGTTTTTCTATTTTGGACAGTAGTCTTTCTAATTTTCGCTAATGTATTTTATACCGGAGGCTGGATTTTCCAATTAATCGCTCGTAACAGTTCGAATAAATTTATCAACCCATACAACCGAAACTTTTTATTTACGGACTTCTGTTTTTCTTTGCCATCGAACTGTTGCCATGTGCATTAACAGGTGGCTACACACTTATAACAGGCGAAAGAATTAAATCGCAATATGCCGATTTCTCCAAAGATGAGCCGAATTTTGATGATATTACAGGCGAATATGTGTTAGCCGACATAAGCAAAAAGCAATTAAATCTTCCCGACAGTATTGCAGAAAAAGGAATCTTTCGCTTCAATGCCGACAGCAGTTTTGAATTTGAATATTTTCCTCGACACGATTTCGAGGCAATGGAGCTAAGCCAGTACAAATTAATCAATGCAACAGGAAAATGGGAAATGGAAAAAAGTCGTCAAGGAAGTTGAGTAATTTCAATGGATTTTGATTCTATTGTAAACATTCGACCGGAAGAGAAAAGCACAGGGTATTACAATGATTTTTATATCAACAAAGAAAAGCCACCATACGAAATTTACATTATGGTGGGCGACCCCGACGAATGGCAAGGAGTAACTCTACAAAAGAAGTAATTAAAATAAAAAACGGTCATCTCTGACCGTTTTTTGTGATTCAGCTGGGGCTCGAACCCAGGACCCCATCCTTAAAAGGGATGTGCTCTACCAGCTGAGCTACTGAATCCCGACTCTTCTTACAAAGCGGCTGCAAAGGTAGCGTTATTTTTTTCAAATGCAAGAACCTATTAGAAAATATTCAAAATAAAATTTTACCTTTGCGACGAGAAATCAAGTAATTTCCTTAATCTTAATATTTTTTAAACCATGAAAAAATCACTCATTATTCTATTATCTGTTGTTGGCATAATTGCTATTTTGGTAATTTGGGCATTGACCACCTACAACAAACTGGTTACGATGGACGAAGCCGTACCTGCACAATGGGCGCAGGTGGAAAGTGCATATAAACGCCGTGCCGACCTTATTCCCAACCTCGTATCGACCGTAAAAGGCTATGCCTCCCACGAAAGCGAAACTTTTGCCGCAGTAACTGCCGCCCGTGCCACTGCCACACAGCTCAAAGTTGATGCTAATAATCTTACTCCCGAAAAATTGCAAGAATATCAACAAGCGCAAGGACAACTTTCATCGGCATTAGGGAGATTACTCATGGTACAGGAACGCTATCCCGACCTGAAAGCAAATCAGAATTTCCTCGACTTGCAAGCTCAACTCGAAGGCACCGAAAATCGCATCAACACAGAGCGTATGCGCTACAACGAAGTGTGCCGCGAGTTTAACAGCATCATTCGCCGTTTCCCGGGCATGTTGTTTGGATTCGAAAAACGAGTTTATTTCGAAGCTACCGACGCTGAAAAAGAAACACCCAAAGTGGAGTTTTAAAAGAAACGCGACATGAACCCGAAAACATTTTTTTCCGAAGCCGAAAAAAGGCAAATTGAAACTGCTATCGTCGAAGCTGAGCGGCTCACTTCAGGCGAAATACGCCTGCATATCGACAGCCGTTGCCGCGGCGAGGTGCTCGATTGCGCCGTGCAACATTTCCATCGCCTCGGCATGGATAAAACCGAACTTCAAAACGGCGTACTGTTTTACCTTGCTATCGACGACCATCGTTTTGCCGTGATTGGCGACCGCGGTATCAATGAACGCGTTCCCACAGATTTTTGGGACAATATTTATCAAACTGTTGTTAATTATTTTCGGCGCGGCGCATTTGCCGAAGGTTTGTGTTGGGCAATCGTCGAAGCAGGACAACAGTTGTCAACTCATTTCCCCATTCAGCCTGATGATACCAACGAATTGACCAACGAAATTTCTTTTGAATCATGAAAAAATTATTGAAAATATCTTTGCTTGGTTTACTCATTGGATCATCGTCAATTTTATCGGCTCAAATTCCGGAAAAGCCCTCCCCTGCCCGATTGGTAAATGATTTTGCAGGAATTTTCACTCCAAACCAAGTGCAGGAATTGGAGCAATTCCTCGTAATGGCAGACGACTCTACTTCCAACCAACTATGCGTAGTAACCATAGGCAATTTGAACGGAATGGATATTAGCCAGTTTGCCACCGAGTTGGGGCAAAAATGGGGCGTTGGCGGAGAAAAAAACAACGGTATAGTAATACTCATCAAACCCAAAACCGAACGCGAACGCGGCGAAGCATTTATCGCCGTAAGTTACGGTTTGGAGGGAGTAATACCCGATATTATCGCCAACCGCGTAGTTGATGAACTGATGATACCACAATTCCGCAAAAACGATTACTACGGCGGCACTGTAGCAGCAGTCGACTATCTGTACCGGCTGGCAAAAGGCGAAATCAATGCGCCGAAAGAAAAATCACAACATAGCCGGAATGTAATTTTTATTGCCATTTTTATTGTAATTCTCATTCTGATTTTAGTAAGCAAAAGTAAAAACGGCAACAAACCGAATGACAACCATGAACATACTTCTTATGGCAGCAGTGCTTTACCGTGGATTTTAGCAGGTAGCTCTTTCGGCAGAAGCAGCGGTTCGTATGGAGGAGGCAGTTTTGGCGGCTCTTTCGGAGGCTTTGGCGGTGGAGGTTTTGGTGGCGGAGGTGCTGGTGGGAGTTGGTAATTTTTAAGTATTTTACAGAAAATTTTTGGTCGAAAAAAATATAAAAACTCTACTTTTACCCCAACTTTTTATTAATTGAAGAATGACAGCCAAACAACGCCGAAAAAAAATCCGCCGAGCAATCAAATATCCTATTTTAATATTTTTCATCAAATTGCTGGTTGCCACCATGCGTGTATTTCCCCGCCGATGGGTGGAGTTATTTTTTGCTTTTTTTGGCTGGCTAGCATTTTTATTGGTACGCGGCGAACGGAAGCGCACTTTTCGTTCGCTTCAAATTGCTTTCGGACAAACAAAAAAAGAAAAAGAAATTTATAACATTGCCCGCCAAGTATTTATAAACCAAGCTCTCAATTTTGCCGACTATGTACACGCAGTAAAATGGAAAACTCGTAAACAATTTTCACGCATGATAAACATCGAAGGCGAGAAACACCTGCGAGAAGCTTATCAACAAGGAAAAGGCGTAATTTGTCTTGTGCTACACACCGGTTCGTGGGAATTGGCGGCAATTATGCCTCCCGTAATGGGCTACGAAACATCGGCAATAAGTCAGGTAATGCCTAACGCCGGCATCAACAAGATTATTGTAGAAGCGCGCGAAAGCCGTGGAATGAAAAATATTTCGCGCGGAAAAAGCTATCCCAAACTTCTCGACGCTCTTCACCGCGGCGAATGCCTCATTATTATGGTCGATCAAGACACAAAAGTACCGGGCGTATTTGTCGATTTTTTCGGACGAAAAGCCTACACACCTGTCGGTGCAGCTCGGTTGGCGTTGGATACCGGTGCACCGGTGATACCGATGTATATGACACGCACAAAAGACAATCGTCATCGCTTCCGCATTTTGCCCGAAATACCTACCGTGAACACAGGAAATCTCGAACACGATTTGTATGAAAACACCTGTTTATATACCCAATTTGCCGAAGATGCCATTCGTCCAGACCCTGCACAATGGGTATGGATGCACCCTCGCTGGAAAACTACACCCGAAGATGTAGCTCGCCACGAAGCAAAAAAAGCAGCTCAAAAATTGTAGTATATAAAACTGCAAATCGACCATCGGATTATGGATGGCTATCATCCTTATATTCATTGATTTAAATACACTGCCATTCGATGGATACTTTTAATTTTTAACTTAAGAATGATTATTTCTTTCAATTTATAACTTTTCAGGTAAAAAATATTTCAATTTTTATTTGCAATTATAAAAAAAGGCTGTATCTTTGCAGCCGTAATTGATAAAAAAATTATGAAAGCAAACACATTGTATATTATTATTTCTCTAAACCTAATTCTCTTGTCCGGCAAGCAGAAGTGAGAAGCTATGTGTATACAAATGCGATAAAAAACGATAAAAAATACAAGCCTTTCTCACCTCACAGTGAGAGAGGCTTTTTTTAATAAAAATATATAGTTAAAACGATTAAACAATAAAAATTATGTCAGACAAATTATTTATTTTCGACACTACTTTGCGCGACGGCGAACAGGTTCCCGGCTGCCAGTTAAATACAGTAGAAAAAATTCAGGTTGCACGGGCTTTGGAAGCTTTGGGTGTAGATGTAATTGAGGCAGGATTCCCCATATCCAGTCCGGGTGATTTTAACTCGGTAGTCGAAATCTCAAAAGCCGTTACATGGCCTACCATTTGTGCCCTTACGCGCGGTGTACAAAAGGATATTGATGTAGCTGCCGAAGCTCTTCAATACGCCAAGCACAAGCGAATCCACACCGGTATCGGTACTTCCGATTATCATATCAAGCATAAATTTAACTCCACCCGCGAAGAAATTATAGAGCGTGCGGTAGCTGCTGTGAAACACGCAAAAAAATATGTGGAAGATGTAGAGTTTTATGCCGAAGATGCCGGTCGTACTGACAACGAGTATTTGGCGCGTGTTGTCGAAGCGGTTATCAAAGCGGGTGCAACGGTAGTAAATATCCCCGACACGACAGGCTATTGCTTGCCGCACGAGTTTGGTGCGAAAATCAAGTATTTGATGGAAAATGTGAAGGGTGTTCATAACGCGATTATCTCCACGCACTGCCATAACGACCTCGGTATGGCGACCGCCAACACCATAGAGGGCGTGATTGCCGGAGCGCGACAGGTGGAAACCACCATCAACGGCATTGGCGAGCGTGCAGGAAATACGGCAATGGAAGAAATCGCAATGATTCTGCATAGCCACAAGGAATTGAATATCACAACCAATATCAATACAAAAAAAATTACCGAAACAAGCCGCTTGGTTTCGAGTTTGATGAATATGCCTGTACAGCCCAATAAGTCGATTGTGGGGCGGAATGCCTTTGCGCACTCGTCGGGTATTCATCAGGACGGCGTATTGAAAAACCGCGAAAGCTACGAAATTATCGACCCGAAAGATGTGGGTATCGACGAAAATTCAATTGTATTGACGGCTCGCAGCGGTCGTGCAGCGTTGAAACACCGTTTGAGTGTACTCGGCGTTGAAATAGACCAGGAGCGTTTGGACAAAGTGTACGAAGACTTTTTGAAACTTGCCGACCGCAAAAAAGATATCAATGATGATGATGTATTGATGCTTGTAGGCGAAGACCGTGCGGCAAAACAACGCATCAAATTGGAGCATTTACAAGTAGTTTCGGGCATTGGCGTGCAGTCGGTGGCAAGCGTTACCTTGAACATTGCGGGCGAGAAATTTGAGGCGAGTGCATCGGGCAATGGTCCGGTGGATGCTTCGATTAAAGCCGTGAAGAAAATTATCGACCGCCGGATGACTTTGAAAGAATTCCTTATTCAGGCAATCAACAAAGGCAGCGACGATGTTGGCAAAGTGCATATGCAGGTTGAATACGACGGAAACACTTATTTTGGTTTCGGCGCTAATACGGATATTGTTGCCGCATCGGTAGAAGCGTATATTGATGCGATAAATAAGTTTGTGAAGTGATTTCTGAATCAGGATTAAAACAGTTATTTGCATTCTAAAAAAATATAATATGGAAAAACCTTTATTAAACAACCCGGAAATTTTCCCCACAAGCGAAGTGCTGAAAGAAACGCTTGGGAAAAGTTACGCCGCTTTTGAACAACTCTCGGCACTACTAATCGAACAGGGTGTAGCGTTGGACTGGAAATATTACAACGATGGCAAGGCGTGGTTGTGTAAGGTTTCTTATAAAAAGAAAACAATCTTTTGGTTATCGGCTTGGAACGGCTATTTTATGACAAGTTTTTACTTTCTCGAAAGACATTTGGAGGGAATAATGGCGTTGGAAATTGACAACTCGCATTATACTCTCGAAAAAGAATGGGGAAAAATGATACCTTTGCTTTTCAATATTTCCAAGAGCGAACAGTTACCTGATTTGTTGAAAATGGTTGAATACAAGAAAAAGGCAAAATAGTTATGGAAGATAAAACAGCAATCAAATTATTTGAAACCAAGCAAGTGCGCACAGCTTGGAATGAAGAAGAGGAAGAGTGGTATTTCTCGGTGCAAGATGTTGTGCAAATTCTAAGCGACAGCACAGATGTGAAACAATATGTAAAGCGAATGCTGAGTCGTGATGAACAGTTGAAAAGCAACTGGGGTACAATTTGTACCCCAGTAGAAATGATAGCAGCAGATGGTAAGAAACGAAAAATACAAGCATCTAATCTTCAAGGACTTTTCCGTATAATCCAATCCATTCCTTCGCCCAAAGCCGAGCCGTTTAAGCAATGGTTGGCGCAAATAGCAAAGGAGCGCATTGACCAATTGCAAGACCCCGAACTCTCTATCGAGCAGGCAATGACCGATTACCGCCGTTTGGGTTACAGCGAAAATTGGATAAACCAACGCCTGAAAAGCATTGAAATTCGCAAGGATTTGACCGACGAATGGAAACGCCACGGCTTGCAGGAGGGTGTGCAGTTTGCCTCACTGACGGATATTATTTATAAATCATGGTCGGGAAAAACGGCGAAAGAATACAAGCAATACAAAGGTTTGAAAAAGGAAAATTTACGAGATAATATGACCAATAAAGAATTGGTTATCAATATGCTTGCCGAACTTTCGACCAAAGAAATTTCCGAAGTTTCCAATCCTGAAACAATGAGCGAACACGAAGATATTGCCCGGCGCGGCGGGAATATCGCCCGCGATGCCCGACTGAAACTCGAAGCCGAAACAGGCAAAAAAGTGGTTAGTCCACTCAATGCAAAAAATGTTTTAAGTATTGGAAAATAAAAAATGAGTGTTTGGAGAAAAAAAGCAATAGAATGTGCGCCTGAATTTCAAGAAGATTTCAGAGAGCCGAATTTAACGCCCACTGATGTATTTATTGAATTAGTGCCGATAGTTGTGCAGGCACATATTGATAAAGACAATGAGCGATTGCAAAAAATATATGATTATGCGGAGTGGTGTCATAATCAAAAAGATGAAAAATTGTGGAACGCTGTTGGTATTACTTTTTATTTGCATTTGTTGCGTTATCCCGAAGCATTTTTGCAATTTGGAAATTGGATAAAAAAAGATGTTTTTCTTGGTATTCGTGATTTATTATATTCTCGACTTGATGATGAGGATATGCAAAAACTTGATAATATGTATGGCTATAAAGGAAATACAACTAAATGGAAAAATATAAACAGTAAATTAGTAAAAATTGTAGGTAAAAAAGTTTGAAAATTAAAAAATAAATTTTAATAATATGTCAAAAACCCTATTCGACAAAATTTGGGACGCACACATCGTAACCGAAGTGGCAGACGGTCCCACACAATTGTACATCGACAGAATGTACTGTCACGAAGTAACCAGTCCGCAAGCATTTGAAGGATTGCGTCAAAGAGGCTTACAAGTGTTTCGCCCCGCGCAAATCACTTGTATGCCCGACCACAACATTCCTACGCTTCA
>JAISVR010000046.1 GCA_031271465.1 Prevotellaceae bacterium | reverse complement strand
TGGCAAGCCTACGAGCATGCCGAAGGCTACCTCCTGACCATTTACAGCGATGAACTGCATACCGATACCCTCCACATTTTTGAGTTCAATGCAGCGGGCGAATTTGTTGGCGAAATATCCTTGCGTGACGCAGATGCAAGCCACAGCCATACGATAAGCGGCTTGGCAAGCGGCACACAGTATTACTACACGCTCGAAACGCTTGGCTCCGGCGTAGCGCTGGAAAAACAAACCGGCAGTTTCACCACACTGGGCGGTACAACCGGCATTGACGATTCGCTTTCAAAACCTGCCGAAGCCAAAAAAGCCATCGGCTATTACAGCATAACAGGACAACAACTGTCGAAAGATAAGGAGCCTGAGAGTGGACTGTATATTATCAAATACGATAACGGTACGGCTGAAAAAAGAATGAAGAAATAAGGGAAAAAACGGTCGTGATTCATCAATTCTGATCTGAAGTTTGTTTGGCTCACGCTGACGCTGGTTCAGAATCTCCCTAATACAATTGCGAGACGGACCTGCAATTGGGAATCACGGACCACAGGGAGAACCGACAGCGGCAGCGTTGCAGGGGCGAAAAAGTTTTCGCCCCTGCTTGTTTTTACGGGGTTGTGCAGGGAAAGGAAAAAAGTTTTACCTTTGTGAAGTAAAATTTGAAAATCTTATGAAACTCTATCACGGCACCAATATTCGGTTCGACACCCCTAAAATCATACAGCCAAATCGTGCACTCGATTTTGGAGCAGGATTTTACACCACTACCGATATAGAACAGGCAAGCGTTTGGGCAAAAGTAGTTGTAAGGCGTTCCGAAAAAGGTATTCCGTTGTTGCATGTCTATGAATTTGACGATGATTTTCAAGAGAAATTAAATGTAAAACATTTCGACACCGCTAACCGAGAATGGTTGGATTTTGTATGCAACCACCGATTAAACATGTACAGCGGCGATAATTACGACCTGATAATCGGCGCAGTTGCCAACGACAACACAATGCCCGTAATACAATCGTATATGGATGCTATCAAAACAAATGAAGACGACCGTAACTTTTTTGCACAAGTGGCACTGCGACAGCTTCGTGTTGATAGATTGAAAGACCAGTATGTGTTTAAAACCGAAAAAGCGTTACAACAACTTAAAACTTTGAAGGTAATAAAATTATGAAATGGGCAAAAAGCGACTATATGTATTTCTTCGACCGCTGGCTCGTACCAATGATTATTGAAAAATACGGCGTTGATGAAGAAACAGCATTGCGGCAATTTATCAATTCGCAAACTTATCAGTTATTAGCTGACGAAGCAACAAAATTATTCCGTGAATCGCCGCTGATAATTTTCGATTTATTCCGTGCAGAATGTGAAACCGGCGATCCTCGCAACTCTTCGTATATTAAAAACGATGCTTATGAACAATAAAGAATTATCCAACGAAATGCAGTTTTTCGTTTATCTGCTCGAAAAATATGCGGAACACAAAGGGACAACTGCCACAAGCATATTGCGCTCGTTCGACGAAATGCACTTAACCGAATATGTTAAGCAAATGTATCCTCAATATCATATCGAACGACTCGAAAATGCTTTTGCCGACCTCGACCGAAAATCTGCATTATCCGATTGCAGGTTGAAGGCACAATAATAACAACAAAAAAGGGTTATATAGGGAAAGAAAAAAGTTTTATCTTTGCCAAGTAATTTTAAAAAAAGAGTTGGCTTTTGCCCATAACGAAAAATAACTATAACCCTGTTTCGTTTAAGTAATTGTAATTCCGCTACACATTGAAAAAACTACTGCCATTTTTGTTTCTTCTGCTCTTCATCACTTCGTTTTACTCCTGTTCTACGAAGAGAAACACTTGGTATTCGCGCAACTATCAGGCATTTACTACCCGGTTCAATGTTGCTTTCAACGCCAAGGAGAGTTACAAAGAAGGCATAGAAGCAATCCGCACGGCAAATGCCGACGACTATTCCAAAGTGTTGCCTCTCTACCCCATCAGCAATCACGCAAATGCCTCGGCAGCCACTTCGCAAATGGAGCGTACGATAGAAAAAGCGCAAAAAGCAATCAAATTACACTCCATTCGCAAAAAACCCAAAAGGAAACCCAATCGCTCGAAAGACCCCAAATATCAAGCATTTATGGCTCGCGAAGAATACAACGACCAAATAAGCAAGGCGTGGATACTTCAAGGCAAAGGGGAATTTCACAAACTCGATTTTTTAGCCGCGGTAGGCACTTTTACTTATGTGATACGACATTTTGAATGGGATAAAAACGCACAGAGCGAAGCTCGCATTTGGCTGGCACGCACCTACAGCGAACTGGACTGGTACTACGATGCCGAAGACATGCTCGATAAAGCAAATAAGGAACAGGTTCCCGACAAATTTACAGCCCTGTTTTCGGCTGCCCGAGCCGATTTACTCCTCAAGCAAAAACGCTACAAAGAGGCTATCCCTTTTCTTACCGTAGCTGCCGAAAACGAAAAAGACAAGAAGCTGCGTACCCGCTTCTACTTTGTGTTGGCACAATTGTATCGCTCGCAAAACGACAACGAGAAAGCGCAATTTTATTACACCAAAGTAATAAAAGCCAATCCATCGTTCGAAATGGAACTCAACGCACGCGTAAACCAAGCCGAAGCCGATACCAAAAACACCGATTTGGCATTGAACACATTGAAAAAAATGCTGCGCAAAGCGAAATATGCCGAAAATCGCGACAAGATATTTTGCGCCATCGGCGATATTTACCTCAACCAGGGTCAAACCGATTTGGCGGCACAAAACTACAAACACGCCATCGACACCAGTAAAATAAGTCCCGCTACCAAATTGCAGGCACTGGTATCGCTTGCCGACCTTTACTATACCCAAAGCCGCTATCTCGAGGCACAGCCATATTACACCGAAGCTGCCTCGATGATGCAACCCGATAACGAAAAATACAACCTCGTGAGCCGTCGTGCCCAACTGCTCGGCGAATTGAACCAACAGCACGAAATCGTTGTGTTGCAAGACAGCTTGCAAGCTCTTGCACGACTTCCTGAAAGCGAACAGAAAGCAATAGTAGATGCGCATATCAAACGATTGCAGGACGAAGAAGCTGCCTTAAAGGAAAAGCTGGAACGGGAAAATGCCGCCGCGCAAGCCAGCCCTTTCGGCGAGCTGCCGAATATGGGTGCCGACCTTATGAGCAACGGGAATCAGGGCGATTGGTATTTTTACAACACAGTGCTTATCTCGGGTGGAAAAACTGATTTCCAACGCAAATGGGGAACCCGTAAACTCGAAGACAACTGGCGTAGAAAAAATAAAGCTTCATTGGCTAATTTCTCCGACGATGAAAACGAAAACGACGAAACAGCACAAACCGACAGCATATCCGGCGAAGGAAGTACTCCGGGAAGCGCAGTAAACAGCAATCCGCAATTTTACCTCAAACAAATACCTAATACGAAGGAACAGCGCGAAAGTTCCGACCAGCAAATAGCCGATGCTCTCTACGAAATGGCTTCTATTTATAAGGAAAATTTGGAAGACATTCCGCAAGCAATTAAAACTTGGGAGGAATTTGAACGACGCTTCCCTGCCGACCCGCGAATGCCCGATGTGTACTTTGAGTTATACCGTGCTACTACGCAAAACGGCGACGAAACGGGAGCCGGATTATACCGCCGTCGGTTGATAAACCAATATCCCGAATCGAGCTACGCCAAAGCCCTTTCGCAACCCGACTATGTGGAGCGCATGGAGCGTATGAACCGCGAACAGGATTCGCTTTACCAACAAAGCTATTTTGCTTATTCGAACAGCGATTACAATACGGTTTTCGGCGGATATAGAAATGTTACGGAAAATTATCCGCTTTCGCCGCTTATCCCTAAATTCTTGTTCCTCAATGCGCTGGCAAACGGTAAAACGGGCAATCAGGAGCAGTTTCGCGCCAATTTGCAGCAACTCGTAACCGACTATCCGCAAAGCGATGTAAGCGCGATGGCAAAAGACATTTTAGCTCTTGCCACACAAGGCAACGAAGTGCAGGCAGGCAGTTCGCACGGCAGCATTATGGATTTGCGCGAAATACAAAGCACTGCTACCGCCAAAGAAAGTGTCGACAGTCTGCAATTTACCAACCATGTAGATGAGCCGTTCTTTATCGTTATTTCAACACCCAAGGAAGTGGATATAAACAAGCTTCAGTTCGATATTGCTTTGTACAACTTTACAGGGTTTTTGGTTAAAAATTTCGATATGGAAATACAATCTTACGGTACGGTTAATTTGCTCGTCATTTCGGCTCTCGACAATTTGGACGAAGCGCAGTGGTATCGCGACGGATTGGAAAGCAACAAAGACCTCGCGCCTTATTTCCGCAATGAAGGATGCAGCTCTTTTCTCATAAGCGAAAGCAATTGGGAATTGATGAAAAAAGGTCGCTCACTGGAAGATTATTTAGCATATTACCACAGCAATATTGAGCAAAATCGTCCGCAAATTGCACAGCCACAACCCACACTCAAACCTGAACCCGAACCGGTAGCCGAAATACCCGCACCAACAACACCGGTTGTTCCTGCACCGGCTCCAAGTTCGCCGGTAGCTTCAGCACCGGTTGAAGTTCCCGAAGAAAAAACGAAAGAACCACAAGCAACAGCCGAAATTGTTGTACAACAGCCCGAAGCACCGAAAAAAGAAGCAGAACCCGAGCCACAACCGGAATTGAAACCTGCGGAAGCACAAGCCCCTGCTCCTGCTGTACCTGTTGAAACAAAACCGGCTCCGGTTCCGGCTACAACATTCGCCGTTGAACCGATGCAGCCACATGCCTATGCGCTCATTATCACAAAGGGAACGGTGAATTTCGACAAATTGAAGGAATCAATCGATGCCTACAACGCAAAAAATTATGTGGTGGCAAACCTCAAAGTGAGTCAAAACGATTTGCTCAACGGAAAGAAAATAATCATCGTTGGAATGTTGCCCAATGCAGCTATGGCAAAAAACTATCTGTTTGGCATGATTCGCTACCGCGACTTGTTTGACTCTTTGCAAGATGTCGAATATCGCAGCGTGATAATATCACAGAAAAATCTCGATACCTTAATCCAAACCGACGATGTACAAAACTATCTGGATTTCAATCGCGACCATAATATGAAATAGATGCAAAAATGTTAAAAAAATAAGATATGCAAAAAATTGAAATAAAGAATTTTGGACCCATCACAGAATTAACTCTCGACATAAAGGATTTTATGTTATTTATAGGTCCACAAGCAAGCGGAAAAAGTACAATTGCCAAAACAATATTTTTCTTCAAATCGTTAAATGATGATTTGGTGAAATTCTTTATGGAGGCTGTTGAACGGAATGACTTTTCCAAACCAACAGGGTCATTTGGGAAAATAGTTCGACAAAAATTTATGGATTATTTTGGTGGTAGCAAACATCTGTCAAATATTTTCTTAAAATATTATTTTAGTCCAGAAATTTGGATTCAAATTACTCTTGAAAAAGAACATAAGTATATCAGCCCAACATTTAGTAGTAAATTCAGTTCTGAAATAAATAAACTTGCAAAAACGGCAAATGATTTTTCAAAATCATTAGGGATAAAAAACACATCCTTACTTACTAGTAAGGATTTATTACAGATAGAAAATAACAAACGATTATTTTACTCCAATATTACGGCGAAATGCAATGAATTATTTGGCGAAGACAGGGAATTGTTATTTATTCCAGCGGGCAGAAGTTTATTAGCAACTTTATCCGACCAACTTCAGTTTATTGAACCAAGGACATTGGATTATTTGATGAAAACTTTTGTCAATAAAATTAATTTATTAAGACCAATATTTAATCAATCTTTAAATGATATAATAACAGCAAGAATGGCATTAACAAAGTCAGATATTGATTTTAGTAAAATTAGACTTGCAGAAAAACTAATCAACCGAATATTAAAGGGGAAATATCAGTTTGATAAAGAAGGAGAGAAGATTTATATTGGAAATACAAATAAATTTGTAAGATTAAATTTTGCTTCATCAGGACAACAAGAATCTTTGTGGATATTATTGCTTTTGTTTATCATTATTTTGGAGCAACAAAAAATATTTATCGTCATTGAAGAACCTGAAGCGCATTTATTTCCCGAAGCACAAAAAGAAATATCAGCACTTATTGCTTTACTTTCTAATATGAAACAATCACAAGTGATTATTACAACGCATAGTCCGTATATTTTAGCTTCTGTTAATAATTTAATTTTAGCTCATAAAATTGGAAAAAAATTCCCTCATAAAGTTACCCCAAAAATAAATAAACATTTGTGGATTAACCGCAATAAAATTTTTGCAGCAATGGTGCAATCAGGTATTGTTTCTGAAATTATTGATCCTGAATTTGATATTATTCAACAGGAGTGCATTGACAGTGTTTCGCAAATTATTAATGAAGAATTTGATTATTTATACCAATATGAAACAGACGAAACTAATGCCTGAATGTGCCTGTAAAGTGTTTGATAAAAATCATTCTGAATTTCAGCATAAAAATGAAAAAATCGTAACTGTTAGAGATAAAGGTCATTCAACCGAATACAGATATAAAAATCAAAGTTCCAATCATTTGGCAAAATATAGAGTTGATGGCGGATTAATTTCAGATGACGGTGCAAAATGCGATTTTCTTCTGTTGAATTGTGAACAAAAACAATCTTATTTTATTGAATTAAAGGGATCGGATTTAGTTCAAGCTGTAAAACAGATAGATAGAAGTGTTGATTTGTTAAAATATAAATTAATTGATTTTTCTATTTTTGCAAGGATAGCTCTAACGCGTGTAAATACCACAAGTTTGACAAAGATAGAATTTTTGCGATTAGAGAAAAAAGTGAAATCTTTAAAAGGCAACCTCAAGAAAAAATCAAGATTACTAGAAGAAGTTGTGTAATTAAATAAATGCCACAATGAAAATACTTTGGACAGACGATGAAATAGACCTGCTTCGCCCCTACCTTATTTTTTTAGAGGAAAAAGGCTACGAAGTGTTTCCCGCCAACAATGGACAAGATGCCATTGACCTTTGCCGACAGCATAATTTCGACATCATTTTCTTGGACGAAAATATGCCCGGACTAAGCGGACTCGAAACGCTTGCTCAAATCAAAGCGATAAATTCGGCTATCCCTGTGGTAATGATTACCAAAAGTGAGGAAGAAAATATTATGGATATGGCTATCGGCAGCAAAATTGCCGATTACCTGATAAAGCCCGTAAACCCGAACCAGATTTTGCTTACACTCAAAAAACACATCCATAAAAAAGAAATTATTAGTGAGCAAAATACCACCAACTATCGGCAGGAATTTAACCAAATAAGCATGCAGATAAACAGCTGCGGAAATGCTGCCGACTGGATTGCGGTGTACAAACGCCTGCTTTTTTGGGAACTGGAACTTAATGCCTCGGACAACGAACTGAAAGACCTCCTGCAAATGCAAAAAACGGAGGCAAACACGGCTTTTGCCAAATTTGTGAAGCGCAATTACCAAGAATGGTTTGAGAGTAACGCCGACGAAAACCGCCCGATGATGAGTCCCGATTTTTTCAAGCGAAAAGTGTTCCCGTTGCTCGATAAAGGCGAAAAGGTATTTGTCATCGTGATAGACAATTTCCGCTACGACCAATGGCTGGAAATAAAAACCATGCTCAACGATTATTTCGTTTTCAGTGAAGAAGATGCCTATTTCAGCATTTTGCCCACAGCTACGCAATATGCCCGTAATGCTATTTTCAGCGGACTGATGCCTCTTCAGATACAGCAAATGTTCCCCAAACTATGGGTTGACGAAGATGAGGAAGAAGGGAAAAACCTGTATGAAGAAGCTCTGTTGCAAACGCAAATCGACCGTTTCCGCAGACACGATACTTTTTCGTATCACAAAATTAATAATTCGCAATCGGGCGAAAAACTGATTGAGCGGCTTCCGCAACTGCTCAACAATTCATTCAATGTATGTGTGCTGAATTTTATCGATATGCTTTCGCATGCCAAAACCGATTCTAAAATGATGCGCGAACTGGTGCAAGATGAATCGGCTTACCGCTCTCTTACCTCCTCGTGGTTTCATCACTCATCTACCCGCGACCTTTTTCGCAGCCTTGCCGCACACAAAGTGAAAGTGGTACTCACTACCGACCATGGTACCATTCGCGTGAACAATGCCATAAAAGTGGTGGGCGACCGGAACACAAATGTAAACCTGCGCTACAAGGTAGGTAAAAACTTGTCGTACAATAAAAAAGAAGTATTCGAAATAACGCAACCTGCTCGTGTAGGACTGCCCAATCTCAATGTAAGTTCAACCTACATATTTGCCACGGGCAACGATTTTTTTGCCTACCCAAACAACCACAACCATTATGTGAGTTATTATCGCAATACTTTCCAACACGGTGGCATTTCACTCGAAGAAATGATTATTCCCTCGGTGATAATGGAGGCTAAGGAATAGATTTTTTCGATTCAAATTCGCAATTTGTACACATTGCCCGGCAAACATTTTACCACGCCTTTAAATTCCATTTCGAGCAGCAATGCCGAGGTTCGACTCACAGGGAAGGAAGCACGCAAAGCTATTTCGTTGAGTTGCAAACCATCGGTATGGCGGAGTTGCTCTACCAATTGTTGCTCTTCTTCATTGAGGTCGATAAAAAGAGCAGGCTGTACAATCGTTGCCTTTTCGGAAACAGGCTCCCAACTCATAGCACTGAGCAAATCGGCGGCGTTTTCTATCAGCGCAGCTTGGTTGTGCTTTATCAAATGGTTACAACCAGAAGACTGCTCATCGCCCACACGACCGGGAAAAGCAAATACATCGCGGTTGTAGCTCTGCGCAATGTTGGCAGTAATAAGCGAACCGCCTTTTGCACCCGATTCAACCACAAGCGTGGCATCGCATAAACCGGCAATAATGCGGTTGCGCTGCACAAAATTTTGTCGGTCGGGATTGGTTTCGCTAAGATATTCGGTAAGCAATCCGCCGCGGTCGAGCATTCGCACGGCAGTGGAACGGTGTGTTTGCGGATAAATTCGGTCGAGACCATGTCCGAGTACGCCCAGCGTAGGCAAGCCCGCATCGACCGCCGCCTTGTGTGCACAAATATCCACACCGTAAGCCATTCCGCTCACAATTACAGTTCCGGGCGAAGATTTCGCCATTTCTTTCAGTAAATTTTGGCAAAGTTCCTTGCCGTATTCCGTACATTTGCGAGTGCCTACAATGCCGAGAAATCGACCTTTGTTCAAATCGGCATTGCCTTTAAAATAAAGCATCACAGGTGCATCGGGACATTCTTTGAGGCGATAGGGATAATTTTTTTCGGTATAGAAAAACGGCTGGATTTTATTTTTTTCGATAAACGCAATTTCCTGTTCGGCGCGCTGCAATACCTGCTGACCGGCAATTTGCTTCGACAATACGGGACCAATTTCGGGAATTTTTGCCAAATTCTTTTCCGATTCTTTGAATACCGCCTCCGCACTGCCCAGATAGGCAATTAAATTACGCGCCAACACAGGTCCAACGCCTTTTATCAGCGTGATTCCAATTTGGTAGAGAAGTGGATTTTCACTCATCGTTTATATATTTTTGTCGAAGAATTATCTATCTATTTTATCTTCTTTCGATTTTGGAGCATAATAAGAAGTATCTATCGGAATACCTTTTGCATAATCAACAACCGCAACTAAATCTTCATTTTCATCATAACAAAATAGTTTTCCGTTTATTGTATCGTTGTCAAAACGCCAATGATATTGAATTGTTCCATTCGGATAAAAACTAATTGCTCCACCGTTTCGCGTTGTACCATCTGATGTTTCTATCATTGTATGCACAGAACCATCTTCGTAGTAAGTATAAATTGGATTTTTTAAATTAATCTTTTCATTTACACGGCGTTTTATTTCATGTGAAACACCTTCTTTTACCTCTTCGAAAGAAAAACTTTGCGTGTAAATTGTTTGCTTCAAATTGGCATAAATCAAAGCAAAGCCAACAACTAATATGGGAAGAAAAAACGAAACGCTGAGGAATGAAATGCGCCAAGCCTTTTTCTTGGTTTTAAGATAGCGATAGCGAAAGAAAAATATCAGAAAAATGAAAATAACCAGTGCCGAAAATTCTATCCAAAACCACATATCTTTTTCCTTGTTATGCAAAAGCATTTCAGAGGCATTTATGAAGAAAAAGAAAAACCAAAAGGCACAAATCAAAAATTCGAGTATTTGAAAGAATATTTTCATTTCGTCAACTTATTTCAAAACAATGTTACTTTTGACGGATAAAAATCTGCATCGGCGTACCATGAAAATCCCATTCGCCACGCATTTTATTCTCCAAAAAACGACGATAAGGCTCTTTTACATATTGTGGCAAGTTGGCAAAAAATACAAAGGTCGGCACTTGCGTGTTCGGCAATTGTGTTACATATTTTATCTTGATGTATTTTCCTTTTAAAGCCGGTGGCGGATAGTTTTCAATTAGAGGCAATAAGAAATCATTCAATTTCGCTGTCGATACTTTTTGCTTTTTATTACGATATACAGCAGCAGCAGTTTCTATCACTTTGAAAATGCGTTGTTTGGTAAGAGCTGAAGTAAAGATAATCGGAAAATCGACAAATGGAGCCAATCGCTCTCTGATGCTTTTTTCAAAATGCTTAATATCTTTCGCCTCTTTCGCTTCCACCAAATCCCATTTATTGACACAAACTACTAATCCTTTTCTGTTTTTTTGTATAATAGAAAAAATGTTTAAATCCTGACTTTCAATTCCTCTCGTAGCGTCAATCATTAGAATACAGACATCGGAATTTTCGATGGCACGGATAGAGCGAATAACAGAATAATATTCTAAATCCTCGTGTACTTTTGCTTTTTTGCGTATTCCGGCAGTATCCACAAGATAGAAATCGTGTCCGAATTTGTTGTAACGAGTGTAAATAGAATCGCGTGTTGTGCCCGCAATATCGGTTACGATGCTGCGCTCATCATCTAAGAATGCGTTGAGCAGCGACGATTTTCCGGCATTCGGTCTGCCTACGATGGCAAAGCGGGGGAGAGTGTCATCAATATCCTCCTCGTTGCCGGTACCTTCTTTTTCAAAATGCTTAACTACCTCATCAAGTAAATCGCCGGAGCCCAGTCCATTGATAGCCGAAATCACAAACGGGTCACCTAATCCGAGCGCATAAAACTCGGCAGCTTGGTATTGATACTCAAAAGTGTCTGCTTTGTTGGTAACAAGGATAACAGGTTTTTTCGCACGGCGAAGCATCGCGGCAATCGCCTCGTCATAATCGGTAATGCCGTTGAGCAAATCTACCACAAAAAGAATCACATCTGCTTCTTCGATAGCCAACGCCACTTGTCGCTTGATTTCCGATTCAAACACATCGTCCGAATTAACCACCCAACCACCTGTATCAATAACCGAAAATTCCTGACCCTCCCAATCGCATTTGCCGTATTGGCGGTCGCGTGTGGTTCCCGCTTCGTCCGACACTATGGCGCGACGACTCTTTGTCAAGCGGTTAAATAATGTTGATTTGCCCACATTGGGGCGTCCTACTATGGCTACTATGTTGTTCATAAAATGTCGTTTTTTAGTCAAATAACTGTAATTTTTCCTCTTTTGAATATGTATAGTTGGAAATAAATAATTCCTTTCCTTTTTGGTTTGAGTGTTCGGTAATGTTTCTCATTCCATAGGTCAAATTCCAAGGTGTAATGTTGGCAAATGAAAATAAATTTCTGATATACTCACTGTCATCATAAGTAATCAACCATTTGTGCGGACAGTTTTTCATATTTTCTGCAAAACGCTCGTGGTCGAACGATTTGTGCAAATGCCCGTTTTTACCGTAAAGTGCCGATTTTGTTGCCGAATAATACGGTGGGTCGAGGAAAATAAATACATTTTCTCCCTCTTTTTTTATTACTTCTTCGTAGTCGTAATTGGTTATCAAAGAGCCGTTGATAACCTTTCGTAAATCATTCAGCCGCTTTATGCTGCTTTCGGTAAAACGACCTGTAAATGCACCCTCGCTGTAACCACCGCTCAAAGTTGTACCCGAAAATGTGATGCGATTGTAAACGAAAAATGCCGCAGCTCGTTCCAAATCATTAAAACTGTCGTGATTTTCGTTCAAATATTGATATAATTCTTTACCGATAGCGTATTTATTTTTCCATTCATAAATCTTCGCCACTACGCCGTCCACATCTTTTTGCGTCATTTCCCAAAATTTGTAAAGTTCCGAATACAAATCGTTAATCCAGTATTTTTTATCGGGGAAACGCTGCTTTACCGACACAAACACCGAGCCGCCTCCGAGAAACGGTTCTCGAAATTCGTCAAAGTCGGGAATCAGTTTGGCGATTGTATCAATTGCTCGACTTTTGCCGCCAGGGTATCGGAGGGGGGATTTTAGCATAAATAATCTTTATTCTTTTCTTTCTAAATAAATATATGATTGTGGGGCAGAAAAATTTTCTTGAAATTCAATTGGGTCTTTTTCTTCGTCAAATTTCACAACATCATTAATTATAATCGAAAAACCGGTTTCAACATCTTTGAAGTATTCAAAAAAACTGTCCTTATCTATTCCGCCGACATCTTTAAATTTATTCCATAAATTAGTAGGAGTATCTTCTACAATTTTTTGGATTGTAAAATACCCAACCATCATTTTTTGTGGTGAAGAAGAATAAATATAAACCCGTTCAACGGATTTTTTGAATATTTTCTTTCTAAATTCAACTTTTTTCTCACCACTTAAAATGCCGTTTGCATATATTGGTTTAATCGACAATATAGCGTCTGTCAAAGTATTCTTCATTTTTCAATGTATTATAATCGTTTTCTGATATTTTTGTGATAGACTGAATTTTATTTTTAAAACTCCCTAATTGTTTTATTTTATTTATTCCTATTGGATTTTTTAAATAGCCAATAAGACGAAATGTTATTATATGCAATTTTCCTTTTTCTTGCAACATTTCTGATAATTTTTCTTGTGAAAATACAGTTTTTCGATAAACAATATTCCAAAGTTCATCAAAATTATTTACAATTTGGCAGGTTTCTACAACGCCAAAAGGTTCAATAGATTTATTGTTTTTTGAAGCATAAAATAACAATAAATCACCTTGTTTCATTGTCTTTATTTTTGCATTTGAAATATATGCTTTAAGAATAGTATTTCCCTGTATTTCTCTTATACTATCATCTGAATTATCAAAAAGTGTTCGTTCGCGAAATTTTCCATCTTTAAATAAAGTAGAATAATATTGTGGTTGAATAGGAATTGCATATTTTGCAACAGAAGAATTGTCAAAATAAAAAGGATGCATTGATGCTTCGTTTTCTAAAATCGTTATTTTGCTTTTATTCAAACATTTTATCATTTGTATTTCGGGAAGTCCCTGTTTATTTATAAAATCGTTTCGATAAAATCCAAATTTATTCAAAAGCTCATTTAGTTGAGTTTGTTTTTCATACACAGTTAAATATAAATAATTGATTTTTTGATTGATACAATATTCAAACATTTTATTCAGAAACAATTCTCCTAATTTAATGCCGAAAGCTGTATCTGCGACTTTGAAAGTACATATTTTCAATGCTTTTTCAAAAATATTAGGCAGTTGATGGTCTTCTACATTTTCAACATTATAGATTAAGAGAGCTTGTAATTCGTTTTCTACAATTAAAGAGTAACACTTGCGGTCATTGTGAACACATTTTTGTAACCAAGCATTGAAACTATCTATGCCGTAATCTTCTCTTAAACTATCAAAAAAAGACGAACTGAATTTGTCTTCAATTTCCCTAATGCTATGTTCTCTCAAAATAGGGTGTTGTGGAACTTTTATTACAAATTGCTCTTCTAACAAAGACAAAATATCTGAAGTATTTAATACTTTTTCTTCTAAATTTATTCGTTTTGCTTTTGTATGAATACCTTTATCCTCTGTTATAAAATAATCAACATAATTTTTATGTATCTGAAAAAGTTGGATATTATCAATCTTATCATTTATCCGATTTGTACCCAATTGATTATTAAATTCGTCAGTTATTTTAGCATAATTTTCAAGAGTTTCATATTTCTGCAATTTGGATTTTATTATTTCTTTTCTCTCTTGATTTGTATCTCTATTAATGTCATTTGGTACGGCTTCGGGATGGTAAAAGAGTTTGATATTGTTTGATATTGCAAGTTTGTAAAAACTCGCAAATTTTCCATTAATAACTCTGTTGTCTTCGAGTTGTATGAGAATGTTTGTATCTATTAGTATTCTCATAATTCTACACCTTTAATTTTTATTTCAAATCTGTTCTCTTCCGCCTCTCTAAAAAGTTCTGAAATAAAAACTTGCATTTCAGGCTTAAAATCATTTTCAGCAATAAATCTACCTCTGTCAAACACTCGGCTTTCAGACGAAATTTCACTTTTGACTTTTGTTGAAGTCAATTTCAAAACCGCCTTACTTTTCATTTTCACATCATCAACTTCCACTTCGCAAAGATTGGAATACAAAATCATTTTCAGCAAACCGTCTTTTATATCGCCTTTGCTTGGCAAAATAGAATTTGCCGAGTGTTTACTTTCAATAAGATAGACAGCGTTATTTTCAATCAAAATTTCATCAACAGTGAAAAAATATTGTCCGCCGAGATAATTTGTAATTGTGATTTTTGCCTTTGTAAGTGTTGACAGGCTTTCTTTGGGTTGCGTGGTAAGCATTTCGCGAGTTTGCGCTTTTTCCGCCTTTTCTCGTGAGAATTGCATAAAGGTTTCAACTTCCTTGCCGATTTTATCTTTGAAATTGTCTAAACCATCGAGGTTATGAAGTTTTACGCCTAAATTATTTTCTATTTCGGAATAACAAGTTTTTGCTTTGTCAATAATCGTGTGCAGGTTGTTTTTTAATTCGTTCAAATTCCAATGCAATGCCGAACTGTGATATTGTTCTATTTCTTTGATTTTTGAAAGAATATAATCATGGTCAAATTTCTGATTCGTAATTTTGTTTGCAAAACGAGAATTAATTTCCGCTTTTTCGTAATATGCAAAAATCACAAAGACATCGAGCAGAGACATCAACGAAACGGTGTCCCATTGCAGAAAATCACGGTCGCCTTTTGCTCCTTCGTCTTTTACTATCGGAATAATGGTAATTTTCTTTGAGGAATTAAGCGTATTATAAACCCTTTCGTAAGGGTAGGAGCGAGTACGCTTGGGCGATACCCATTTTGAAACGGCAAAGGAATTTGCCTCGTCTTTCACAAGACAAAAAGCAGGACTTTCGTTGATATTAAAATCTTTAATGTCAATCGTTTTCAATGTTTCGGCAAGCGAAACTTTGTATGTGATGCCTGTTATTTTGCCTGTAATGTTCATTATTACATTATTTTTATTCCAAACTATACCCAAATCCCCGCAATTTCCTGTCCGAGTTGCGCCAATCCTTTTCCACTTTAACAAAGAGTTCGAGATAGACTTTTTTCTCGAAAAAAGCTTCAATGTCTTTACGGGCTTCGGTGCCTACTTTTTTAAGGGATTTGCCGCCGTGCCCGATAACAATGCCTTTTTGCGAATCGCGCTCCACATAAATCACGGCATTGATGCGTATCAGGTTCGCTTCTTCTTTAAATTGTTCTACCAATACTTCCACCGAATAGGGAATTTCCTTGTCATAATTGAGCAAAATCTTTTCGCGGATAATTTCGGTAACGAAAAAACGAGCCGGTTTGTCGGTTAGTGCGTCTTTATCGAAGAAGGGTGGCGAGTCGGGTAACAATTCCTTGATTTTTTTCAATAAAGGTTCAAGGTTAAATTTGTGCATTGCCGATACAGGTAAAATCGCGGCTTGCGGCAAGAGTTCTTTCCAGTAATCCACTAATTCTTCGAGTTTCGCTTGGTCTATTAAATCTATTTTGTTTATAATCAAAATAACAGGCGCGTTGTTTTGTTTTACCATTTCGACAAAATCTGCATTGCGCTCACTCTTGTCAAACACATCGGTAACATAAAGCAACACATCGGCATCGCTAAGCGCCGAACGCGAAAATCCGAGCATTTGCTCTTGTAATCGGTAATTGGGTTTAAGCACCCCCGGCGTATCCGAATACACAATTTGGAAATCTTCGCCATTCACGATTCCCATAATGCGATGTCGCGTCGTTTGTGCTTTGGAAGTAATAATCGAAATTCGTTCGCCTACTAAGGCATTCATCAGTGTAGATTTTCCCACATTGGGATTACCCACTATATTTACAAATCCTGCTTTGTGCATGGTTTTTTTCAGTTAAAAATTGCGACAAAGGTAGCAAAATTTTGACTATCACAGCCATTGCAGTTTCATGTTTTTGTCTTCGGCAACAAAACCGTTGTCTATCAAAAAACGAAGGACGATAAGGATTTTATGTGGCTTGTGAGCGATTGCGCCAAGCAATTCGCGAGAGTTTAACGAATTGTTTTTCAACGCAGTTTTAATTTCTTGTTGTATGTTGTCAAATTCATGTTGCGGCAAATCGCGCTCCCGGTTACGCAAACACGCATCGCATTGTCCACAAGCTTCCGCATCTTTTTGTCCGAAATAGCGGAGTAGCAACTGACTACGACAGGCATTTGCATCTGTAGCATAGAGCAACATCGCGTTTAGGCGGCTTTCATAGCGGTTGCGGCGATCTTCGTAGGTTTCGCGCGGAAGTTTAATACGCTCGGTTTCCACACGATTGCGGGTGTAAATAATAAAAGGCGTTTTCTTGGCGGGAATGTAACTCACAATGCCCTGTTGATGCAGCGTGCGCAATTGTTCGTACACCATTTGGCGATTGCTTCCGATCCGCTTGGCAAGCGTATCTTCGTCGATATGGGCATATTCGGTAAAAAGCCCCGTATACGAGCGCAACACAATTTGCATCAAGCGGTCAAGCTGCGGATTATTGGTTTGAAAATGATACAATTCCTCTTTATGCACAACAAACATCAGTCGCGAAGGATTGTCCAATTCGTCTGTAAGTTCGAGATAGCCCGCATGTTCGAGATTTTTCAGCGCGTTGTAGGTCGGCAAAATGGGCAGTTTGAATGCCCTGCAAAATTCTACCAGATTAAATGGCAACACCATTCCTTCGCCACTACCCACACCCATTTGGAAAAAACTTGCCAGCTTTTCGTAAGTCGTTCGAATGCGTTCTTTGTCGGGGAAAGAGTCCGAAAGACGCTTTTTCAGTTTGGTAGAATCGCTTTTGTTGTAGAGGAGCACTGCATAAGCTTTTTGTTCGTCGCGCCCCGCCCGTCCCGCCTCCTGAAAATAGGCTTCGAGCGAATCGGGCAAATCGAGATGTACCACTACGCGCACATCGGGCTTGTCGATACCCATTCCAAAAGCATTGGTAGATACCATTACGCGGGTTTGATTATTTTTCCATCGCACCTGCCGTTGATCTTTGCTGTCGTTCGAAAGTCCGGCATGAAAATGTTCGGCGGAGATATCATTTTGATTTAAGAAATCGGCAATCTCTTTCGTTTTTTTACGGTCGCGCACATACACCACGGCTGTTCCCGGCACTTTGTTCAAAATACTGAGCAGCTGCCCCGGCTTATCATCGGTATTGCGCACGACATACGCTAAATTTTTTCGGGCAAAGCTTTTTTGAAAAACATTCTCACCACCAAATTTCAATTGAGCCTGAATATCTTTCACCACTTCGGGTGTGGCGGTGGCAGTGAGAGCAAGCACGGGCGTATCGGGCAAATATTCGCGCACTTCAGCAATACGCAGGTACGACGGGCGAAAATCGTAACCCCACTGCGAAATGCAATGCGATTCGTCTACCGCCAGCAGATTTACTTTCATCTGTGGAAGGCGTGAAAGAAACAGTTCGGTGGTTAATCGTTCGGGCGAAACATACAGGAATTTGTAGTCGCCATAAAGGCAATTATCAAGCGTAACAATAATTTCCTCGCGCGTCATACCCGAATACACCGCGGCAGCTTTGATTCGGCGACGGCGCAGGTTATCCACCTGGTCTTTCATCAGCGCAATAAGCGGAGTTACCACAATACAAATGCCGTTTGTCGCCATTGCCGGCACCTGAAAAGTGAGCGACTTTCCGCCGCCCGTAGGCATCAGCCCCAGCGTATCGCGCCCCGATGCTACGGAACGGATAATATCTTCCTGCAACGGACGAAAGCCGTCGTAGCCCCAATATTTTTTTAATGTTTCGGCGAAATTGCTCATTGTTCCGGAAAAAGACACAAATGTAGCATATTTTCAAAGGTTACGAGATAACGAACTATGAGAAATTTATTTAGAATAATCTCTTTTAACATCATTCTGCTTTGATAATTCGACAACCTCATTTTTGAATTTTATTTGCATTAAAGTTGCTTTTGACTTTGCATGGCATCAATTTTTTGTTCTTAACTCTTGGTGAGTTTATTGATTAAACTTGTTTGTTTGTGCAAAGTAGCGCAAATAATCCAACACGAGCGCAATGTCTTCGGGATCGATACCTTTTTCTACCAAATAGCGGTTACCAAGGGCAAAGTGGTTTATAAAATCATCCATGTTGTTAGCATTGGTTGCAATGGAAAGTTTATAATTTTCAATTGCCTGCTGCTTATTGCCCAATGCCCACAACACATGAGCAAGATTCAGGTAATCGGTCCAAATAAGTTGCTGCTCGATGGCTTGCCGGTAAAACTTTTCCGCTTGCGGCAATTTGCCGGCAAGAAACGACGCCCATGCAATAGCACGCCACATTTTTACATTATCGGTCGAAGAAAATTCTACTTTGAAATAGCAGGCAATTGCCTTATCGTATTGCTGCAGCTGAAGGTAACAGTTGCCCGCCTGTACGGTCAAGTTATGGTTGTCGGGCTGCAATTGTTCGGCATGCAGGTAGTATTCCAGTGCTTTTTCGTAATTGCCTTGCAAGCGATAGCAATAGGCTATTTTGCGAATAGTCCACCCATTATCGGGTTCAATAATTTCTGCTTTCAAGTAGTCGCCGAGAGCTGCATCTATATTGCCGAGTTGTTGGTGGCAGTAACCCATTTTCTGACAAATGTCGATGAGTGTTTCGGTATCGCGTTGCAGGTTTTCAAAAAGTTGCAACGCCTGTTTGTAGCATTTTTTTGCGAAATAATATTCGGTAATTTCGCGAATATCTTCCGCATTGAAAGCAATGAGAGAGAAAAACCAGGTATTGTGAAAATCGAGCGCATAGGCAAAAGGCGAATCAAAATCGCGACGATACTGAAAGAGGTTGAAAAAACGGTACAAATCCTGTATATAAGCGTTTGAAGTTTGTTCGGCTTGCAGGTTTTTGCGCAATATATTTTCTTCATTCTCTATTTCTTTCAGTTGTTCGGCTTCGGCAGCAAATGCGGCACTAAGCATTTTGCGTTCTTTCTCCGACATTTTTAGCATGCTGAAACAAAACGAATATCGGTCGGAATTGCACATCTGACTATTGTTCATCATGGCTGCAATAAAACTGTTGTCGGTTTCGGCAAACAACTCGCTGATGTCTGCTTGCGAAAATTCGAAAGGACGAAACCAATTGCTTGTTTCGTTGAAAAACGGAAAATTTTTAAGCATTGCAAAAGTACTCATATATACATCGGAGCCTTCCATTTGCAACTCGGTTACTTCGCGCAATTTTTCGGCAATACCGCTTTCTTCGAGTTTTTCCTGCCATTCGGGATTAAGATCGTCGGGGTCGTCGGAGTTACGCGCTGCCTGCGTATCGTGTTCCATTTGTTCTTTTAGCAATGGAGCCATTTTCATCATTTCGGGAAGGATTTCTTCCTGCATTTTTCGGGTGAGTTGCTCAGTTTCGGTACTACGGATATATTGCATTATTATTTTTTTAATGCGTTGCCGGTTTCCTCCATCGTCGAAGAAAATAACCAGACGATTTCGAATGTGCGTGAAAAGGGGCAGGCGTTCGTTGTATTTAGCGAGCACGGGCAACAATCCCACCAGCGCGCGTTGGGCAAGTTGCAGATCGGCATGTTCGCACAGGTCGACAAGCAACAGCAAACGCTCTTCGTCGAAATAGCGCAACAGCGATAGCGTGAGAGCCGACACGCAGAGACTTTTTTCAATCGACGAAAGATATTCGTTGTCCATTACGAGCCGGAAATCTTCCACCCCTTTTGCTGCCGAAAGCCATAAATACATAAACAACCGGTTGGATAATTCTTCGTGCTGTTGTGCGTATTCCTTGCGTTTACCGGAAGTTTGCAGGCTTTCTTCAAGCAGGCGCGAAAGCGACGAATGCGAACTTGTACTTTCGAGTTCGGCAAGTAACTGAGTTATATTGATTTGCAAATGGTCGAAATAACGCTTTTGCGAGTATACAAAATTGGACGAATAAATGGTGAGCAACACTTCTTTTATGCTGTCGGCAAGTTTGTAGCAATTTGCTTGAAGCGTGGCGTAAATCTTTTTCTGCTGCGGGTCTTGCACATCGCTTATGGAATAATTAAGCAACTGCTGATAGGTTTCTTTCTGTGCCGCAACTTCTTCGCTAAGCTGCCAATTGTTGCTGCTTTGCGCTAAAAAAGCCATTTTGTCGAGAGTTTCTTTGAGCTGTTTTTGCTCCAAACCCCGACAAATTGTATTATAAGCCACTATAATTTCCTGCTGTGTCATAATTCGATGTTTTTTACCAATAACACGACGATTTTTCAAACGCATTGTTGCGCCATTCGTAGAGCAATTTAGAGCCTTTGAGATAAGGTTTGAGGGCTTCGTATTGTTCTTTTTCCAAGAATTTTTTGGAGTTGAGAGTTACCTCAATGTTGTTGCCCTGTCCTGCAAAAGTAGCCTGAAGAAATATGATATCGAAACGCTCAACAATATCGTTTACCTGTTTGCCATCGGCGAGGATTTTTTCCGTATTCAAAAAATCGGTAATTGCCGGCGAAGGCATTAGCGTATGCGCAAGTATTTGCCAGTTTGACCCAAAGAACCCGATATGTGAATCGCACGCCGGAGCACAAGCCGTGAATATCACCGCTATTTGAACAATTGAATCGTTGCGTTGCAGGGCTTTTATTTCCACTGTTCCTTGTGCCGAATTTTTTACCACAACGAGCTGTTGTTCGCGGTCAAGGAGTTGGATGGAACTCTCGCCTCGAAAGCGATTTTTCATCGTCGAAGTACTATCGGATATGTAGGCTGACAACATTTTGTTACGCATTTCCGACGAAAGCGACAGGTAGTAGGCATCGGGCATTGATACAAACATTTTTTCAATCGGGCTTTGTGCCTCAACAGCAGAGCTTAGACACAGGGCAAAAATTCCTGCAAAGTATTTAAATCGTCTTTTCATTTTTTTAATGAGTTTATTTTTTAGTTATTATCGAATCGTTTCTTATTCCTGTTGTGTCGGGTTTTTTAGTTGCTTTCCGGGCAAAATATTGATTAATCAATTTCGAGAACGAATTAAAATCTTCGCGGTAGAGCAATCCTACTCCTTGTGTTGTTTTTGCAGCTCCCATTGTGTTCAGATAATACGCATCGGCAGAGTGCGAATAGGCTTTGGCTCGCAATTTTCCCGAGCGATTGAGCTTGTATTCAATGTCTACATCGCCCACAAAATTGGAACCGGTAGTATTGTAAAGCATATCGTCGCGATAGCCGAGGTTACTGTTTATCACCAACCGGCTGTTAGGTTGATACATTAAAGCTACTTCATATTCGCTGCCGGGGGCATACGCGCTACCCAACCGGGCATTTAAACCAACACTGAATTTGTCGCTCATTTGTCCGAGCCAGCTGTTAAGTTGTCCCGACACAGTGGAGGCTAATACCGACACCATATCCGAATTGAAATCGGAACGCGTATTTTGCAAATATTCCGGTTTATAAAAACGATTCATCACCAGTAAGGCGAGAAATTCGCGGTTCATCATCTCTTCGGTACTCACAATGCTTTTTACCCGTCGCTGTGTTTCGGGGTCGGAAGGCAATTCGATGTCGAAAGTGATATTGGGCTTTGTAAGGTCGCCGGTAAGTCTGAGCAAACAGTTTACAGGCACATTGCTACGAGGCACGGCACGACTCAGGATTTCGTCTTCGTCCATAATATCGAACAACGAAACCGAAGGTATGGTATATATCGCATCGAGGGCAATAGTTGCTTGATAGGGATTACCTGTCCATTGGATGTTACCGCCTTGCCTGATACTGAAATTTTTACGCACTACTTGTTGCAGCGTAAACATATATTCACCTTGTTCTACTTCGTAGCTACCATACATTTTTAATCCACCGCTGTTGTATTCAATGCGCATGTTCCCGTTTCCGGTTGCGCTTACCATATCGCCTCCCACAGGGTCGATAAGTAGTTTTATTTGGGCATCGGGAGTGGCTTCAAGCTGCATAGTAAGGTTCATATTGGTAGGCGGAGTTGGTTCGACCACTACTTGTTGCCTGCGATTTCTTTTCGGTTGCGGTTCGTCGTCTTTCTTTACAAATTGAATAAAAGAATTGGAACTTGCTACTGCTGTCTTTGCTATCGGAATAGTTATATGGGTTCCTGCTTCGCTCCGCACATTGATATTGAAATTGATTTTGCCGGGCTCTCCTTGTATGCGTACTCTACCGGTTCCGTAGGCACGCCCATAAAAATCGGGATTGTCGTGCACGGTAGTATTGAGAGCCAACAAATCGTTGCATTCAATATTAAAATTGTAGCGCATATTTTTGAAAAAAGAATGGCTAAGCTGTCCGCTGAACACGCCTTGATGTTTTTCGCTATCGTATACCTTGATGTTTCTAAAACTTATTTCTTTGGGACGCAGATGTACAGTGTCTGAAAATGAATAGGAAGTTTTCAGGTAACTCACTGTGAATTTCCCGTTGTTTATTGCCACATCGCCATCGAAAAGCATTGTTTTGAGCTTGCCAAGAATTTTAATTTTCCCGCTACCGCTACCGCTCACACTGTCGAGTATTCCGCTAAAATACGGGCGCAGGAAATCTATTTTCAAACCTTTGGCAATTACGGCAAAGTCGAGCGAATCGCCCGGCGGATAATAACTGCCATCTATTTTTCCTACGGTATCTGCTCCATTTACAATCACCCCGTTTGATGTCAATAATTTCGTGTCGCCGTCCCACTTACTGCGAAGTTTGGTGTCGCCCCACAAGCAGTCGTTGAAGCTGAAATGCTTGCCTAACACATTAAGTTCGAGCATCATTTTGCCGAAAACATTCGATACCCGTCCCCAGCCTGTAACCAGAGATTCCATTTTAGGATTTGTTACCCGTACCAAATTGAGCAAATAAGCGAGTTGAAAATCCTGCAATTTGACAAATACCGTATCGGTAGGCGAAGAAGATGCGCGCCCACGAATTTTGATAAACTGCTGGTCGTGTTCAAGCGAAAGATTAGATATATCTAATGCTTTAAAATCGGTAGAGATTAAGCCTTTTTGTATATCCCACGGCGCATCTTTTATCATCAGTTTCGAAGGAAGAATATTTATTTCTGCCGTTGATATGCCTTGTTCATTTTTTTCGAAATGGCTTTGCACATGAACATCTCCCGAAATTTTCCCGGGGTTTGTCAGGTTCAAATGGAGCAAAAGCGAATCATTGGCAACTTGCGAAGTAAGCTCAAAACGGCTTTGTCGTCCCAACTGGGAAATCAACGAGAGCATAATCGCTTGGTCGGGATTATCGCATATAAGACGAAGATTTTTAAAATGCTGCTTGTTAAATCGCAGTTCGGGACTTGTCAATTCCAAACGGAACTTACCGATACTGTCGTTCAAAAAACCGGCGATGGAGGTTTGCGGCGAAACCTTTACCTTCATATCCAATATTGCTGCCAAACTGTCGAGCTCGAAATGCGAAAAGTGAAACACAAAATCATTGATTGTCGGTTTTTGCTTATTCGTTTTTTCTTCCTTTTCCAGCGATGGCAAATAATGGTAAAATTCCTTGCGAAGATTTTGGGCTAAATCGGAAAAGGAAAAACGACCGCGCGCCTCGCCCGACAACAAATCGGAGTCAATGCTGATGCGGCTTATCGTATCCGTAATTTCCGATTTCAGGTATATTTTGTTTACGGCAATTTCTTGCTCCCGGTTGCTAAGTCGTAGTTCGTCAATCAACACATTGGTGGTTACTTTATCAATGGCTTTGCCCGAAAAATTGGTATTAATTTCGAAAGCTACATTTAAATCTTTGTATTTTTTTATCAAGTTAAGTTGATAAGGTCGTAAATGTTTTACGCTCAGATGAAAATTACCCACCGGCATTTTTTTCGCCAAACTAAGCTTGCCGTCGAAAGCAAGTTCGGCATTCGGGTCGTTGAGCGATACCTTGCCCGTAAAGTCGGTAGAGTTAAATTTTCCGTCGAAAGCAATGTTGTTGTAGTTGTAATTTTTGAATTTCATCGACGATAATAAGCCTTCAATCTTACCTTCGATATTGTTGTTGGGGCGAATACTGCCTTCGGACGAGATTTTGAGCGAAACATCATCAACCGTTGTACTGTCGCCAAACAAGAGAGCGGTGTTCAAATGTTCGGCATTGAGCGACCCATTGTAATCAACACCATCAAAATTGGGTAATACCTTCAATCGTATATCGGTATTTAATACTCCCATCCTGCTGCGCAATTTGCCATTTACAGCCATATTGCTGATAAAACCCAACACCGTGCCCGAATAATGCAAGTTGCCCAACTGTTCAAGCTGTTCGGGCAACATCACGGGAGTAGCCTTAATGTCGGATAGCATATCTTGCAGCTTGGCACGATTGGTCGAAATGTTATTTAATTGAGCATGAACGAATGTGTTGTTTAAATTGGGTAAACCTGCAAAGGTAAAATCGCCGGCTACGGACAAAGCATCATCGTACGATAGTTGCAGGTTTTTAATTTTAAGGTCGGCAAGCGAACCCGATATTTCAGCGGTTACAAGAGTTTTTTCGCGCAATCGGTTAAAGGCTGGGACAAATGCCTGCAAATCGTACAGCATTATTTCCGACGAAGCAATTCCAACATCAAATTGCGCTTTGGTTAAGTCTTTTTTCTGCAACGAATCGAGATAGCAACTTATGGGTAAAAAATTGAGTTGCGAATTAGGTAATTCGATATTCAGGTTGTTTATGCTAATCTTGTTTCCTTCGGCGGTTGTCGACAAGCTGAGGTTTTTTAACCTGAAACCCGACTGTTCTTTGAACGATAATGATTTTACACCAAACTGCACGATTTGTTTGTCTAAATCCAACTCACGCAGAACAATATCGGCGTCGAAATCGTTTACGGCAATATGCCGGGCATCAAATTTTTCGGGCGCCGGAGCAAAGTTTTCGTTGTCGAAACTGAAGCGAAGGTCGCGAATTTTAATATTATCTATCTCAAAACTGAATTTCGATTGCGAAGGCTTGTCGCTTTTGAAAGCATCTATCAAAAATGTTGCATTAAGTCGATTTTGTTTGTCTATAAGCAATCGCCCATAAGGATTATAAAGCTCCACATTATTGCAAATCACTCGTTTATGAAAAAGCGGAAGAAGTTTGATTCCCAAATCGATACGATTGACAAAGAAAAGGGTATCTCCTTGCTGGTCTTCAAGGTATACCTGCCGAAGCGAAATTTTGTTGACAAAAGCTAAATCGACTGAAGCAATTTGTACATCAACCCCAAGTTTTTCGGAAAAATAAAGTGTAAGTTCATTAATAAGATAGTGTTGTACTTGTTTGTTTTGTATCAGTGCAACCGCAGTACCTGTAAGCACAAAAAAAACAGCTAAAACAGCCAAGACTGTTTTTACCGTTTTTTTTGCTATGTTGTACCAACGAGATGCTTTGTGATTCATTGAGTTGCGGAGATTTATCTTTGCAAAGATAAAATTTTTTCCAACAAAATAAAAGTGCGCTTTAAGCACTCAAATACACAATCGCATTCCCGAAATTCAGGCAAATTGGTTAGTATTCGTCGGGTAAATCTTTTAATTGACTGAACGAAAATACCGGTCCGTCCTTACACACAAACATTTTACCGCAATTGCATCGTCCGCACTTGCCAAAACCGCATTTCATCCGATTTTCGAGCGTAGTATAAATGTTTTCGGGCGTAAAGCCAAGTTTTTCGAGCACGGGCAGCGTAAATTTTATCATTACCGGCGGACCGCACACCACTGCAACAGCATTTTCACTCGAAGGAGCCATCTTTTCAAGCACGGCAGGCACAAAACCCACTTCGCCTTTCCAATCGGGCGTTTGTCCGCCCGGGTCAACGGTGGTAACGAGCTTCACATCGGGGCGTTCGTCCCACTCTGCAAGTTCGTGTTTATACACTAAGTCGGCAACCGATTTCGCGCCATATAAAATGTTTACATCTTTGAAATCGTCGCGTTTATCGAGCACATTCCAAATTACGCAACGCATCGGCGGCAAGGCAATACCGCCCGCGATAAACAGAATATTTTTGCCCTTCCATGCCTCGAGCGGAAAAGTGTTACCGTATGGTGCACGAAACCCGATTACATCGCCTTCTTCACACTGCGCAAGAGCAGAAGTTACTCGTCCTACCTCGCGAAAAGTGCATTCCACATACTGCTCTTTTTCGAAACGAGTAGGCGAAGATGCTATGCAGAAAGTAGATTCACCCTCGCCAATAACCGAATATTCGGCAAACTGTCCGGCACGGAACGAGAAGTTTTTACCTTCTTCGTCGTCGTCAAATTTCAAACGAAATGTTTTTACTCCCGGAGCCTCTTGCGTAATTTTCTCGATACGCATCAGGTAAGGCTTATATATATTTTTTTCTTCCATAACTTTATTTGTCAGTCAATTATAATTTTACTATTTGTTGCAGATGTTCCAACAAATTCATATCGGCAGGGCAAGCTCGCGAGCATCTACCACAACCTACACAACCGTAAACGCTTTGTCGGTCGGGCATATACGAGAATTTGTGCATCACACGCTGCCGCCAGCGGCGACCCTGCGTTTCGCGCGGATTGTGCCCCGAGGTATGTTGTGTGAAAAGCGAAAATCCACACGAATCCCAAATACGAATGCGTTGTCCATGCTTACCGTGCCCTTCGTCTTGAATATCGAAACAGGCACAAGTGGGGCACACAAATGCACAAGTACCGCACGAAATACAGCGTTGTGCTTGCTCTTTCCATACATCGCTTTCGAAATATTGTTCGGCTTTTGCCTTGATTTCTTCTCGAGTGAATTTCTGTTCTACTGTTGCCAAATTCTGTTCTTTTTCTTCCGAAGGAGCAGCTTCAAACAGTTCGGGCGCAAGAGCTTGAATTGCCTTCCCTTTTTCGGTGATAATTTCTGCCAAATAATCGCCGTTACTCAACTTGGTAAACAACAAATCGCTACCCGCCGTACTGCCCGGATTACCGCCAACGGAGGTGCAAAAACAACTCGAATCGGCTTTTGCACAAGCGAAACCGACGATAGTAGTTCGCGCAAGGCGGGTGCTGAAAATCACATCATTGATGTCCCAGTTGAAAATGGCGTTGAGGGGGTCGAAACCTGCGGCATCGCAAGGACGCACGCCCCAGAGCACCGTTTCGGGTATCGTACTTAGGTCGTAATCGACGAGTTCTACACCGTTTTTACTTTTTACATAACCAAACAGTTTTTCCACACGCGGAAACACTGCCGATTTTGCCGATTGCGCAGTTGTTATGTAGTCGTCCGTAGTTTCATCAAGCGAGCCAACCGCAGCAAAATCGGTGGTATGCCGTTTTTTCACAGGGGCTTTTATCGTTTTTCCACTTGCTTTTATTTTATCAAAAAGCGTGGAGAGCGAAGCTTTTTTTACAAGATATTTTTCAATAGTCATGGCGTATTTATTGTATAAAATTTTCTTGGTCGTTGGTTTTAAAGGTTGAAAGCAGATTGCCTTCTTTGAGCGTTACTCCTGTATATCCGAATTCTTCCTGCGCATCGTTGAGCATCAATTTTGTAAGGAAATTCAGGTTAATGCCTTTCGGGCAAGCTTCATGGCAGGCATCACAATTTACGCAACGACCTGCAAGGTGCATGGCGCGCATGATGTGCCATTCCAGATTTCCAAGCCGGTGTGCCGCAACGGGTATCCATTGCGGTTTGTTCTGTTCCACCGCGCACTTATGGCAGTAGCACATCGGACAAGCAGCACGGCAAGCATAGCATTTGAAACACTCGGCGAGTTCTTCGTTCCAAAACTTCCAGCGTTCTTCGAGCGACATCGACGAAATTTTTTCCAGCGTTTCTTTTTCCTTCGCGTCGACTTCCATGTTGAAATCTTCGAGATATTTTTCAATAGCCGAAAAATTTTGGAAATCAATCAATTCACCGTCGGGCGAAACGCCAAGTACAATCAGTTCGTTTTCCTGTATCTGCATTTCCGAAGCCAACTGAATAATGGCACGCAATACATTAAGTGGTGCTACAATGGCAGGTTTTCCCAATTGTTTTATTTCGGCTTTGCTGAGATAAACGGCAAGATTTTGCACGCATTGCGCATTGAAAATCAGGCTGTCAACATCCTCAGCGTTTTGGATAAATGCCGCTCGGGGTTTACCATTTGTCCCCATAGTATAGCCTATTACCACTTTTACTGCCTCCGATTTCAGCAGCTCGGCAGCTCGTTTTTTTACATTATCCATTTTCCACCTCCGTTTTTAAAAAATCGGCTACCTTTTGATAATCGCTGTAAGGTCCGAGTTCACGCACGGTTTCTACCGTCGAGTTCACAATTTCCGCCCACTTAGCACCTTCGGCTGCCGACACCCACGAAAATTGAATGCGGCGTACATCGATACCCATAAAATCGAGCAAACTGCGGAACATCACCCAGCGGCGACGCGCATGAAAATTGCCCGAAGTATAGTGGCAATCGTTTGGATGGCAACCCGAAATAATAATACCATCTGCCCCTTCGGAAAAAGCTTTGAGCAGCAGCATAAAATCAATGCGTCCCGTGCAGGGGAAGCGCACGATTTTTACATTCGTAGCATATTTTATACGACTCGTACCCGTAAGGTCAGCTCCGGCGTAGGTACACCAGTTGCACACAAAAGCTACAATTTTTGGTTCAAATTCGTTCATTTTATTGTGTTATTGTAATTTACAAATTAGATAACAAAATATATTTTAATCGTTCAACAATGCCATTACTTCCGAATACATTTGTTCGTTTGAAAATCCTTGAATGTCAATCGATTTTGTGCGACAAAATGCCACACAGGTACCACAACCTTGACACAGCCCCTCGTTTACGCGGGCAAGAGTTTTTATCACATTACCGTTGCGGTCTTTGATTTCTTCGCGCCCGATGGCGTTGTAGGGACAAGCTGTTTCGCAAAGAAAACAACCCACACACGATGAAAACACGGGTGGCATTTGGCGATTTACCACCGCAATGAGCGGTTCGCGTTTCAGTTCGGGTTGCGAAAACAAAGCAGCGACTTTCGATGCCGCCCCTGATGCCATACCCACTGTTTCGGGAATGTCTTTCGGAGCCTGACAAGCTCCGGCAAGGAAAATCCCTGCAGTGTTGGTTTCTACAGGTTTGAGTTTGGGGTGCGCTTCGGCAAAAAATTTGTAGCGGTCGTACGATACATGGAGCTTTTGTGCCAACTCTTCCGAGCCCGGATTGCTGATTCCCGCCGATGCAAGCACAACCATGTCGGCTTCAATTTCAATCGGCTCGCCGTTCATCAGCGTGTCGGCACCTTTAACAATGAGTTTTCCATCTTTTTCGTAAACGGTAGATACACGCCCGCGAATGTAGTTTACTTTGTCTTCCTCAATGGCGCGACGCACAAATTCGTCATAGTTTTTACCCGCGGCTCTGATGTCCATATAAAACACGAAAGATTTTCCCGTATGAACTTTATGTTGATACAACATCGCATGTTTGGCGGTGTACATACAGCAAATTTTCGAGCAATAATTAATACCCTTAGCAGGGTCACGCGATCCTGCACAAGCGATGAACACCACTTTTTCAGGTACTTTTTCGTCGCTTGGACGACGAATTTCACCCAGTGTTGGTCCCGATGCCGATGCCAATCGCTCAAACTGCAATCCGGTAATCACATCTTTGTATTTTCCGTAGCCGTATTCGGGGAAAAATTCGGGTTTTACTACATCGAAACCGGTAGTTACCACTACGGCACCCACTTCGGCTTCCACGATTTCATCTTCCTGGTCGAAACGGATTGCACCCGGCTTACAGAATTTTTCGCAAATCTTGCATTTTCCTTTTTGATAATAATTGCAATTCGATTTGTCGATAACAGGTTTGTTTGGGACTGCCTGAGGAAAAGGCACATAAATAGCAGTGCGACTGCCAAGACCGGCATTGAATTCGCTGGGGATTTTTTTCGAAGGACATTTTCCCCAACAATCACCGCAGCCGGTACACACGCTATGATCAACACTTTTGGCTTTTTTGCGAATTTTAGCTTTGAAATTGCCGATATATCCTTCGAGCGAATCCAGTTCGGCATAAGTAATCAGTTCGATGTTAGGATGTTGCGCCACTTCTACCATGCGCGGAGTGAGAATACATTGCGAACAGTCGAGCGTGGGGAAGGTTTCCGAAAGCTGCGACATGTGTCCGCCGATAGAAGGTTCTTTTTCTACTAAAATTACTTTGTGCCCGCAATTGGCAATGTCGAGCGAAGTTTGAATACCCGCAATACCACCGCCAATCACTAACGCAGTTTTAGTTATCGGCACAAGTATTGGCTCGAGCGGTTTATTGTTCTTTACCTTTTCTACCAACATTCGCACGAGGTCAATCGCTTTTTCGGTGGTTTCTTCCGTGCGGTCATGTACCCATGAGCAGTGTTCGCGCAGGTTGGTCATTTCGCACATGTAACCGTTTAATCCCGCCTCAGCACAAGCTTTACGAAAAGTTGGCTCATGCATTCTCGGCGAACAGGCAGCCACCACAACTCCCGTGAGATTGTGTTCTTTAATTGCCTGTTTTATAAGTGTTTGACCCGGGTCGGAACACATATATTTATAATCTACGCTGTGCACTACATCGTCGAAACCTGCGGCTGCCTGCGCAACTTTTTCCACATCCACCGTAGCAGAAATATTTTCGCCACAGTGACAAACAAATACACCTATTCTTGACATATCTTTTTTTAGATTTTTAGATTTCTTGATTTTCAGATTTTCCAACTATCGGAAAATTTGATTATCTAATTTAAAATTTTACCGGTACAAAATGACGCTGAAGTCCAAGTTTTTCACGGCTGATACCCAACGCCAATCCCAGCACCTGAGTAACATACAGCACAGGAATATCAATCGTAGTCTTCAAATACGAGTTGATTGCGGGTCGACGCATATCAAGGTTGGCATGGCACATCGGACAGGCAACCACCATAGCTTCCGCGCCACGGTCGACAGCATCTTTTACGATTTTGCCCGAAAGTTTTCCCACAATGTCGGGTTGCGACACCGAAAACCCCGCTCCACAACATTCGGTTTTAAATGCCCAATCAACCGGCTGTGCGCCGACAAGTTTCAGCATTTCGTCTATCGTTTGCGGGTCTTCTACACGATCGAACTGTAAAATTTCGTGTGGACGCACCAACAGGCAGCCATAGTAGCAAGCCACTTTGTGGTCGAACGGCGCAACAATCTTATTTGCCAATTCATTTACCACATATTTTTGTAGCATTTGTATTACATTCAAAATTTTAACCGTTCCCTCGTAAGGCATCTCGATTATTTCTGAAATACGCGCACGAAGCTGTTCATCGGCGTTGAGCGTATGTTCAGTTACACTCAAACGATTGTAGCAAGCCGCGCAAGGCACCACGATTTCCGTCATGCCGTTTTGCTCGGCAAGGGCGAGAATGCGCGCGGGCAACGCAAGCGAAAGTTCCTTGTCCAAATTGTGTGCTGCCGTAGCTCCGCAGCAATTCCAGTCGGGAATTTGCTTCAACTCAATGTTGAAAGCCTCGCAAAGAGCAATTACCGATTCGGCATATTCGCGCGAAGATCCTGTGAGCGAGCAACCGGGATAAAATCCTATTTTTATCATAATTATTCCAGATTTCAAGTTTGCTATTAGTTCTTAGCTTTGATTGTTTTTTTGAAAATTTGGGCAATATTCTTGCGGTTTTTCACCATTTCGGGGATAAAATGCAATTTGCCTTTCTGTATCATTTCCGGAGCTACCGTTACATCTTGCATGAGATGAAGTGTTTTCATTTTGTAAGCGGCAATAAGCCCGAGTTCGTAAAGCTTGCCCGTTTTTTCTACCGAAAGCAGGAAGGAATCGTGAAAAGCTACGATGTCTTTTGCACGATCGGTAACTTTTCCTTCGTCGCGCGAACGCCGGCGCAGGAAATCCATAACTTTCGGAATGTCAATGGACATCGGACAACGCGAAATGCACATTTCACACGACAGGCAAAGCCAAATTGTTTTCGAGCGAAGCAGTTTTTCATCGTTTTCGGGGCGATTGGTTTGCAACATGCGCATAACCAAACTTGGCGGTAAATCCATTTCGCTTGCCACAGGACAACCGGCAGAACATTTGCCGCACTGATAGCATTTTTCGGCAGCAACAGAGGTTGTTTGTTTTACATCGGCAGCGAGTCCGCGTTCTTCGTGATGAAGATGATTGTTCATATTTTTTCTTAAAATTAAATTGAAAAAATAATTATTTAAATATTACGAGTAATAAAACATGCAAAGATGTTAAAAAAACAAATTTATTTTATGTTTAAACACATAAAATTTGTCGTAACTTTTTGTAAAGTGAGGGAGATTAAATGGTAATTTTGCGCAGCTCAAATATATAGTAAGCTACGGTTTTAACAGGAAAATTACTGTTTGCAGACTGCGAAGAGCATTCCGTGTAAGTAAATGCGGAAGAATATTTTTTCTCGTAAAACGAAAAATATATCGAAGAGTTTTCTCTTTTTTTGGAGCATGAAAATGATACCTCTCTTTGACTTAATTCTACTGCTGCAAAAGCATGGGGTAATGTAGAATCGGAATCGGAAATGTCGTGTGTAGTTTGTGTTACGATTTCGTAGGCGTGATTGTTGTTTTCGGGCACAGACCATTCGCCTGCACTCACATTTGAAGTGATACCGGCAAACGATATGAAAAGCAATAATATTTTAAGCCAACGATTCATCATATATACAAAAACTGCGACAAAGATACAACAAAGAAAACCTATATATATTCTTTTATGTAAAATTAACACTGAGATTTTATGCTTTCACCGTTAGTCGAATCTATTTATTTTCCTCCGAAACAATATCCCAAACTCCAATAAAAAAAAGAAGCCTTGCTAAAATGTGTTGAACGAATGCCAAAGGTGCCAAACAATTGCGGCGTGAAAGGCAGTTCTATACCAATAATTTGGTAAATTCGGTGGTCTTTGTCGTTACCGCTGAACCAGTTATAACCGAAATTGGCAAAAATACTGTAATAAGGCATTGCTATTTTGCCCTTGATGGAAGTTCCAAGCGACCATCGGTCGGCAAATCGTCCAAGCACAACGCGGTCGTGATAACCTCCATCGGCAGGATTGTATTCGCGTGTGGCAGTGGCACAACTGCTTTCGTCGTACACGCCATCGATACTGATGCCGTATTTGATGCGTTCGTTGGGCACGATAAGCGGCGCAAACGACAAACCAAGCACACGAAAATCGTGGTCGACATAGCTTGAGGGAAGTTGCGTGCCTTTCGTAGAAAACTCCACTTGTCGCGACGACAGCGTGAATATCAAATCGTAATCCACCCGCAGTCGGCGCTCGGTTTTCGGGTGCAGGTTTAGCGGCTGTTTCAAGGATTTGGCTTTGCCGAATACATAATTTGCCTCTACAAAAGGAGCCCATAAATTCAAGCCCCTGTTGGGATATCTCATTGCTCCATTGGAAAAATGTTCCATGCCGAAACCTAATTTCAAGTCGAAATTTTCGCTTGCAACCCAATGTAAATGAGGCATAAATCCGACATATACATTGGCAGGCGACCCAATGGCAATGTTGTCGGGATTTACAAACGGATCGTAGCATTTCCAGTTGAACGATAAGCCAAGATTCCACTCGTAGTTTACCCACAGCCGTTCTGTGATGCCAAACAGTTTTGCTCCCTGAAACAGGAAAACCGTGAACGGAACTCCCAACCTGTCGTGCTCGCCGAGCAAAGCAACATTTACTCCCAGTCCTAAATACGGCATTCCAAACAATCGGTCGAAACGACTGTGGCGTGGGAAACGGTAACCATATTTCACCGACAACGATGAAAAGTCTACTTCGGTATCGGCTTTTTTTATAAAATCATTTGTTTTCAAAATCTTACCGCTGTTCAGGCTGATGCCCACAAAACGACGAGCTTCGTTAGTTAAAACAACACTGTCAATCAATTCGGCAGCCGATATCGATGAAAAGCAGCAAAAACAAATGACAGTTGTAACGATTTTAAAGTTCATAAAAGTTGAAAAGGTTGAAAGCCCACAAAAATAGTTTTTTTAAGTAAGCGTTCAAAATTGTAAATTAAAATTTATCTTTGCAGCTTTCAAAATTGTAGAGCATGTTCTATCTTTCTCATACGCTTGCCAACGGTATTCGCGTGGTACACAAACCCGACGAATCGCCCGTTGCATACTGCGGCTTGATAATAAATACCGGTACGCGCGATGAAGCTCCTCACGAACAGGGAATGGCGCACTTTGTGGAACATCTGCTGTTTAAAGGTACTGCCCGTCGCCGCGCAACACATATTATCAACCGGCTCGAAAATGTGGGCGGCGAGTTGAATGCCTATACCAATAAGGAAGAAACGGTAGTATATGCCGTGATGCTTGCCGAAGATTTTGAACGCGCAATGGAACTCACTGCCGACATGGTGTTCAATTCCATCTTCCCCGAATACGAATTGGAAAAGGAAGTGGAGGTAATTTTGGACGAAATTATGTCGTACAACGATAACCCGTCGGAATTGATTTTCGACGATTTTGAAACATGCCTTTTCCCCAATTCTGCACTGGGATACAATATTTTAGGAAAAGAAGATTTATTGAAAAATTATACCCGCCAAGATGTATTGAATTTTGTAAAGAACAATTATTATACCGATGAAATAGTATTTTTTTCGTTGGGAAATATTGATTTTCAAAAAATTGTCCGCTGGGCAGAAAAATATTTAGGTAATCAGGCAAAACATCTGCGCTCAAATCCGCGGCAATCGCCTCCGAAAGATAAACCTGCGGGTGAAATTTCGTTGCAAAAAAATACACATCAAACGCATTTCATGCTCGGCGGAAGGGCTTATGAACTGCCTCACCCCGACCGGCTGGGACTGTATTTACTCAACAATATTCTTGGCGGACCGGGCATGAATAGCTTGCTCAACCTCAGTTTGCGCGAACGGCGCGGACTTGCCTACAATGTAGAGTCGAGTTATTCTGCTTACACCGACACGGGTGTTTGGGCGACTTATCTGGCTTGCGACCGAAAAAATATAAACAAATGCCGACAACTTGTAAACAGCGAATTGCAACGACTGCAACAAACCCTCCTACCCGACTCAAAATTGCATAAGTATAAAAAACAATTGATGGGGCAGCTGGCTATTTCGTCGGCAAATAAGGAGACGCTGGCTCTCAACATGGGTAAAAGTTTTTTGCGTTTCAATGAAATTGAGAGCATTGACGAAATTCGTACACGGCTCGAAAAAATCACTGCCGGACAGCTACAGCGCATTGCGCGCGAAATATTCAACACAGAAGAATTATTAGCATTGTCGTACAAATAAACAATGTGCTAAAACGACGAAATCACGATTAATCAACAAACAAAAATGAAAGGTTTCTTACATTCCCAATCATTCGGTGTTAAGCTATTATTCTTTGCATTTTTGTCCATATTCGGACTTTTACTGAGTAATGTCCCGGCTGCTGTGTTGTTGACTCCGGATGCTGATGCACAAACACTTCGGTGGATACAATTCATAGGGTCTGTACTTGGCTTTGCATTGCCTGCAGTTGTGTTTGCGTGGAGCCTGGATAACTCGTATAGCCGTTTTTTGCAACTCAAACGCGTACCTTCACTTTCCGCTGTCTTTCTGGCGGTATTCGCCATGCTTGCCGTTCAGCCACTGATAGGTTTCGCAAGCTGGTGGAACGAACAACTTCAACTGCCCGACAGTCTTTCGGAAATCTACCGCGTTATTTGCAAACTCGAAAATATTGCCAAGGAACAAACTCTCAAGTTGTTGGCAGGCAACCGTCCGAGCGATTTGTTTGTCAATTTGTTTTTTCTGGCATTAGTTCCCGCTATTACCGAAGAGTTGTTTTTCCGCGGAGCACTGTTGCGCCTGTTTCGCGAAAAATTTGGCGTACACACAGCGGTTTGGCTCACAGCAGTGATATTCAGTGCTTATCACTTGCAGTTTTTCGGCTTTGTGCCACGCGCACTACTGGGCGGACTGTTGGGATATTTGCTGGTGTACAGCGGTTCGCTGTATATACCTGTAATTGCTCATTTTACAAACAATGCGGCATTGGTGTTACTCAGTTTTCTTTTCTCAAACGGATATGTCAATTACGATGTAGAAACTCTCGGACGCGAAGCTCCATGGACTCCGTTGTGGGTAAGCATTGCAGTGCTTGCTGCAATGATATGGGCATCGAAACACAAAGCTACGCAGACAAAATAATAGCTAAAAGCTTATCTTTTAGTTAATAATTCTCATATCTTTGCCTGAATCTTTTCTTAAATTTTATGAAACGAATAGTCTTATTATTGGTCGCAACCATATTTGCATGTAGCATTTATGCACAAAAATCCTATTCACTGGAAGACTGTCGCCAGATGGCTGCTTCGAATAATAAATCGTTGCTTGCCGCACGCGAAAGTCTTCATGCCGCTAAGGAACGAAGCAAAGCTGCACGCACACAATACCTGCCTAATATCTCTGCCACAGGTGCTTATTTGTGGAACGAAAAAAATCTCTCTTTGCTTGGCAGCGATCAGTTTCTTCCTGTGGGCAGCCAAATGCCGGACGGCAGTTTCGGCTTCACACAAGACCAGATAAGCAATAACTGGGCTATAATTAACAATTCGCCCGTACCTCTCGATGCTAACGGACAGCCTTTCGACCCGAAGAAAAATCCCGAAAAAATACAGTGGAAAAACTACGCTTTTATTCCCAAAGATGCTTTTGAAATAGATATGCGCAATGTTTTTGCCGGTTCCATTTTGCTTACGCAGCCTATTTTTATGGGAGGAAAAATTCGCCAACTCAACAAAATGGCAAGCTATACTCAAAAGCTCGCCGAAGCCAAACTTGAAGGCGAAACTGCCAACCTCACTGTGGAAACCGATATTGCTTATTGGCGCGTGGTGTCGCTTGTAAACAAGGAGAAACTTGCACAAAGTTTCGTCGCCCTGTTGCAAAAAATGGATAGCGATGTGGCAAAATCCATCGCCATCGGTGTAGCTACCAAAGCAGATGAATTGAGTGTAAAGGTAAAACTCAACGAAGCCGAAATGTCGCTTTTGCAAGTGCAAAACGGACTTGCTCTTTCGCGCATGGCGTTGGCACAACTTTGTGGCTTGCCTCTTGATGAAATTTTTCAACTTGAAGACGAAAATCTGCAAGTTGAGCCGGACGCAAGCTTGATTGTCCGCGACAGCACCCAACACTATCCTGAACGCTACGAACTGAAAGCTCTTATGCAAACCGTGAATCTTGCCGATGCCAACCGCAAGTTGATGATTTCGCGTTTTATGCCCACTGTTGGACTCACAGCGGGTTATTTTATTTCCAATCCGAATATGTTCCACGGTCCGTCGACCGAATTTGCCGGAATGTGGCAGGTAGGCGTAGCTGCAAATATTCCTCTTTTTCATTGGGGCGAAAAGATTTATACTCTACGGGCAGCCGAAAGCGAGAAACGCGCTGCCGAGTATCAACTCAACGAAGCGCGTGAAAAAATCTCCCTCGAACAAACTCAAACTGAATTTAAACTTGCCGAAGCCACAAAAAAACTTTCGGTAGCACAGGCAAATAGCGAAAATGCCGACGAAAACCTGCATTTTGCTAAACTGGGATTCGAAGCGGGCGAAATTGCGCCGTTACTGCTTATGGAAGCTCAAACAGCCTGGCTCAAAGCTAATTCGGAAGCCATCGACGCAGCTATCGATCTCAAATTAACTCGTTTGTATTGGGAAAAAGCGCGAGGGATATTGGGAAATTAAACATTTCAGAGTATGGAGTAAAGTGTAAGGAGTAAAAAACTACCTTGCTCCTCCCCTCTTTTAAACTTTACACAAAAACAAAACATTATGAATACCGAATTAAAAAACATGATTTTGCAACGCAAAGCCAAGCTTGGCATCGGTTTTATCACACTGCTGGGTGTGGTGCTGCTGGTATCGCTCATCGGGTGGATTACCATGCGCCCCGAACCGGAAATTATCCAAGGTGAAGTAGAGGCAGACGAAGTGCGCGTGTCGAGCAAAATACCTTCGCGCGTAGGTAAAATTCTCGTTGAAGAAGGGCAAGCGGTAACTAAAGGTCAGTTATTGGTAGAGCTGCTTGCTCCCGAGATTTATGCCAAGCTCGAGCAGGCTGAAGCAGCTGAAAGCGGAGCACGCGCACAGGCAGAAAAAGCAGAGCATGGCACACGACAGGAACTTGTGGAGGGTGCTTTCGAACAATGGCAAAAGGCAAAGGCAGGACTGGAAATTGCACAAAAATCGTTCGACCGTGCTAAAAAACTCTTCGACGGCGAAGTGATTTCGGCACAGAAATACGATGAAGCGCAAGCACTTCTCAATGCTGCTACAGCTACCGAAAAGGCAGCGAAATCGCAATATACCATGGCAAAAAACGGGGCACAGCGTGAAGACCAGTTGGCAGCAAAATCGCTTGTAGATCGGGCACGCGGAGCCGTATCGGAAGTGAAAGCCTACCTGCCCGAAACGCAACTCGAAGCTCCCATTGCGGGCGAAGTTTCGGAAATATTTCCCAAGCAAGGCGAACTTGTAGGTCAAGGTGCACCGATAATGAATATTGTGGATTTATCGTCGTGCCGGGTATCGTTCAACCTACGCGAAAATTTGCTTACGAAAATCCGTCAAGGTACGGAACTTACCGTAACCGTACCTGCTTTGGGCGACCAAGAGTTTAAAGTGAAAGTAAACTACATCAAAGCCTTGGGCGGATATGCCACTTGGCGCGCCACAAAAGTGTCGGGCGAATTTGATGTGCGAACCTTCGAAGTACGCGCCAAGCCGGAGAAAGCTATTGAAGGGTTGCGTCCGGGCATGTCGGTAATTTTGAAAACAGAATTGTAGCCGAAAAAATGAAAGCAGCGAGCGGTTTCCTCCCGGTAGTTCGGCGCGAGCTTGGACTGATGGCGAAATATCCTATCTATTTGATAATGATAGTGGTAATTCCTCTTGTCTGCTATTTGTTTTTTGCTTCACTGATGCCCGAAGGCTTGCCCGAGCGACTTCCGGTGGGGGTGATAGACGGGGATAATTCTGTCCTTTCGCGTAACATGATTCGCCAACTCGACGCTACGGCACAAAACCGGGTTGCTGCACATTACACCGATTTTTCCGCTGCACGAAACGACCTTCAGCAGGGAAAAATATTCGGTTTCGTGGTGATTCCTTCCGATTTTGAACAACAGCTTATGACAAACAGTCAACCCGAAATTCGGTTTTACTACACACAGGCATACTATATTCCGGGGTCGCTCACGCTTAAAAATTTCTCCTACATGCTTTCTACGCTTGCCGGTGGCGTGGCGTTGCAAACGCTGCTCCTGCACGGAGAAACCGAGGCGCAAGCTATGAGCATTATCCAGCCCATTGTACCCGATTTTCATGCGCTGGGCAATCCGTATGTCAACTATTCGGTGTATCTAATTGATATTCTTATTCCGGGCGTATTGGAGTTAATTATTTTGCTCACAACGGTTTATGCTATTGGCACAGAACTTAAACAGCGCAGTTCGCGCCGCTGGTTACGCACAGGCGACTATTCTATTTTGAAAGCCTTGGCGGGCAAATTGCTGCCCTACACCGCGGCATTTTTCGTGATGGGAATGCTATATAATATCATTTTGTTTCGTTTTATGCATTATCCGCTGCATGCCGATATCGGGTGGCTGATGCTGAACACGCTATTACTCATTTTCGGAGCGCAGTGTATGGGTGTATTTATGGTTGGTTTGCTGCCCGTGCTGCGCGATGCGCTGAGTTTTTCATCGCTTTATGGGGTGCTGGCATTTTCGTTTTCGGGTTTTTCGTTTCCCGTCGAGGGAATGCCTGCGTATGTGCAAGGGTTGAGTGCCATTTTCCCGTTGCGCTATTATTTCAAGATATATCAAAATTTCGCGCTTAATGGTTTGCCGGCGCGATATTCGCTTGTATATTTCGGGTGTATGCTGGCATTTGTGCTGTTTGCTCTTGCAGTATCCGTACGACTGAAAAAAGCGGCATTGTATCAGGATTATCCAAAAAAATAAGTTGTTTTCTTATTGAAAGATGAAGATTTTTGACAACATAAAACAAGCTGTAAAAGCCTGCCGACAAATTGCTTTTGGGGAGTTGTGGAATGTATTTCGCGACAAAGGCGTACTGATTGTATTTTTTGCCGCAGGATTGCTTTATCCTCTTGTATATGGATTGGTATATCTCAACGAAACACTCCGCGAGGTACCTATAGCGGTGGTCGACAATTCGCACTCGGCTACAAGCCGCCATTTTCTTCGTCTGCTCGATGCTACTCCGGATGTTGTCATTACCCACCGCACCACTTCGATGGAAGAAGCTAAACGGTTGTTTGCGGAGAGCAAAATTCGAGGTGTAGTGTATATTCCTGCTTCGTTTTCGAAAGATATTGCTGCACACCGGCAAACGCATATTTCGGCTTATGCAAGTATGGCTTCCATGCTGTATTACCGCGCAATGTATTCGGCAGTTAATTTTACCGCCCTGGAAATGGGGAAACAAATACAGTTGGAGGAACTTGAAAGTGCCGGATTCACACGGCACGAAGCAGAGATACAAACTGCCCCGCTACTATTCGAAGGCGTGGCTTTGTATAACACTAAGGGCGGTTATGCTTCATTTTTGGTGCCTTGCATCTTGCTGCTGGTGTTGCAACAAACGCTGGTGCTCGGCGTAGGTATTTTGGCAGGTACAGCGCGCGAAGAAAACCTGTATCGCGACTTGATTCCTTTGCAGCGCGCCCGCCACGGAGTGTTACATATTGTGGTAGGCAAAGGAGCAGCTTATCTGCTTCTTTACTTCTTTATTGCGGCATACAACTTGTTGCTGGTGCCCAAAATATTCGATTTGCCGCAGTTAGTCGATTTTTGGAGTTTAATGGCTTTCACGCTGCCTTATCTTACAGCCTGCGTGTTTTTTGCTATATCGCTATCGGTATTTTGTGCCAATCGCGAAGTAATTTTCCTGCTTTATCTGTTTTCGTCCATTCCGATGCTGTTTCTATCGGGTGCTATGTGGCCCCACAGCCAATTGCCCGGATTTTGGAAAATGATATCCTACATATTCCCTTCTACTTTCGGGATACAGGGTTTTCTCAAACTCAATTCGATGAATGCCGACCTTAAGCAAATTCGTATCGAGTACCTGATGTTGTGGCTGCAAACGGCGATATATTTCGTAACTGCCGTATTGGTGTATCGCCGGCAAATTGAGCAATCGGGAAAGGAAATTCTAAGCAAAGAATAAATTTATTAATGGATAACACAATTCGAAGCACTGTAAAAGTTTTTCGGAAGTGCAGTTCGTCATTGCGAGGCACGAAGCAATCTCAGAAGACCTATCGTTTCCGGAGATTGCTTCGTCGTTCCTCCTCGCAATGACGAACAAGTTTTTAGCTTTTTACAATGCTTCGAATGTTTACAAAAACAGCTTAATCTTATGGTAGTTTTCTTCCTTTAAAAATATAATTCATAGGTTTGGTTTTCATCCCTGTTTGTGCCGACCTGATAGTTATCGTAGCATCCTGGTATATACAATTAAGCGAGATGTTTAGAGGCGTTGGATTCCAGTCGACGGGAGTGCTTCCAACACAATGATAACCGGAATTATCCTCTACGACGGTTACAGGACAATTGAATTTCCAAGTTTCTTCGTCCATAATTATTTGAGCTTCGGTTTGCGAAACTTGGTTGACAATAAATTCTACATCGGGGATTAAAACACTGGCAAGGTTGCCTTCATAGTATATATTTCCTTTGTATTTCCCCGATAATTCCTTCGGAATTTCATTATTCGGAGGAGATAGTGTCAACATTATAGTTGCTTTGTAGTCATTTTGATTAATACGAACAAAAGATTTACCGGCTGTCGGGTAAGGTTCTACATCGACCAGACTAAAAACTAATCCGTTGTCGGCGAGATATTCTTCGTTTTGATGCAAAACAAATTTATGGCGAGAATTTCCATTTAGAATCAGGTCAAAGTGAACTTCTACATCTCCTGCCGAAACACATTGAGCTCCTTCCGGACAACGGGAATCCGTAACTGATTCTATTTCCAAGCTGAAGCGGAAATCGTGGTCATAATATATTTGTTTGCGTTTCAGCTCTATTAAACCTGTTCCCTCTCCGGTAATGATTTCTCTTTTCAGAAATGTCAAATCCGGATTTTCGGGGATAACCGTAAAATGGCTCATTGACATGGTTTCGTCATCAATTTTTGTCAACTTGTGTGTTGTTTGATACTCATTCTTCTGAAATTTGATTTCAATTTTATCGTCGAATGTTCGATAGCTAAAAAGATCGTAGATTTCTTCAGATGTATGGCTTGTAAAAAAACGGGCTTCAGTTTCCGAATAAAAATCAAAAAACCACAATGCGTAGTTGTCTTTATTAACCCAGGTTCCTTTCAAATATCCGAAGTCGGAATTTTTAGATGGGGCTGTACCGGGATGATCGTAGCCATCCTCAAAATCGCAACTTGTGATAAAAATTGTTGCCGTTGCAATTAAAATTGCTTTGAATAATGCTGGTGTTTTCATAAGTATTAATTTTTTAAGAGATTAATATTAGAGTTTATAATGATTAAAAAATATCAAGCTAAAAACCTGTTATTTGCCGCTGTTTGCTAAATCGGACAGGCTCAAAAGTTTGTTTTTAGAGTTTCTCGTCATTGCGAGGAACGAAGCAATCTTGGAGTACTCGTATTGGAACCGAAAAAGGGATAATTTTCAAATCTCTTGCATTCAGAAATTTAGCCGGATTCCTGCCTGAAGATTGAAATTAAAAGGTTTTTCTTTCCGGATTGTGTTTACTTGGCTTCCATCGTTGAAATAATACACAACTCCGGGTTCAACAAATAATCCTATATGTTCGATTAGCTTATAATTTACACCAATATTTCCCAAAACAGACCATTGCAATTGATTAATGTTTAACTGTTTGCTTTCGTTCGATGTTGTTTCGGTAACTTTGCCTTGTACACACATTTCGCCCATACCGCCTGCCGAAGCATATAACGACAAATTGTTTTTGTTCAGGAAACTGAATGTTATTTTTGCCGGAATGCCTATGTAATGCAAAGCGTATTTTAATTTTTTGACAGATGTTTGGCTCAACAGCATGTGCGAATTATTATCCATCACTTTTGTTTGTTCTGTTTGCAATTGATATGTTTCGACAGATGAGAGGTATGTGTATAACAAACCCGTTTCCAATGCCCATCGGTCGCTAATATTTTTTTGCAGCAAAAGCCCAACACTGATTGGCGTATTGTATTCTATATCCATTTGGGTATAGTTGGTTGTAATCAAATCATATATCTCGGGGGGCGCTGCCGTACCAATATCGACCATAGTTTCCATCTCAATTCTTTTGCTTGTTTCCGAAAATGCAGGTGCAGAACCGCCGCTGCCTGTTACAAGCGCAAGCGCCAATTGTCCTTCTTTTTTCTTTTTAGAAAAAACGCGGTTGGACGACTTGTTGTTATTTTCGGATAGCTTGAGAATATTTTCCCGATTCGCGCTTATATCTTTTGATCCTTCGTTTTCGCTTAGTCTCGTTTGGCTTTCGTTGTACGAATGATAAGTATTTCGGGTTACATTCTCTTCGTTTTCAACAACAGATGTTTTTACCGCGGAATTGAAATTTTCTTCCGGTTGATTTTCTTCCGGTTGATTTTCTTCCTTTGCTAAATAAGTCGCTCTATACAATGTATTGTTCGGTACAGGGGTTTTTTCGGCAGGTCGATTCATTTCTTCATGCTGGTGGCTTTTGCTTATTTCTTTTGCTTCATGAACAACATCTTTCCCAACAAACAGATTGATTCCTATCAACAAAGCAAAACTTGCAGCAATAGCCACAGCTCCCGCCGTTTTCCAGTTAAATAAGAAAATGGTTTTTCTTTTTTTCTGCAAATCGCGTTCAATTTCAGCCCATACATCTCTTTCCACAAGCTGCTCATGGTCTTTTAGCCTGTGTCGGAACGAATCGATTAATATGTCTTTTTCTTCATTCATTGTCAGTGATATATAATTGTATTCGTTTGCTCAAAATAGCTTTTGCCCGGGTTAATTGCGAACGCGACGAGCTTTCGTTAATTTGTAATATTTCCCCGATTTCACGATGCGATTTTTCTTCGAAAGTGAATAAATTAAACACAGCGCGGTATCCGGAAGGAAGTTCTGCAATAAACTGCATCAACACATTATCGGGAACATGATTTACATCATTATCTTCTACCGATATTTCATGTTCAACCCAATTCTCCAACGGGATTGATGTATTTATTAAATCGTTTTTGCGTAAATAATCGAGCGACAAATTGCTGAAAATTTTGCTTATCCAAGCTTTCAATGAGCCTTCTCCCCTGTAATTGAACCGAGAAATAGTTTCGAAAACCTTCAAAAATCCATCATGCAAAATATCTTCAGCAACAGTTTTACTGCCCGTATAGCGGTAACATATCGCCATCATTTGTCTTGCATAAAGGGTATAAAGAAGATGACGAGAATGCTTGTTTTCTCGCTTACAGCCTTCAATAAGCTCTAATTCCGTCATATATACCCTCTTTTAGCTATAGAATTGTGAAATGAATAAATTTTGAGATATTGATAATTCCGCTAACTAAAAAGTAAACGCAATAAATCTCAAAACGCTGCATGTGAAGAATAAAAAAAATGCTTTTCGCTTTTTGTGTTTTGCAAAATTATTCATTTCTGTTGTTGTTTGCAAACAAGCGATATCAGTCTATAACCCCTCCTACTCCCCTTTATAAAAGGGGAGAGCTTTGCTCAAACAATTTTTATTGTACAAAAACAATACCTGTGTAATACTCTCTCCCCCCTTGTTTCAAGGGGAGTGCCCGAAGAGCAAGGAGTCATTTTAAGGGGACGAGCGAAACGGAGGGGTAAATAATATGAGTTAGATTAAGAAGAGCATCCGAAGCGGAAAGGCTAAATTTTAACAAGCTTATACTTTTCAGGGGTGTCCGTCATTGCGAGGCACGAAGCAATCCATTCTTGTACTGAGATTGCTTCGTCGTTCCTCCTCGCAATGACGAACAAGTTTCAAAGAGATAATTCCAAATTATTTCAATTGAACCTGTTCTTTTCCCGAAGAAATACCCCAATTCAATCCTAAGAACGAGATCAAATTATCGCTTGTTCCGAAATTTTTACCAAAAGAACAAGTCAGATAAACTTGTTCCATCAGTTTATATTTTACAATGCCAACACAACGATACGATTTTCCAATATCATCGTTGAATCGGTAAATATATTCGCCGGCAAATGAGAATTTACCTTGTTCGTACTCCATTTTCCCACCGGCATCGAAAAAATCCTTACGAACAAAGCCATTGTTTTCCCACACTGTTCCGTCGCTAAAATAACGACCGACGGCATAAAAATTCAAATAGTGCAGACTTCTACTTTTTTTGTTCACTGCCTGTGAATAATTCCCCGTGAGCCAGGCACCAAATCTTCCAAAATGACTGTCATTAAAATTATTATCGAGGAAAAAATGATTGTAACCAACCGCAGCATCAAGCGAAAAAATGGGTCGCCGGTTTAAAATATTATTCAAGTCTTCTTTCAATTTTAGAAAATTGGGATTTTTGGCATATTTATTCAACATTGCTTTTTTAAGAGAGGGATCTTTAATTTTATTCATTTCTATTAATTGCGATGTCAAAGAATCTTCTATAGAGCCAAGTATTGATTTATATTCCTCAATATCATTTTTACTTCGTATAGACAATATTTTTGTTCTGCCGCCGACAGCGATATCATTAATGCTTATTTCTTGATTCTCTATACTGCTTTCTCCGGAAGTAAAAGCAAATGAAAATGAAGCTCTCGGCAAATCTTTCCAAACATTTTGTTTATCGGTAGTATCGGATCTAAAACCAAAATACTTGTAAGCTGTCATATCGGGATGCTCAAAAAACCAAAACGGCGTAAATTCAACAGCATAATCTTTAGGGAAACCATTGCCTGTATTAATTGCATCAAGTACACTTAAAACAAGAGCTTTGCTTGAAACAGGATTTTCGATGCTTACGGGCGTGTTGTCCAACAACATAAATGCGGGTGAAGTTGGCACTTCCAGATCAGATAAGTTTATAGAATTAGTTTCTGTTTGTCCAAACAAACTTAACGACAACAGCATCAAACAGGATAATAAAATAATACTTATGCTTTTCATGCTACAAATTCTATATATTTAGTAACATGAACCAGTGATCCATCATCGCTGGAAAGAGTATTATCCTCCTTATCATATTGAACCGTTCCACATGCTCCTCCTGATAAACAATAGTTTGTAGTATGTTTCGATGTTTCTAGTTTAGAAATTTGGGTACAAATCTCCATTGTTTTACCAATCAAATTTGACGCAACACCAAGTGTATGGTTTTGTATACAACCAGCATGATTTGATTTCGCTACCAATTCTCCACTTATCAAAACAATTGTGCTTGCTCCTCCTGTTGTCCCTATTTTCACACTTAATTGAATACAATCTGATGTATTTCCTACTTTATAAATATCTACCATGATTTTTTAATTTTTAATTAATCAAATTCATTCTCATCATCATCGTATAGATTATTCAATTCAAAAGCTATACTGTCGAGTTCCTTTACCCAGGCTTCTTTTACCTCTTTGGGCACATTGTCCGAAGCATTATCAATCCGTTGCTGAACCATTTTCAGTTCATTTTCAAGTTCCATTCGTCTGCTCATAAATTTTTGATTTTAAGTATTAATAAAACAATTGACTATTAAATTTAGATAAACAGTTGCAAAATTAACCTTTATGTTGAATATTCAATGACTTTTTTTGAAAAAACAAGATTATCTTTTCTAAGCGTATTCGTCTCTATAACAATGAAGATTGTTTGTGCATCGAAGCAAAAAACACTACAACCGTAAAGAGAGTAAGAAAATAGATTTCGATACCCTCTTTTTTTATCCTCTTTGTTCCTCTTTCAGTTTTTAAAATCCTTTTTACTACATTTGTTCCGAAAAAATAAAAATTCTTTCATCTGATGAAAAAAATCCTGCCATACTTGTTATTCGCAGCATTTAATCTTTCGCTCAATGCGCAACCGGCTGTCAACAGCCTGATTAATGCACCCGGATTAAAGCGAGCTAACATCAGTTTGTTGGTAAAAGACATTGAAACAGGCGAAGAAATAGCACAGTACCGGGCAGACAAAAACACCGTGCCCGCCTCAACCACCAAACTCGTAACCACTGCCACTGCACTCGAAATCCTCGGCAAAGAATTCCGCTTTGAAACCCGTTTGCAGTACAACGGCGAAATTATCGACAGCACACTCTATGGTAACCTCTACATCAAAGGCAGCGGCGACCCTACGCTCGGTTCCGCCTTTACCGGCAACAGCCTGTTTTTACCACAGTGGGTTCAAGCGGTAAAAAATCTCGGTATAAAATGCATCGAAGGAGCCGTGATAGGCGATGCTTCGCTTTTCGACAGCGAAGGCGTTTCTCCCAAATGGAGCTGGGAAGATCTCGGCAATTACTACGCCTCGGGAGCCTACGGCATTTCCATTTTCGACAATACCTGTCGCGTATCATTTCAATCGGGACCGGAAGGGAGTCGCCCCAAAATACTCCGCACCCAGCCCGAAATTCCCAACCTGCAATTCGACAATAATCTCAAAGCAGGAAAAACACAAAGCGACAACGCTTATTTCTACGGAGCCCCGCTCGAAAATTACCGAAGCATTCGCGGCAGAATACCCGCCAATCGAACCGAATTCATCTCCAAAAGTGATATACCAAACCCCGTGCTCTATGCCGCCCAAATTTTTACCCGTGCATTAACCGACAGCGCAATAATAGTAGAAAAAGAAGCCCAAGCCTTATTCAAACCCGATTCGTTCTCCCCCCGAATCACTTTTTATGTACAACAATCCCCTCCCCTCGAATCAATAATTGCCGAAATCAATCATCAAAGCAACAACCACTATGCCGAACACCTGTTTCGCTACCTCGGCTTGCAAGCAGCTACCCAGGCAAACAGAGAAAATGCCGTGATGGTAGAAAAAAACTATTGGCAGAAAAATGATTTGAATATTTCGGGACTTATTGTGCACGACGGTTGCGGCTTGTCGCCAAGCAATGCTATTTCGGCGCGTTTCCTCACCGACTTGCTTTGTTACGAATACCGCAGTGCCAATCGCGAAGTATTTATAAAATCCTTACCCGTGGCAGGCGAAAGCGGCACAATTAAAAACCTGTTGAAAAACACCAAACTACAAGGAAAAGTGCAGGCAAAAAGCGGCAGTATTTCCGGCGTACAATGCTACGCCGGTTATATCTTTTGGAACGAAAAAACCTACGCGTTTGCCGTGTTAATCAACAATTTTTCCGGCACACGCAAAAATACCGTAAAATTAATAGAACAATACTTGTTGTCCGTTGTAAAATAATCTTCATTGAACATAAATATGCCGCCAATTATTCATCTCTCTCAAACTACCTCAACCAACGATTCCCTGTCGGAACTCGTTCGGCGCGAAAAGCCCGAAAATGGCAGCATCGTATACACCGATTTTCAAACTTCAGGCAGAGGACAGGCAGGCAGTGGCTGGGAATCGGAAAAAGGTAAAAACCTGTTGTTTAGTATCGTGTTTTATCCCGAAAATGTATCTATTCAACAAAATTTTATCCTCTCGCAAATGGTAGCTGTAGCAATTGCCGATGTACTCAAAACCCTTCTCCCTTCCGAATCTGTAAGCATAAAATGGGCAAACGATATTTATGTCGGAGAAAAGAAAATTGTCGGAATCCTCATCGAAAACATAATTCAAGGAGCCCGGGTATCAACCAGCATTGCCGGAATCGGATTAAATGTAAACCAGTTGCTGTTTCGCAGTAATGCACCCAATCCTGTTTCCTTGCGGCAACTTACCGGAAAAACTTTTGACCTTGTGGAATTGCTCAACAAGCTTCAACATTCTTTATTAAAGCAGTTCGCTCTGTTGCAACAAAATCGCACAGCCATTACCACAAACTATATCCATAACCTGTTTCGTCGCGAAGGCTACCATAATTATGCCGATGAAAACGGAACTTTCAAAGCAAAATTTCACAATATTCTCCCCGACGGGCAACTTATTCTTGAAACTAAAGAAGGAGAAAAAAAATATTTTTTTTTCAAAGAACTACAGTTTTTATTTGATAAATGATACAATTTTCATTTTTCATAAAAAAATTATAACATATAGGTAATAATTTTCGCTAAAAAGTTTTTATTTATAAGATTTTTCTTTTTCTTTGTTAAACATTTATTACAAACAATTTAATAGTTAGAGCTATGAACTTATTATTGATTTCCGAAGAACTGTGGTACATTTTGGCAGCCGTCATTCCTTGTACCCTTTTTTTATTGCTGGCGTTGTATTACACTGTCGGTCCGGGGAAAAATCCCAAAGGCAGGGTATTGATACTCAAAAATCCCATTCATGTAGTGGGAGTTTCTATGACTACAACAAACAAAACTTTTCTTGAAGACGACAAGGTGTTGTGGGAAAAATTTAAAAAAATGGATGCTCAAAACTTGGTGCAAAATAAAGTAGGTTTGCTTAGTTTTGTGTCGGTGCGTAAAAATCCGGTTCCCGGAAGCGACAGTTGGGAATACATTATTGGCAATAAGGTGACAAGCCACGATGAGGTACCTAAAGGATTGCATTGGGTAGATATTCCGGCTACTACCTACATTTCTTTCCATGTTAAGCGGGTGAAGAATGAGAAAGCATGGAAAGACCGGATTTTGAAACTGGAAGACTATATTTACAATACTTGGTTGCCAAAGTCGGATTTCGAAGCGGATCCTGATTCTCCGGTCAGAGAAGTAGAATATCACGACAGGAGAAACCAAAAGAAAATGACAATTTTTTATGTGGCTGTGCGTAAAAAGTCTGGTAAATAAATTGTTTTATTATTCAAAAAGAGGTTGTCTAATTAGGCAACCTCTTTCTATTTTTTGTTGAGATTAAACCTTTCGAAGCAAGTTTTGTCTAAAAGGTTGCCGGTTTTTAAAAACAAGATAATGTATTGAATAATATTTTAACTTTGCATCATGAAAACTCCATTTAAACCAATAATTGCTTTATTGTTGTTTTTCATCTTTATTCCGAAAATTGAAGCTCAGCAACAGGAAGTTATCTATTCGTCGAACGACGGCTGGCTGCACTATCAGGTGCTTGTTTCGCCCGAAGGGGATACTATTTATCAAGGTAATTTGCGTACGATGTATGTATTTCCCGAAATGAAATTTAAGAGTGCGAGTCAGGAAAAATTTTATTGGAAAACCGTGCGTGATGTAAAAAAAACTCTCCCTTTGGCACGCATAGTATCGCGCACTCTTAATCAGGCAAACAGTGATTTGGAAAAAATACCCGATAAAAAGGAGCGAAAAAAATATTTGAAAAACCTCGAAAAAGAGGTAAAGCAAAAATATGAACAGCAGGTGCGCGACCTTACTTTCGGACAAGGGAAAATTCTTATTAAACTTATTGACCGAGAAACGAATATGACTTCTTACGAACTGATAAAACTTTATCGGGGTCCTATTGCAGCCGCTTTTTGGCAAGGTATTGCCCGTCTTTTTGGAGCAAATTTGAAAGATGAATATGACGGTACTGATAAAGATAAAATCGTAGAACGAGTAATAATTTTGGTAGAAAACGGACAATTGTAATGTCGGTTTTTTCGTTTGTTTCTTTTGCTCGAAATGCCTACCTTTGCCGCCTCAAAATAGCTAATGGCTAACGATAAATTGTAAATCCATAAATTATAAATATAGAATGGCTCTTCAATGTGGTATTGTGGGCTTGCCTAATGTAGGCAAATCAACCTTATTCAACTGTCTTTCAAATGCAAAGGCTCAAGCGGCAAACTTTCCTTTTTGTACTATCGAACCCAATGTGGGGGTAATAACTGTGCCTGACGAACGGCTCAACAAACTGGCGGAACTTGTTAAGCCTCAGCGTATTTTGCCTACTACGGTAGAAATTGTCGATATTGCCGGGTTGGTAAAAGGAGCCAGCAAAGGTGAGGGTTTGGGTAACAAGTTTTTGGCGAATATCCGAGAAACTGATGCTATTTTGCATGTGCTTCGTTGTTTCGAAAACGAAAATATCACGCATGTGGATGGTACGATAGATCCTGTGCGCGACAAGGAAATAATTGATACTGAACTGCAACTTAAAGATTTGGAAACGGTGGAAAGCCGCATTTGTCGTGTGCAAAAACAGGCGCAGACCGGTGGCGATAAGGCTGCAAAAGCGGTGTATGATATTTTGGTGCAATATCGTGATGTGTTGTTGCAAGGTAAGTCGGCTCGTACGGTACAGCTCGACAAGGAGCAGGCAAAACTTGTGAAAGATCTTTGTTTGCTTACTGATAAGCCTGTGTTATATGTGTGTAATGTAGATGAGGCTTCTGCTGTAACCGGGAATAATTATGTTGATGCTGTGCGTGAGGCGATAAAGGACGAGCATGCCGAATTACTTATTGTTGCTGCTGCTACTGAGGCTGATATTGCCGAATTGGAGACTTATGAGGAGCGACAAATGTTTCTCGAAGAGGTTGGCTTGCAGGAATCGGGTGTGGCGCGTTTGATAAAGGCTGCTTATCATTTATTGCGCTTGCAAACTTATTTTACTGCCGGGGTTCAGGAGGTGCGCGCGTGGACATTTGAGAAGGGGTGGAAGGCTCCACAGTGTGCAGGTGTTATTCATACTGATTTTGAGAAGGGTTTTATTCGTGCTGAAGTGATAAAGTATGCCGATTTTATTGCTTTTGGTTCTGAACTTGCTTGTAAGGAAGCGGGTAAAATGAGCGTAGAGGGTAAGGAGTATGTTGTGCAAGACGGGGATATTATGCATTTCCGCTTTAATGTGTAGGAAATATTTTTGTTTAAAATCCTTTGTTAGCAGTGTATTGGAAACGGTTTTTGAAAAATAATTCGTTTTTTTTGAAAAATATTTTGCGGATTAAAAAAGTCGATTTATCTTTGCAGCCGCTAAAAGAAAAAGTTATCTTTTTTCGATGAATAGTAAAAGGGCCCATTCGTCTATCGGTTAGGACGCCAGGTTTTCATCCTGGAAAGAGGAGTTCGACTCTCCTATGGGCTACTCAGTATTAAAAAGGAATGCAAAATAAAGAATGAGGAATTTTGTTCTTGATTTTTATCATTCTTAATTCAATTTGAACTATGGCAAATCATAAATCATCTATCAAGAGAATAAGGCAAGCCGAGAAACGGAAATTGCACAATCGTTATTATGCAAAAACTGCTCGTAATGCTATGCGTAAATTGCGTGCTAGCAACGAAAAATCGGTAGCAAGTGAATTGTATCCGAAAGTGAGTTCGATGTTGGACAGATTGGCAAAGAAGAATATTATTCATAAAAATAAGGCTGCCAATTTGAAATCGAAGCTTGCTCGACATATCAGCAAGTTAGTAGCGTAAATTCTTTTTCATACTATAATGTTTTGAACCTCGTTCTGTGATTACAGAGCGAGGTTTTCTGCTTCAGGAGTATGGATAATAATAATACCGTGAAAGATATCTTTCACGGTATTTATTGTTTTGTCCGGAATTGGGTTATAAATCCTGTTTGTCTAACACTCGCAAGCCAATGAATGTGAAGGCAATTATTTGGAAAACGGCAAAGATTGCTGTTTGATAAAAGTATTGTGAGATTTCCATATCTGTATTGTTAATCATGAAGAGCGAAATATTGTCAGGCATGAAAAATCCTTGCACGATGGATACGATGAATGAAAAAGCGAGGTAGAGAAAAATTCCTGTGATTTTTCCTTTTGAAATAATTACGGCAGTGGTTAGCATTACAATGTTGGCTATTAATCCAAGTATGCTTGCCAGCATGAAAGAGGAGATATCTTCCGGTTTGAAGTTGCGGAAGATGTTGCGGATAAGTTCGGTGAATTCTGCCGGATAGGCAACGAGCCATATCATAATGGGGATAAAAAGGATAATGAAAAAGGCTATCAGGCAGGAAAGGATGGTGGCTCCGATTTTTACAAAGTAGTATTGCTTACGCGATACTCCTCCGGCGAATATCAGGCTTATTACTTTATTTTTGTAGTCGACATTGAGCAGATGAAAAGGGTAGAGGAAAGAGAAAATGGCTATTCCGATCATTGTAAAAGTTGTTAGAAGAATTTCTGTTGCAATCAATACATTGTTTGTATTGTTTGTGCTTGCCATAATGATTCCTATAATTGATGCCGCGGCTGCCATTGCTGTCAAAATCGCAATAATTCTTATATAGGCTTTGTCGTTGCGATTTTTGAAAATCTCCATTTTGAAAATATTTTTCAGTTCCATTGTGTGTTTTCTCCTTTTATTTAATTAGCTCAACATATTTGTTTTCTTTTTTGATTTGAAGGAATTCGATTTCGCGGGCAATGGTTTGCCGGAAGAGTTCTTTGTATAGCTCGTCGTTGATTTCGAATTTGATAAATTTCCCCTGTTCTTCGAATGGTATGCCTTTGTTTTGCAGCAGTGCTATGAAGGCTATTTTATCGCTGACTTCGACGCTGTAGATGTGAGATGTGGTGTTTTTCAGGTCGAAGGTGTGGTTGAAGTTGCCGTTGTGTAGCACGAATACTTTGTCGGACAGTGATTCGATGTCGTCTTGTATATGGCTTGAAATGAGTATTGTTCGTCCTTTGTCGCGCAGGCTGAGCAGGTGATTTTTAAACCAGTTTACGCTTTTGCTGTCGAGTCCGCGAAAGGGTTCGTCGAAAATTAATGTTTCGGCGTCGTTGATAACTGATATGAGTAGAATGAGTTTTTTTGCCATACCGAGCGAATAGTGGCTTACTGTTTTGTCGAGGCTGTCGGCTATTTCCAGTTGGTGTGCAAATGACATGGCTTGTTCTTCGTTGAATCCGCCGCGCAAACCGCCGAAATAGCGGATGTTGAACATGCCGGTTTGGTTTTTGTAGAGTTCCATGTCGTCGAGTACGATGCCTACTTTTGCGAGGGTTTTCGGGTTTTCTTTTACTGACATGCCGTTGATTAATACTTCGCCGGTGTAGTTGGTAATGATATTGGTTAATGTTTTGAAGAAGGTGGTTTTGCCTACTCCGTTTTTGCCTACGATGCCGTAGATTTTGCCTTGCTCGAACTTGGTGTGTGAGATGTTGAGCACTTGTTTTGTGCCGTAGGCGAATTGCAGGTTTTTGACTTCTATGTTCATGGTGGTTATTGGTTTTATGATTTATTCTTCGTTGTCCCAAAAAAATTCTTCGTCTTCGGGTTCGTCGTCCCATTCTTCCTCGTCGTCTAATCTTTCGTCATTGGTTTTTTCCGAAATGCGAATTTCGGGTTTGCGATGGGTGATGGTGGTTATGCGGTTTGTTTCGTCGTTGATTGCTTCCCAAAGCAGGTCTTTGAGTTCGGTAAGTCCGGTGCCTGCTACAGAAGAAATGAATATTGTTTTTACAGCTTCGGGGAGTTCTTTTTTTAGTTCGGCTGTGAGTTCTTCGTCGAGCATATCGCTTTTGGAAATGGCGAGGATGCGCTTTTTGTCGAGGAGTTCGGGATTGAATTGTGCCAGTTCGTTGAGCAGGATTTCGTATTCGCGGCGAATGTTGTCGCTGTCTGCCGGTACCATGAAGAGCAACACGGGGTTGCGTTCGATGTGGCGCAGGAATCTTAATCCGAGTCCTTTTCCTTCGTGTGCTCCTTCGATTATGCCGGGTATATCTGCCATGCAAAAGGATCGATTGTCGCGGTAGGCTACGATGCCGAGGTTTGGCACGAGGGTGGTGAATGGATAGTTGGCGATTTCGGGTTTTGCTGCGGAAACGACTGACAGGAGTGTGGATTTTCCGGCGTTGGGGAAGCCTACTAAGCCTACATCGGCAAGTACTTTGAGTTCGAGTACTATGCTTCGTTCCTGCATGGGTTCGCCGGGTTGGGCGTAGTGGGGCGCCTGGTTGGTGGCGGTTCGGAAATGCCAGTTGCCTAATCCTCCTCGACCACCTTTGAGGAGGATTATTTCCTGTCCGTGTTCGGTAAGTTCGCAGAGGTATTCGCCTGTGTCGCCATCGAATGCTACTGTGCCTACTGGTACTTCGATTGTTTTGTCTTCGCCGTTTTTACCGAAGCTTCGGCTTCGGCTTCCGTTTTCGCCGTTTCCGGCAAAAATGTGTCGGGCGTATTTCAGGTGGATGAGTGTCCAGAGGTTTTTGTTTGCTTTGAGTATGATGTGTCCGCCGCGCCCGCCGTCGCCGCCGTCGGGACCGCCTTTTGGAATGTATTTTTCGCGGTGGAAGTGCATGGATCCTGCTCCGCCTTTGCCTGAGCGACAAAATATTTTTACATAATCAACAAAATTGGATTCTGCCATAGGTTTTTTTGTATTGAATGAGCGCAAAGATAAATAAATTTGTTTAATATGTTTCTATTTGTTGGCGGATGACAGGTTGTTAATGCGGGTGGAAGATTTGTTAATGCGATGTTAATATGTATCAATTCGGTGGGTTTACATGTTAATGCGAATGGGGTATTTACTAACTCTCTGTAAATATATATTAACGCGCACGGGTGATTTGTTAATGCGATGTTAAGATGTATTAATGCGTAAGCAAGATTTGTTAATGCGGTGATTATTTTTATAAATGCGGGTGATGGAAATATAAAAGCGGATACCGGATTTGTATCCGCTTTTTGTTTTTTTGTGTTAGTCTTTGCTGCGTTTGAATTCTATTTTGCTTATTTGTTTGTATTGGGGTGATGTTGCTCCGAAGATGGATTTGACATATTCTTTGGCGAGCAGGGCTGTGTCGACGAGTCCGTCGGGTTTATTGTACAGGGCTGCGTTTCGACTGATTTGGGCGTTGCTGTATGTGGTGTATGTGTTGATTACGGCGATGTTTTTTTCTCGAATTTCTTTGAGTGTTTCTTTGAGTGTTTCGACTTGTAATGGTTTTTCGTTTGGCTGATAGGCTGCTTCGCTTGCGAGGAGGTCGATTAGTCGCGCGTAGTTTTCGGTTAGGCTGTCGTAGCTTTGTTGCGATACTGAGATGGTTTTTTCTCCTTCGGCGGGTTTTTTGGCGCGTGTGCCTTGTATTTTTCGGTTGATGGTTTTGGCTTCTTCGATTGTTTTTTGTGGTGCTCCTGATGCTTTGAGTGCGTTGTATAGTCGGGTGGCTGTTGCTTTGAGTGGTTCGAAGGTTGTGGCACGGCTTCCTACTGCGAGATTGTAGGTAATTTTGGCTGTGTCGACGGTTTCGATTTGTGTTTGTGCTCCTGTTAACTGCAGGTTGAGTGCCTGCAGGTTGAGTGCCTTATTGGCGGGGTTGTAGGTTTCTCCGTAGGCGGTGATGAAGGTGATAAGGGTTTGAAAGTTGGCTACATTTTTGCTGTGTCCGGTTTCATAATTTTTTTTTGTTTCCATGTTTTTGTTTTTTTTAAGTTTGACAATTATTTTTTATTTATGGTTTGTTTGTTTGTTTTTATAAGTTCTCCTAGGTTGGGGCAGTCTCCTTCTCTCCTCTTTTATAAAAGGGGGTTGCAATAAGAATGTCCTCTATGGGATAATCCGGTTAAATTCTAACGCGAATAATCGGCAATCGGCACTGTTGCTGTGAATGACAAGGAAACTGCGGTCGGCATATTCGCCTGTGCAGTTGATGCGTGCTTGTATGTCGATGGTTTTTCCGGGCATAATGTGTATTGGGAATTTGAGTGTTTCGGTAGTGGTACAGGCAAGGGTTTCGATGTTTGAAAGTATTAGTGTTTCGCCTCCTGTATTGTACAGGGTGAATGGTATGTCGATGTAGGAAATGCCGTTGCTGCAATCGAGGCAGAAGGTTTTGTTTCTTTCTACGGGGTATTTTCCGTTGGATAGCTGCAAGTGGGGTGCATTATTGGCTGCGACTTGTATATTGTCTATTATGATGTTGTAGTTGCTGCCGTCTTGCACGGGTTTGCCGCGCAGGAATTTGAGGCGTACATCGGCGTTTGTTTCGTTTATTGCGACTGTATATTGTTGGTAGTTTGCTCCTGATATGGATATGTTTTCTACTGTGGTGAAGGCTGCGCCGTTTATGGATTTTTGTATTTCCAGGTGGTTGCTTGTGTTGCCTACTGTGCGGGCATCGAATGTCAGGGTTGCGGGTTGGGCAAGCGCGGGTGTAATGATGTAGCCGGTGGTACTGCTGTTGTATTTGAGTACGGCGCATTGGGTTATGCTGTTGTAGTTTTTGTCGGTATAGTAGAATTGCCATATGCCGCTTCCGAGGGTTTTTTCTGCTTGGGGGGTGGTGGTGTTGGCGGTGTTTTGCTTGAAATCTTCTTGCAAGAGTGGGATTTGGGCATTGCTTAGGCTTGCAAACAGGGCAAGCAGGGTAGATAACAGGGTTTGTTTTAAGTTTTTTGACATGTTGTTTTTTTTATATAGTTTCTATTAGTTAGTTAACCCCTCGCCCCGTTGGGGGATTTTCCTTTGGAAAAGGGGGAGGGTTTATGCACAGACTGTTCTTTTTATATAATTGAAATGTTTGTGTAATGTTGTTCTTGTTTTATATAACTTCTACTGATTAACTCCTCCCCCCTCCTGTTGGGGGACTTTCCTTTGGAAAAGGGGAGGGGTTATGCACGGACTGTTCTTTTTAACGGAGGATAGCTTACAGGGCAAAAGATTTTTTGCTCCTACGGTACGATTAAGGGTCAAAAATATTTGACCCCTACGGTACAATTACCTTTCTCGCCTCACTGCCCACGCGCACGATATATATGCCTGCTGCCGGCACGGCGTAGCTGCCTGCTCCTGTGCCCTGTGCCGCACATTGCCCGCTTATACTGTAAATGCTTACAGGATCGGTGGTGTTTTCTATAATAATACTGCGGTGTTGGGTGTATATGTTTAATCCATTGGAAAGAGTAGTTACCACTACTTTACTAATTGGCTCCTGCTGATATTCGTATGCACCCAAATCTACCGTGCTGTTACTGATGCGCAGATTACCGAGTAAATCACTTGTTGTACCGGTGAGAAGATAGGTATTGTTACCCACATCTATTGCCGGACTTTCTTCTTGTAAAGTGTAATTGCCATTTTCGGCATCAACAAAGAATGGGTCTTCGCCTATGAGATTGTTGTTTCCGGTTAAATCCATATTGCTTGTGCCGATTAAACTGTTATAAGCATTAAAAATATGAGGATTAACGGTTGAAGTTGATTCATATACATCATACCAATGGTTTTCTTCGGAACTGTTATTCCATAAAATAGAATTATATACTTCTACTGTACTCCAAAGAAATTCTATTCCACCACCTGTATTATCGGCAAGCGTACAGTTTATTAGCGTCAAAAATCCTCCTTCTGCTCCTAACTGATAATCTCCCCGAACTTCTATAATAGTGGTATAATTTGTTTTCATTGTATTGTTGGCAAACAAGCAATTCGTAAAAGTTACAGTACCGTTACCGGCAGTACCACAAATACCGTGATTATTTGCTTCATTTTGAAAGAAAACACTGTTGCTTATATTTATTTCTTCTCCAAAACTATTGTATATTGCGCCTCTCTCAGTGGCTCTGTTTTGCTTAAAAGCACATTTATCAATAGTCATTATTCCGGCAATATTATTAACAATAGCACCGCCAGACGATGAAGTATTTTCTTCAAAAATGCTGTTTGAAATATATGTTTCTCCCATACAAAAAAGTGCACCGCCTTGTGTAGGGGCATAATTGTTACTAAAAACACAGTTATTTATTATTAAAATGCCGGAACTATTAATAGCTCCACCAATGTCGTAAGCTCTGTTATTGCTAAAAGTGCAGTTGTTGAGTGCAAGAATACCCTCACTTTTGATTGCGCCACCACCACAATTAGCGGTGTTATCTTTTATGGTTAGATGACTAAGGGTTACTTCTGTATTTGCAGGAATATTAAAATAGCGTTTTTGTTTTGGTCGGGTATCTGTCCATACGGTAGCATTTTGAAAAACGATGTTATTCATTTCGTTTCCGCTAATGGTAATATTTTTATTTAATTCTATTACTCCTGCAAAATACACGGTT
>JAISVR010000011.1 GCA_031271465.1 Prevotellaceae bacterium | reverse complement strand
CAACTTGTGCCTCATATAAACCATTATATTGCAATTCATTATTCATCCATTTTTCTTGATATAGGCACAAACACGGTATATTCAATAAAGTTATTTTCATTTCGGTAGATAAAATCAGCATAATTAGGAATGGACAGGACGGGACAAGCGTACTGTGTCTAATCAAATGTAATACAAGTCGTTGGTAGTAAAGCGCAGGTATTTCCCTACAGCAAAAAGCGAGCAGAAGAACGACAACACAATGCCCACCACAAACACAACACCGAGAGTGATGCCCATCAGTTCCAAGTTCCACAGATTGATGTCTGTAGCTACAAGGTGGTAAGTTTGTACATAGTAAACCAGTGCAATTAAAAACACAGAGGCTATTACAGCTGCTATAATGCCGTTTACCAAGCCTTTGCCCAAAAACGGCTTGCGGATAAACCACGGCGTTGCCCCCACGAGCTTCATGGTGTTGATGGTAAAGCGTTTGGAATAAATTTGCAGGCGTATGGTATTGTTTATCAATCCGATAGAAATGATTAAAAACAACGCTGCAATGCCTGCCAGAAAAATCGATACGGTGTGCATATTGTTGTTTACCATATCAATCATTGTTTTTTTGTAAATAATTTCGCGAACGGCGGCATATTTTGCAATGGATTTTTCAATTTTCTCCATGTTTTCGGCGTTGGCAAATCCGGCTTTTATTTTTACCTCAAACGATGCTGAGAGAGGATTGTATCCCAAAAAATCCTGCGGGTTTTCGCCCAATTCTTCGCTAAGTTCCACAAGGGCTTTTTCTTTCGAAATGTATTCAATATTGCGGGCGTATGGTGCCGATTGCAACACTTGTGCCAGATGTTTTACATCTTCGTTTGATGCCGAATCGGTTAAAACCACAGAAAAACTGAGGTTTTCTTTTACATACGAACTCATTTCCTTGGTGAGCAGACTCAACACGGCGATGAGTCCGATAAGAAACAGTACCAGCGCAATGCTGATGGTGGTGGTAAGGTTCGAGTTGAAAAATTTACTTGTACGAACTTTCGGATTGTCTTGTTTCATGATTACTCTGTTTTTTTTCTTTTTCTGTATTCCACAAAAATTAATACCACAATGCCCAACAGCAGCAATATCGACGAAAAGAGGACAATTGTATTCCCCGTTTTTACCACTTGCGGCTCGAAGCGGAATTCAATTTTGTGTTCACCCGCCTTGATTGGCAGGGCACGCAAAAGCCAGTCGGCACGGAAATACGGCACCTGCACTCCGTCGATGTAGGCATTCCAGCCGGCATCGTAATATACTTCGGAAAATACCGCAATCTGGTCGGTTTTCGAACTTGACTCGTATTGCAGGTGGTTTGGCGCATAGCTTGTCAGGGAGATGCAGGCAGCAGTGTCGCGCGCCGATTGTTTCGGAATAAGCGCGGCAAATTCTTTGTCGGCAACAAGCGTTGTTTTTGTGTTGAGCGAGCCGAGAACAAGCATTTCTTCGTCGGAAGTTTGAGCTATTTTACAACTGTCAACAAACCACGCATTGCCATTGGCGTATGGGTTTGCAATAGCTTGGGCTTCGTGGTTGTAAATAATATACTTCATGTTGAGCATATTCAACACACCGCTTTGGGCAAAAGTATGGAAGAGCGGCTCAAGACTGTTAGCCTGTTGTGCAGCGTTGAAAGCTGTTCCTACGCCTTGAATTTCGCGGGCAATGTGAACATTTATCAATTCTTGATATCGGCGCAGTTTTACGGCATGATATCCTCCTATAAGTTTGTGAAAATAGGCAGGGCGCGACGAGTTGAACACATCTACCGTGAGGTCAAGCACGCGGTAGTAGCTTTTATCGTTATCGAGCAAAAAGCGGTCGGCGGGCGAAGGCGAGAAATAGCTCGTCAACGGGCGTTTTTCTTTGAAATGTTCGTCGTTCAAATAGCGTTTTGCTACCGGCAGCATATCGCACAGGAACAATACAACCAACGCAATGAATACATAAACTGCATTCCATTTTTTAGCAACGAAAAACCATAACACGCCAAATGACAGCACGATAAATACCAGCGAACGGAGCGCATCGGAGCGCAACATATCGCGCCGGTCGAGCTGTAAAGTGTTAACCAAATAATCGGGGTAACCGTAGTTGCTTAGCATGGCATCCGACGAAGCTTTAAAATCGCCCGCAATGGATGGGAATAAAGTGAAAATAAGGGTAATTCCACCTGTGATTCCGCCGCCGATGTACAACGCTTTGAGTTTTTTCTTTTTGTCAATGGTTGGGTCGAAAATAGCTTTTATTGCCAAAGCAGCCATCAGCGACATGGTGAAACTCACAACTACCAAAGTCATCGACACGGTTCGAAACATATTGTACATGGGTACATTGTCGATAAAAAATTCGGTAAACGGCATGAAATTTCGTCCCCACGCCAGCAACAGGGCAAGCATTGTTGCTCCGAGCAGCCAATATTTGTCTTTTTTATCTACCAACAATAATCCGGCAAAAAACAGGAAACAGATAATTGCCCCTACATACACCGGTCCCGAAGTAAAAGGCTGCGTGCCCCAATAAGTTGGCATGGGGGTTTGCGCCATGATGCTTTCTACATTTTGCGCCCCCTGTTCGCGGAGACGGTTTGCGGTATTCGATGTGCTCGACAGTTTTTCTGCACTGCCACCCCCTTTATAGTTGGGAATCAACAAAGTAAGAGTTTCGTCAATACCATAGCTCCATTGGGTAATATAGTCTTTGCTAAGCCCTTCCTGATGACTGTTTTCGTCCACTGTTTCCGACAATCCATTGGATTTTCCGCGCATGGTATAGTCTACATATTCTTTGTTGGCAAGCAGGGTGGTAGCGTTCATTCCCAACGCTACTCCGGCGGCTACAAGCAATATGCCGAGAGTAACAAGCAGTTTCTTAACTTGTTTTTGCATGATGCCGAAAATCAGTTCCGAAATGCCGAAAAAGAGCATCATAATAAATGTGTAGTATAAAATTTGAGGATGGTTTGCCGCAATAGCTAAACCCAAAAATATTGCCGTGAGTATTGCTCCGAGCCAGCGGTTACGCCTGAATGCCAGCAGGATACTGCCCGTTAAAGGAGCCATATAAGCAATCACAACGGCTTTTGTAATATGCCCCGCCGCCAGAATTATTAAATTATACGAGCCAAAAGCAAAACCGATGGAAAGAGCGATACTCAACCACGGATTTATTCGGAACACCGACAGTAAAATGTAGAAACCAATGAGGTAGAGAAATAGTATTCGAACCATTTCGGGAAAAACACTCAACGCTTTGCTTATCCACGAAACAGGCGAATCGATGCTGCCCGCTCCTCCCGAAATTTGATAAGAAGGCATTCCGCCAAACATGCTGTTTGTCCAGAGCGTGGGTTCGTCGTGAGTTTCGTTGTAGTTGCGTACTTCTTGCGACATGCCAAGCCAACTTTCCACATCATGCCCCATAAGTTCTTTACCGTCGAAAACAGGCGAAAAATAAACGAATGAAATTACTAAGAATGCAATTACTGCGATAATGTGAGGGATAAAACTTTTCTCAGAATCTTGTTTCATGAGTTTTTTATTTTATTAGTAGTTCAAAATAAAGACAACATTTTTTTAGAAAAAGTCATGCAAAAATAGGAAAATATTTTGTACGAGGAAAAAAGTTTCACACTTTTGCAGTTTAAAACACCCAACATGCATATTGTCGATAAAAATACCTTTTTCAAGATTGTTGAAAAGTTTAAGCTCGTACCTTTCACGCAAACAGAAGGTTGGTGGACAATGAATTCGACCGAAAATGAAAACCGTTTTGCTTTTTTTGTCGATTCCATCGAAAATCCGCGCATGGCTGCCATGGGACATATCAAAAAAGCTCTCGGGCTGACCATGCTGCAAATCGGAGGCGAGTGTTTTGCCGATGAGAACGCGATAAACGACAAAATTATTCGCGAATTTTACCGTGAAATTGCTCAATGCAGCTACGATATTATTGAAATCAATTCTTCCCTGCCATACAATGCACTGTACGAAATCGGCATTCGGCAAGCGGGATATTTGCGTCCGGTGGGGTTGTTTTCAACAGCATTGAGTATTCTTGTCGATTTGAAAAAAACCATCGAATACGATAAAAATTGGCAAAAAAATCTTCGACGAGCAAATAAATATCTCCTTGATTTTATTCCTGTAAATCGTTCGACCGAAAAAGATATTAACGATTATGTAGCAATGCACAGCGAAATGCTTACTCGAAAGAAAATCCATGACGGGGTTTCTCATAAGGGGTTGCAAAAGTTATTGCAGGACAAAAAATTCTCAATTTTCTTCGTTGAAACCGCAGAAAAAAAACGAATAGCAGGACTCATTTTGTACGCAAACCATGACGCTGCTATTTCCGTTTTTTCGACAACATCGCTCGAAGGTCGCGAGAAATCGGCAGCATATTTTCTTTTCGACAAAACTTTTGCCTATGTTGCCGATAGTAGAATTTTGCACTACGATTGTGGGCGTATTTCTCCCTCGGCACACTCAAAAAATAATATCTTTCTTTTTAAAAATGGAGTTAAAGGCAATTATGTGCAGTATTGCGGCGAATTTTCGTATTATAAACGCCGCTTTTATCGCCCGCTGATGTATTTTGTAAAAAAATATCTTTTCAAACGAGTGGAATTATAGTTCCGATTTCAGTTTCATTATATACCAACGATTGAACACCTTGTTGTATTGTCCGCGAACGATTTGACCGTTTTCTTGCAATTCGTTTTGCAATGGAGCAGAAATTTCCTTCATGCAAGTATTGTCCGTACTTCTGTTTATTCGCTTTGTTACAAAAGCAGGCAGTAATCGTTTCGCTCGATTTTTAATTTGCTGCCATTTCATGGCGAGCTTCGATACTTTTAGTTCGCGCGCAAACAACAGCTGCAAAGGAATAAAATAGTTATTTTCCAACAGTTTGTCGTAAAAATTTTTATTCAACCGCAATTGATACGGCAGTCGGCGAAAGACATCTACAACCTCATTGTCCCAAAAAAACAGCCGTGTTTCGTATCCAAAAAACTCGTAAATACGAACAGAGTTATTGATGAATTTGGGTAGTTTTTCCTTGTAATCGAAATTTTCGAAAACAGAATAAGGCAAAGGATTCGTTGCTTTTTTAAACGACCGGGTTACAAATTCCCGGACAAATTCCTCAACCTGCTTGCCGATTTTCTTATCGCCCAAGGAAAATTTGTTTTGCAGCAATTTTTTTACGATTTCTTTAGAAGTTTCAGAGCGTTTTACGCCCGCTTTCGAAAATTGACTGCCTCCCAAAAAATCGCCCGAATGTCCGGGAATAAAAACGGCATCGTCGGCAATTAAGCATCTTTCTTTCAGATATTTTACGCCGAAATATTCGTACATCCAAAACGATGAACTTAAATTGCCCGAATAGCGATAGTAGCGTTGAAAATCAGCCGATTGAATATAATCGGACAAAAATTCGCTATCGGCATTGTCGATAAAGAAATAAGAAAAGCCTAATTTTTCGGCAACCTGCTGTGAGAGTTGATGCTCGGGATTACCGCGCCGCCCAACATTGTAACACAGAACATTTTCACAGTCGTGCAGTTTCAGCAGGCAAGCTATCAGGCGCGAATCATATCCGCCGCTTAGCGGTACCACTAACTGCCGACCTTTTGTCGATGAAATCAATCGTTTTATTCCATTTTCAAAAGCTGATACGATAAGTTTTTCGGCATTTTTTTTCTCGATTTCGTCTTTTTCTTCAAGCAAAAAATCGACATAATCAAATGCCTCAATTTTATCGTCGAAAATTACAATAAAAGAAGAAGGTCGAACCTGAAAAATATTCTCCACAAGCGTTTTATTCCCAAGCACAATGGAAATATGGTGGTATTCTTCCTCTGCCGCAAGCGATATGTGGTCGTCGCTTTGCAACAATGAATAAGGATTGTCTGTTACGATAAAATCGTGGTCGTTCTGCCGGTAAAAAAGTGGAAAAATTCGCGTTCGGTCAATGGAAACAGCTTTAAAATCGGGTTGATAAACGACAACGGAAAAAATGCCGTTTGCTTCTTTCAATTTTTTTGCGAAATCTTCCTTTGTGTGAATATCAGCAAAAAAATCCAACAATTCTTCGCCGATGAAAAGGCGATTTTCTTTGTCGAAACAAAAGCCTTTTACTGCAAGAAAATCGTTGCGGTACCAACCTGAATATTCGAGTTTAAGCTGTATCATCGATGCAAAATTTGTTGGTAAATGTCGATTATTTTCTGCGCCACAACCTCTTGTGAACAAATAGATTTTGCGAAATCGGAAATTGTCTTTTCATCGAAAGTTTTTCGCCGTTCAATCATTGCCGTCATTGCAATGGCAAGTTCGCTTACCGAATTGCTTTGGCATTGAATCGCAGCAAAATCTTGTGCGATTTCTCGCGGAACAGCTTGTGTACATACCACAGGACGACCGCAACTCATGGCTTCGAGTACTGCTTGCGATTGAGCCTCAATGCGGCTCGAAAGCACAAAGGCATCGCTTTCCCACAGATAATTTCTCACGCCTTCCTTATTTTGAAAGCCTGCAAAACAAATATGTTGTTTATACTCGGTTTTATCAAGGATTTTTTGAAACTCAGCGCAATCGAAACCCTTGCCAAGGAGCACTAACCGAGTGTTTGGAAATTTTCGGCACAGTTCGTCGAAAGCAGGCAAAAGAATGTCGTAAGCTTTTGCGTAATCGAAAGAATTGGCATTGACAAAAGAAAAATCGCCCGAATCGTTTTCCTTTTTTTTGTAATGAAAAAAATCGGTGTCAATGATGTTTGAAATGGTTTTCATCGGGATTTTTCGCTCGCAAAATTGCTTTATTTTTGCCTGCAATTGTTCTGAAACCGTAATAATATAATCGGCATCCGAAAAAGCTTTTTGTAAAAACGGCTTATAAAAAGATTTGAACAAGGCGATTGAGTTTTGCGAATTTTCGGAAAATCGTCCGCGATGCTCGGTAATCACATACGGTATGTTGTATTTTTCCTTTATCAGTGCGGCAGCATAACCAGCCCACATACTGCTGTGTGCGTGAATAATATCGGGTGTACCGTATTTTTTTGCGTATTCGTCAAATAATTTGACCGTTTTATTTGTCCATTTTTCAATGTTTTTTTTATCAGTAAAAGGAATTCGTCGCGAAAAACAGCGGTAGTGTAAAATGCCGTTTTCATTGGTAAAAAATGCTTTGCAGGGAAAGCGGAAAATGCCGAATTTGTATTTCCGCCACGGCAAAACAACATTCGCTAACATGTGCACATCAATTCCCTGCTCTTGCAACGCCTTGCTTTGGTTGAGCACAAATTGCCCTCCTTCAGGCAGATACCACGATGGAAGTTGAAGTACTTTCATTTTTCAATATTTTTTGCCAAAGATAAATACCAAAACAGAATTCCGAAAACAAAACCTGCACTTACAAGCGAAAAAAGCATGATTGCTGTGCGAATATCTCCACTTAAAACTCCGATGAAAAGGGCAGAAATCCGCAAAACAGTGTATGCTATTTCGAGCAGCATTGCTTTTCGTTGCTGCGCTGCTACTGCGGGCATAAAACTCAGCGGTGAAGCGAGTAGCACAGCGAAGAACCACGGCAACATCAGTTGCATGTATTCTCCTGCTTCGATCCATTCCGTGCCAAAAATCCAGCATACAAGCGAGGGTAGTGTAAAATACAGTACTACTACTGCCGGAAGTCCGATGAAAAGAACTTTTTTGCAAAAATTTTTCAGCAACGGATAACTGTCAATGCCTTGTGTTTTATGTTGCGAAACGCGTTGGAAAAGCACTTGGTTTATCGACCCTGCAAAAAGTGTTATCGGCTTGAATCCCACCGTAATTCCGAGCGAAAACAAACCCACTTGCGGCATGTTGAAATAGGCTGCAAGTATCATGATGGGTAAATTACCCGCAAGGGTATTGATAAATGAGTGAGGCAGCGTGTATTTCGGAAAATCTACTTGCCGAACAGCGACTGTTTTTATACGAAAGCGGTCGAATTTGAACAGCCGGTTATAATCTTTTTTTTGCAAAAAAATGGAAAAAACTCCGATTAATTGACCTAAAACTGTGGAAGCAATCAGTCCCCAGCGCGTAAATCCTAAAGTGCCGAAAACGATTTTTAGCGAGCTATTGGTGGTACTTTGCACAAGGTTGTAGCGCGCCGTTACACGAAAACGATTGTTTCGGTTGAGCCAATAAGTGAACACAAAACCGAATGCCGAAAGAAAAATTAATAGCGGAATAAAATACAGGAACTCAGCAATGCTGTCGAGTTGAAATGTACTCACAATAAGCGGTTTGAAAAATACAAATGCAACCAGAATGAACAGACACAAAGCAATATTTATCACAAAACATAAATCGAAAACAGCAGCTGCGTCGCGCTCATTTTTTTCAACCATGATGGCTGGTTCGTATTTTGCGGAGGCGAGAATCGTACCAACTCCTACAATAGAAAGGAATAAACTCAATACGCCCAATTCATCGGGATTGTATTGGCGTGTTACTATCGGGTATACCACAATAGCTATCAGCTGACTCAGCGAACCGGCAGAAAGCAGCGTGAAACAGTTGCGTACCGTTTCCGACCGAAAAAGTTGTCCGTTGCGGAGTTTCATCGCTGTTTTTTATCGTTTATTTATCTTGAGAGAAGGGCTTTCTCTGCCTCAAAAGCTCTATGAAAACTGAATTTTTGCAGTGTTTCGTTCATCAATTTTACAATTTCATCGTTGCAAAGATTTCCAATCGAGCCTTCGTGTGTATGATTTACTGTTTTTATCGGGTGAAAGCGATCTTTTTCGATATCGATACCTACTTTTTTGTACGCATCGCGGAAAGGCATTTTTTCTTCAAGTACAAGGCGGTTTACTTCTTCCACGCTGAAAATAAGGTCGTAGCGCGGGTTATCTAAGATATGTTCATTCACCTGTACTTCGCGCATCATGGCGGCAGTCATGTGCAAACAGCTTAAAAGCTCATCGAAAGCAGGCAAAAATAATTCCTTGATAATTTGCAGGTCGCGAAAATATCCCGAAGGCAGATTATTGGTTATCAATAAAATATCGTTAGGGAGAGCCTGAATGCGATTGCATTTGGCGCGTGTGAGTTCGAACACATCGGGATTTTTTTTATGCGGCATAATGCTCGAACCGGTTGTATACTTATCATCAAGCTTGATAAATCCGAAATTTTGACTTGAAAACATGCAGGCGTCAAATGCGAGTTTCGATACCGTGCCTGCAATCGAAGCCATAGCGTAAGCTACCGTACGCTCCATTTTTCCACGCCCCATTTGAGCATACACCACATTATAATTCAGTCCGTCGAATCCAAGCAAATCAGTTGTCATTTGGCGGTTGAGCGGAAAAGATGAGCCATAGCCCGCTGCCGAACCGAGCGGATTGCGGTTGCACACTTGCCATGCCGCGAGTAACATTTGCATATCGTCCGTAAGGCTCTCGGCGTATGCGCCAAACCACAAACCGAACGATGAAGGCATGGCAATTTGCAGGTGCGTGTAGCCGGGCAGTAAAATGCGTTTATATCGTTCACTTTGTTCGATGAGAACGGAGAAAAGCTCTTCGGCAGCTTGCACAAGTTCGTAAATTTTGTGGCGGGTAAATAGCTTTAAATCTACCAGTACCTGATCGTTTCGCGAACGACCACTATGTATTTTTTTTCCTACATCGCCTACCTTGCGCGTAAGCATTAATTCTACCTGCGAATGTACATCTTCTACTCCGTTTTCTATGGTAAAATTGCCCTTCTCGGCAGCAATGTAAATATTTTTGAGCTCGTGCAACAACATAGTTAATTCTTGTTTTTCGAGCAATCCTACCGATTCGAGCATCGTGATATGCGCCATAGAACCAAGTATGTCAGCTTGGGCGAGATATAAATCCATTTCACGGTCGCGCCCTACGGTAAATTTTTCTACGCTTTCATCGGTGGTATTTCCTTTATCCCAAAGTTTCATTTGCTAATGATAAGAATGATTTTTTAATTTAGAGCAACAAAGGTACAATATTTATTTTATATACAAAAAGGCATTGTATTTGCTTTATTTTTATCTTTGTCGAGCAATTTATATTAGCTTATATTGGATTTATTGACCGACATTATGTACCTGCCCGGCGTGGGACCAAAACGCGCCGAATTATTGCGCACTGAGCTGAATATCAACTCGGTGGAGGATTTATTTTCGTACTATCCTTATAAATATATTGACCGAAGCCGTTTTTATTTTGCGAGCGAAATCGCCGAGAATTTGCCTTATATTCAGTTGCGGGGACGGATACGCAATGTGCAAAAATCGGGTACGGGGAAAAACCAACGGTTAAATGCCGTTTTTTTCGATGAAACCGGAGTAATTGACCTTGTTTGGTTTAAGGGGATTCGCTATGCGGAGGACAAACTGAAACCGCAGGCGCAATATATTGTTTTTGGCAAACCTTCTGTTTTTAACGGACGATTCAGTATTGCTCATCCCGAAATTGAATTTGCTACTGAGGAAAATCAGCGACAGGCTCTTGGTTGGCAGGCACATTACAACACGAGCGAGAAGATGAAAAAGCATTTTCTTAACTCTGCCGCCATTCGGAAAATTATGCATACCGCTCTGCAAAATCTTCCGATGAAATTGCCCGAAACGCTTCCTTCTTACCTCATCGAACAATACAACCTGATGTCGCGCCACGAAGCGGTAGTTGCAGTGCATTTTCCACAACAAGCGGAAGTGTTGCATCGCGCACAACATCGTTTGAAACTTGAGGAATTGTTTTACATTCAACTTGATATTTTACGACAGTCGAAATTTCGGGAGTTGAAGTATCAGGGTTTTTTGTTCGATAAAATCGGGACTTTGTTTAATACTTTTTACGAAAAGAATTTGCCTTTTGAACTGACGGGAGCGCAAAAACGGGTGTTACGCGAAATTCGTCAACATGTCGGCTCGGGACGGCAAATGAACCGTTTGTTGCAAGGCGATGTTGGCAGTGGAAAAACGCTTGTCGCGCTTATGTCGATGCTTATGGCTCTTGACAACGGATTTCAAGCTTGCATAATGGCTCCGACTGAAATTTTGGCTACACAGCATTTCGAAACAATAGCTAACATGCTCGATGGAATGGGTATAAATATAGCTTTGCTTACCGGCTCGACCACAAAAAAAGCGCGCGAACAACTGCATGAACAACTTCGCTCGGGGGAATTGAAAATTTTGATAGGGACGCATGCTCTTATCGAAGATTCGGTGCAATTTGCCAATCTTGGATTGGTAATTATCGACGAACAGCATCGTTTCGGCGTGGCACAACGCGCACGGTTATGGAATAAAAACTTGCAGCCGCCACACATTTTGGTGATGACTGCCACGCCTATTCCCCGCACGCTGGCAATGACCGTGTATGGCGACCTCGAGGTGTCGGTTATCGACGAACTTCCACCCGGACGAAAGCCTATTCAAACTTATCATTATTACGACAGTAAACGGATTGCAATGCTCGATTTTTTGAAAAAACAAATTGACGCGGGACGGCAGGTGTATGTGGTTTATCCGCTTATTCAAGAGAGCGAAAAAATGGATTTGCAAAATCTTGAAGCAGGCTATGAATTTTTTAAAAACCATTTGCCGCAATATCATATCAGCATGGTGCACGGACGAATGAAAGCGAAGGAAAAGGACGATGAAATGAGAAAATTTGCATCGGGGGAAACACAGATAATGGTTGCTACAACGGTAATCGAAGTAGGCGTAAATGTGCCCAACGCTTCGGTAATGGTGATTGAAAGCGCAGAACGATTCGGATTGTCGCAACTGCACCAATTGCGCGGACGCGTAGGGCGCGGGGCTGAGCAATCGTTTTGTATCCTGCTGTCGTCGTACAAAATTACGACTGATACCCGCAAGCGATTGGAAATAATGACTCGCAGCAACGATGGTTTTGAGATTGCCGAAGCCGACTTGCAAATGCGTGGACCGGGCGACATGGACGGCACTATGCAAAGCGGCATGCCTTTCGAACTGAAAATTGCCAATTTGTCTACGGACAGTCATCTGTTATCGTTTGCCCGCCAAGTTGCGTTAGAAATTCTCGACCGAGATCCTAAATTGGAAAAACCCGAGAATGCGATTCTCGTGCAACAGCTCAATAAAAAAAATAAAAACTCGATGAATTGGAGCGTGATAAGTTGAATGGAAAAGAACTATGCTCGCCCAACTTGCAGAGTTTTTCTTGCTTTGTTTTGTGCAGATTGTTTTATCTTTGCAGGCTTTTGGAAACAAAGTTTTTAACCTGTTTAAATAATTTTTGAATGAGTATTTTCGGAATAGTAAATATTACGGAAGACAGTTTTTCCGACGGCGGATTGTATCTTGATATCAACCGTGCCATTGCGCATGCTTTCGAGCTTGCTGTAGGCGGAGCCGATGTGATTGACCTCGGTGCTGCATCGAGCAACCCTAATTCGGCAACTATCTCTGCGGAAGAAGAAATTTCCCGTCTGCGACCTGTGATTGCTGCCTTGAAAGCGCAGGATATTGCTGTTTCGGTAGACACTTTTAAACCTGAGGTACAGCGGTTTTGTATGGAACAACGGGTGGATTTTATCAATGATATTCAAGGTTTTCCTTTCTCCGAGCTATATCCCGAGCTTGCTCGCGCCTCGTGTAAACTGGTGGTGATGCATTCTGTACAGCGCATCGGTATGGCTACTGTGGTAGAAACCGAACCTGAAGAGGTTTTTCACTCCATGATGAGTTTTTTTGACGAGCGCATTACCGCGCTTACCGATGCAGGCATTGCCCGCGAGCGACTTATTCTCGACCCGGGCATGGGTTTTTTTCTCGGTTCGAACCCCGAAAGTTCCATGATAGCATTAAGGCGGTTTGATGAAATAAAACAGCGTTTCGATTTACCGGTGATGATAGGCGTTTCGCGCAAATCGTTTTTGGGAAAAATGACAGCTTCCGATGTTACCGACCGTCTTGCTGCAACTCTCGTTGCCGAACTTTTTGCGTATAAAAAAGGTGCGGATTATATCCGTACTCACGATGTGAAACCGTTAGTTGATGGTATACGGGTTTTTGACTCGCTGTACAATACTTCTTTAGTTGAGTAGACGGTTATCCTACTTCCGAACCCGGCTTTACAGTTCCGCTTGGACTTATTACCACCAATTTCCCGTCAGCATCTTCGGCAGAGAGTATCATTCCTTCAGAATCAATTCCTTTTAGTTTGCGTGGAGCAAGATTGGCAATGAAACATACTTGCTTCCCTATTAAATCCTCAGGTGCATAATACTGTGCAATACCCGAAACGATAGTGCGTCCGCCCAATCCATCGTCAATTTTAAATTGTAATAATTTATCGGCTTTGGGTACTTTTTGGCAATCGAGCACAGTTCCCACTCGAATATCCAATTTAGTGAAATCATCAAAAGCAATGTTTTCTTTTACAGGGGTTACAGAAGTTACGGAAGTTACAGCATTTTCTTCTTTTGTTTTTTGCAATTTCAATACTTGCGCTTCGATAGCCTCATCTTCTATTTTTTCGAATAATAATTTTGCTTCGCCAAGCCGGTGTCCTTCCGGCAAAAATTGGATGCTGCCTAAATCTGCCCAATTAAATGCAGGCAAATGCAACATTTCTCTCAATCGAGCCGATGAAAACGGTAAAAACGGTTCAAAAGCGATGGACAAATTGGCGGTAATCTGCAAACTGATATTCATAATCGTAGCCACGCGAGCCATATCATTCTTAGCCAATTTCCAAGGCTCGGTATCTGCCAAATACTTGTTTCCGATACGCGCCAAATTCATTGCCTCCTTTTGTGCATCGCGGAAGCGGAAATTATCCAGTAAATTTTGAATTTGAAATTTTGAATTTGAAATTTGAGATACAATTTCTTTCTCATAGTCGGTCATTTCTCCGCGAGCAGGCACTTTGCCGTCAAAATATTTATGCGTAAGCACCAGTGCACGATTAACAAAGTTCCCGAAAATCGCTACCAATTCGTTGTTATTTCTTGCCTGAAAATCTTTCCAAGTAAAATCATTATCCTTTGTTTCGGGAGCATTGGCAGTAAGCACATAGCGCAGAATATCTTGTTTTTCGGGAAAATCCACCAAATACTCGTGTAGCCAAACCGCCCAATTGCGTGAAGTGGAAATTTTATCGCCTTCGAGATTTAAAAACTCGTTGGCAGGTACATTATCGGGCAAAATAAAACTGCCTTCGGCTTTCAACATGGCAGGAAATACAATGCAATGGAACACAATGTTATCTTTCCCGATAAAATGTAAAAGGCGTGTCTCAGGGTCTTTCCACCACTTTTCCCAACTGTCGGGAAGTAGTTCTATGGTATTGGAAATATATCCGATAGGCGCATCGAACCACACATACAGTACTTTGCCTTCAGCTCCTTCGACAGGCACAGGTACACCCCAGTCCAAATCGCGAGTTACGGCGCGCGGTTGCAAGCCCATGTCGAGCCAGCTTTTACACTGTCCGTACACATTGGGTTTCCATTCCTTGTGGTCTTCGAGAATCCATTTGCGCAACCAGTTTTCATGCTTATCTAAAGGCAAGTACCAATGTTTGGTTTCTTTTAAAACAGGCGTACTGCCACTGATGGTCGATTTCGGGTTAATCAAATCCAACGGGCTGAGCGAAGTACCACAAGCCTCACACTGGTCGCCGTAAGCCCGTTCATTTCCACAATGCGGGCAGGTACCGATAATATAGCGGTCGGCAAGAAACTGTTTGGCTTCTTCGTCGTAATATTGTTCCGAAGTCTGCTCAATAAACTCTTTCTTATCATAAAGCGTTTTAAAAAAGTCGGAAGCCGTTTTTTTATGCGTTTCCGAACTTGTACGGGAATATATATCGAACGAAATACCGAATTCTTCAAACGATTTCTTTATCATGGTATGGTATCTGTTTACCACATCTTGGGGCGTAATTCCTTCATTTCGGGCTTTAATGGTGATAGGAACACCATGTTCGTCCGAACCACCGACAAAAAGTACATCTTCACCTTTTAAACGGAGATAGCGCACATAAATATCGGCAGGAATATATACCCCAGCCAAATGTCCGATGTGTACAGGACCATTGGCATACGGAAGAGCGGAAGTTACTGTGGTTCGTTTGAAATTTTTAGTCATAATTTGTTTGAAATTTTTTGGAAGCGCAAAGATAGTGGTAAATTTTAATGTTCTAATTCTCAAAAACAGAAAAAATCCTGTCTTTGGGATTATGCTTCGAAAAGTAGTATATTTGTGCGCTATAATTAATTTCGTTCGAAATTTAAAGTTCCATATCGTTATGAATAAAATAGCTTTAGTTGTAGGAGGAAGCAATGGAATAGGTTTATCCATTGCTCAACAATTAATAGAAAGAGGCTATCGGAAAATATATATACTCGACAGGTTTGAACCGTCGGTAGATTTTGGCAATCGAGTTGTTTTCGTCAGGTTTAACTTGTTGAATGACGACTATACTGTGTTGGAACAGTTTGTAGATATCGACACGCTTATAATTACAGCCGGCTTTGGGCGAGTTGATACATTTGACAATATATTGGATATTGAAATTACTAACAGCTACAAGGTAAATGCCATTGCTGTTTGCCGAATTATCAAATTCTTTTACGCCAAATGTTTGTCTGCGACCGATTTCTACTGCGCAGTGATGGGGAGTATTACCGGATTGGTTTCTTCTCCCATGTTTGCATTATACGGTGCAACAAAGGCTGCGGTTTGCAGTTTTATTGAAAGCATAAACATTGAGCTGGAAAAACAAGGCTTTTCTAACAGGATTTTAAATGTTGCTCCGGGTTCCATTAGCGGTACCAAATTTAATGGTGGCGAAAACGATTTATCGCAAACAAGCCAATTGGCAAACGATATTCTTGACAACATGTTTCGGAAGCGGGATTTGTTTATTCCCCGGTTTGAAGAAACTTACAAGCAAGTATTACAACATTATAATGAAAACCCGCACTTATTCGGGCTGCAAAGTTTTGATTATAAAAATAACTCGGGAAGGAAAAATACAACACCTCAAATTAAAATCGGCTATTTAAGCGGCACTTTCGATTTGTTTCATATTGGGCATCTTAATTTGCTGAGGCGAGCCAAGGATTATTGCGATTATCTCGTAGTTGGCATTCACCGAAATGCGCTGCATAAGGGGAAAGAAACTTTTATTTCGTTTGACGAACGCTTTGAAATTGTCAAAAACATCAAATATGTAGACAAGGTTATTCAATCGTACGAAGAAGATATGGACGCCTACGCCGAAATTCCTTACAACTATCTTTTTGTTGGCAGCGATTATAAAAATACACCCCGTTTTCTTCGGTATGAAGAATATTTCAAAGATAAAGATGTTGAAATCGTATATTTTCCATATACGCAGGGTACAAGCAGTACACAACTGCGCAATGTAATAGAAAAAGTTCGCTAATTATTGATTGTATGAAATTTCTTGTTTCTCTTATCGGATTTCTCATGTATCCTTTTTCATTTCTTGTTCCAAGAAACAAGAAAAAGTGGGCTTTTGGCAGTTTTCGCAATGCTTTTAGCGACAACTCAAAATATCTTTTTATTTATTGTTCCGAAAATAGAAAAGACATCGATGCAGCTTGGATAAGCGCAAGCAAAGAAACCGTAAAACTTGTCCGCAGTTTGGGTTTAAAGGCATATTTCATCGGAAGTTTTCAAGGAATTTGCTTTGCCTTGCGGGCAAAATACTGGTTTTTCAATGCCTATACTTCCGATATTTTATTTTTTGCTTCGGGTGGAGCTACTTGTGTTAATCTCTGGCATGGCGTCGCGCTCAAAAGGATAGAATTTTGTATTCAAAACGGACCGTTAGCCGATCGTTTTGTGCGGAAAACCTTGAAAGAACGATTTTATTATCCGCAAGTTTATCGTCGTCCCGATTATCTTCTTTCATCGTCGGCATTTCAAGCGGTTACCCTTGCCAAATCGTTTCGAATACATATAACACAGTGTATAAATGGCGGTTATCCGCGTAATGAGATTTTATTGACAGATGAAACAAGCCGCCGCCGGTTTATTGCTAAGTACGAACCATCGATTATTCTTGGTGTAATCAATAAAATTTCGTCGTTTCATCGAACATTTATTTATATGCCCACATGGCGCGAGTCGCAAAAAGACATATTTTCGGGCAATTTCAATCTCGATGTGCTAAACGGTTTGATGCAGGAAAAAAACGAACTGCTCATTTTGAAACCACATCCAAACACAATGGTCGATGTCGAAAAATTGTCGCAGTACAGCAATATCCTGCTGCTCGACCGCCGTGTCGATTCTTACGCGGTGTTGCCTTATACCGATGTGTTGATTACCGATTATTCGTCGGTTTTGTACGATTATATTTTGATGGAAAATAAAGATGTCATTCTTTATTTGTACGATATAAACGAATATGTGAATAACCGCGATTTCAATTATCCTTTTCACGAAAGCGTGGTTGGAAAAGAGTTGTATTCGTTCGATGAATTGGCAGAATGTATCAAAAATAACGACTACAAGATTGATGCGAAAAAACGGAATTTTATTCGTGAAAAATTTTGGGATAAAAACGAAAATAACTCCTTTTGCAAGAAAATACTTGATGCTGTAACGATGTGTCAAAAATCAGCGAATAGACAATAACATTATACCGGCAATTATGAATCCAATTTCTCTGATAAAAAAAATAGGTTTCTTACCCGCTTTTTACAAAATAAAAAGGCGGATTTTTATCAACGACAAATCGGTGCTTAGCGATATTTCTATTCTTGGCGCATACGATTATATGCAAAAATATAAGTATGCCGTAAAGCGTCCTGTTGCCGAACCCGTAGCCATAAGCACAGATAATTTATATCCCAACAAAATATGGACCATGTGGCTGCAAGGAGTTGAAAATGCTCCCGAAATAATTCAAAAATGTATTGCTTCCGTTAAAAAACAGTATGGCGATGAAGTGATAGTGCTTACCAACGAAAATATTTCACAGTTTGTGGATATTCCGTATTTTGTTGCCCAAAAGCATAAAAAAGGAATAATCTCCAACACATTTTATTCGGATATAATTCGTTTTTTGATAATCGAAAAATACGGCGGTTTGTGGTTAGACGGCACAACTTTTTTGCTGGGCAAAATCCCCGATTATATTCGTTTTGCCGATATTTTCTTTTACAAAGCCGAAAATAAAACCCTAAGCAGCATCGGAGTAATTGCAGCAAAACCGCATAATCTGCTTATCCAAAAAGCAATTGCAGTGATGTTGGAATATTGGAAAAACGAAAAACGGTTGATGTCATATACAATTACTACGCTGTCGCTCGAAATGGCAATAAACAGCAGTGCCGAAATGAAAAACCTGTGGAATTCAATACCGTATGTTCCCGTTGCAAATAAAGGTTTGTTGTTGCGAAAACTTTTCGACAAATACGATGAAACACACATTGAAGTGATGAAGCAATTATCTGTCATTCAGCAGCTTTCGTGGAAATTCCCCAAAAAAGAATATGATAAACCGGGAAGTTTTTATGATAGACTGATAAAACCAACAATAGTATAAACTGCCAACATTTACCAACAGGATGAGAACTCTCGAAACCTACAAACAAATTCTCGAAAAAAAAGGCTGGTACTTTTGTTTCAACGAAGCGCGGAAACAGATTTGTCGCCTGCGCTGGCTGTGCAGCATGAGCGTGGTTGAAGCTGACGAAGAGGATAAAATGTATCGCTATTTGAAAAAATACTACAAGGATACGGAACAAGGAACAGCAAATAGTGAAAATCCATATCCCGGTAAAATTTGGATTTGCTGGTTGCAGGGAATGGACAATGCGCCACATATCGTACAGCGTTGCTACGAGTCGGTGCAGCGTTATTCCCGAGGCAAGGAAATCATTCTTATTACCGAAGAAAACATGCAACAATATGTTGATTTCCCCGAATATATTTGGCAGAAATACCGGAAGAAACGCATTTCCAATACTCATTTGTCCGATTTATTGCGCATTTCTTTGTTGGCTCAATATGGCGGAATTTGGATAGATGCAAGCTGCTTGCTTACAGATAAAATTCCCGACTTTATCATCAATGCGCCTGTTTTTTGTTTTAAAACATTCCTGTCTGTTTCGCGTGGAAAAGCCTCAAGTTGGTTTATTGCTGCACAACCGCACAATTCGATAATTTGTCAAACGCGCGATATGCTTTACGAATATTGGCGGCGCGAAAACTTTTTGAAACACTATTTTCTCTTCCATTTAAGTCTTGCTGTTGTGATTGATGCCAACGAAAAAAACCGATTGATGTGGAAAAATATACCTGTGTTTCCCAATGCCAATCCGCATTTGTTGCAGTTTGAACTTTTCGACAATTATGCACAGGAACGATTCGAGCAAATTAAACATTTGTCGTTTATCCACAAGCTTTCGTTTAAATTCCCGTCCGAAAATTTTGAAATAAAAGATACTTTTTACGATGTTGTTATCAAATAAATTTGAAATAGATGAATTTACTTTTTGAAATAATAAGCCGCGCTAAATATCAAAAGCAACGCTTGCAAAACACACCCAGATATCAATTAACAAAGCGTGTGAGGGAATTTATACAGCAAACTTCCCTTTCGCCCAATCCGGCTTTACCTCCAAGAGAGCAAAAAATATTTGCCAAGTTTTTACAACATCATTTAATTGAAATTTTTAATTATCCCTTTATTTCAAAATACATTCATCGATGCGTTAAAGTTAGAACCGACAAGATAAACGGGTTACACTATGTATATACGCCCGAAAAACATCGCCTGTATTTTAAAAGAGGTATGACGCGGAAAAACATCCGTGTGGCATATAATAATTTGTGCGCAGAACAAGATAATTTATCGCCGCACAACTATTGTTTTGAATACTTCGAAGCTTCTAACCAATCTATTTTTGCCGACATTGGTGCTGCCGAAGGGATTTTTGGACTTAAATTTGTCGATGAAATAAAACAACTGTATTTGTTCGAAGCTAATCACGATTGGATAGAAGCCTTGGAAGCTACATTTCATCCTTGGAAAGATAAAGTAGTGATTATCAACAAATATGTTGGTAACGACAACAACGATAAATTTGTATCGCTCGATTATTTTTTCAAAAATCTTGAGCAACCAACTCTTCTGAAAATTGATGTTGAAGGTGCCGAAAGCGCAATATTGGACGGAGCAAATCATATTATTGAAAATACGGTCGACGATATTTTAATATGTACTTACCACAAAAACGGAGACGATAAAAAAATATCGGAATTGCTTCAACAAAGAAATTATAATACGAAGTTTTCGCCGGGTTACATGTTTTTTATGTGGGAAAAACCCAACTACTCGTTGACGGCTCCATTTGAATTTCGCAAGGGATTAATTCACGCTTCGCGATAAGGAAACTGCTATGAAACAACAACCTAAAATCAGCGTCATTGTGCCTGTTTACAATGCCGGAAAACATTTTGAAGATTGTTTAACTTCGCTTGCCAAGCAAACACTCAAAGAAATTGAAATACTGCTTGTGTTAGATTGTCCTACAGACGGCAGCGATATCGTGGCAAAAAATCTTGCGACAAAAGATGAGCGATTTAAACTGATTTACAACGAAACGAATCTTCATACAGGTTTGAGCAGAAATAAAGGCATGCAACAGGCAGCCGGAGAATATATAGCTTTTTGCGACCACGATGATTACACCGACCCTGTTATGTATGAAAAGTTATATCAAACAGCGAAGCATCACGATTGCGATATTGTGCGATGCAACGCCATGAGTACAGTAAATGGGTGCAATACGGAACACAAATACCCCGCACTTAATGCCGGTGAAAATATCCCTAAGCAATTGTTTCATAGCATTATTACAAAAAAAATGTCCGGTTCGATTTGGAATTACATTTTCAAAACAAAATTTGTACAGGAAAATCGTATTCTTTTCCCCGATACCAGAGCTGTAGCTCCCGAAGATTCGGCGTTTCTTTTACAGGCATTTTTTTATGCAAAACAAATCGAAATTATTCCCGATATTCTATATTACTCCGTAAATCATAAAGACTCTTTGTGTAATAATATAGAATATCTTTCTACAAAAAACATCGTTGCTTATTGTGGATTTGTAAATCAATTTTTACAAAAGAACAACATCGTGCTCGATGAAAAAACAAAGCAAGCCCGTTCGTTTGAAGATGCCTACGCCCTTTATTCCGCATTCAGCCGCTCTCTTCGGCTATTATTACTCAAACGAACTTACTCCGAGTTGCAATTGGTAAAAAGCAATGAAGCAATAATGAAACATATTAATTCCGTTTCGTATCGAAACATTTTATCAAATATCAAAGAACTAAAAGTTTTTGTTTTTTTGTTAATTCTAAAATTAGTTCCTCGTAAGAAAATTAGTTCTACCTAATATCTAATGCTTATGTTAAGTCTTATCATTTGCACCTATAATCGCGACAAATATCTCTACGATGCGTTGAAACATATTGCTGAGAACGATTTTCCTGTATCCGACTATGAAATTGTGCTGATAAACAACAACAGTACCGACAACACCGAAGCCGAATCTGCGTGCTTTGAGCAGGATTTTCCGCAAGTTGATTTTCGCTATTTTATGGAAAAAAAACAAGGCTTGTCGTATGCCCGCAATCGTGGAATTGCCGAAGCGCGGGGCGAAATTCTCGTTTTTCTCGATGACGATTCATTCGTCCGTCCCAACTATTTACGCCGACTATCCGAAAATTTGAAGAAATATCCCGATGTCAATGCTTTCGGAGGGAAAATCACTCCGCGTTACGAATCGGGCATCGCGCCGAAATGGATTTCCCGTTGGTCGTATTCGTGGGTTTCGGCTATCGATTTGGGTAACGAGGTTCGCTTGTTCCCCGACAATTCTTTCCCGATAGGAGCCAATATGGGGTTGACAAAACGCTGTATCGACCGTGTGGGATTGTTTAATACGCAACTCGGACGCACAGCCAAAAACTTGATGGGAGGTGAAGAGAAAGATATTTTTAATCGGATAAAAGATTTAGGCGGAAAAATTTATTATTTCCCCGATATTGAGGTAGAACATGTTATTCCCGAAAGCCGCACTACTACCAACTACATTAGGAAAATGGCTTTCGGCGTAGGTATCAGCGAACGAATGCGCACGCTAAACATTTCAACATGGGCATACTTCAAACGCCTTTTTCTCGAAAAAATAAAATGGGTGGGGACACTCGTATTGTTCGTTCGATTTCTGTTCAAACTTCAACCCGAAAAAGGCAGCAAGTTGATTTATTTCCGATGGTTTGTTACCCGCGGATTGCTTAGCCGGAAAAAGGCAATTTAAAAAGGCAGAATTTTTCGCAGCATTTCCTGCGTGTCGGCAAGCACCTGTGAACCGAGCAGCTTCAATACGCCAAAATAGAATGCTATCGATAACACAATCTGTAGAGCGGTGGTACTATACAATCCGAATGGCGATACAAGCCCTATTCCTTTTGCCAATAAAAACATCACTCCCGCCACGGCAGCGTAAGGCATAATATCTTTGAGTTGCTGCAAGGCAGAATAGTCGGTCTTCTTTTCAACAAAAAACAAATAGCTCCCGTACGATAGCAAATTGATTGCCGAAAATACTATCAACATCAGCAAAATGCTGTGTTTGCATGCAAAGAGCGAAAGCAGTATGGTTGCATTTTTCGCTATTTCGAGCATCGACATAAGGCGCGGATGTCCTTTTAAAATTAAAAAACGGTAATTTATAGCAACGAGCGGTGTAAGGATAGACACCGGTACCAAGCACAGGAAATAGGGCACGGCGGGCAACCATTTATCTGTCATCACAATACTTACCAACGGCTCAATAATTGATGCCATGCCCAGCATAAGCGGAAAAATTAAAAAAGCATTGATGCGTATTATTTTCCGCAAATAAAGTTGTTGTCGATTTGATTCGGCGTTTAATTTTGATAGCACGGGATAACTCACTCCGCTCAGTATTTCGGAAATAACAGCACTTGGTACTTGCTGGTATTTTTTTGCCTGCGAATAAAAACCCAAATCATCGGCACGATAAAACCGACCGATAAGAATATTGTAAGAATTTTGTACAATGGAAGAAAAAATACTGTTGAGCAATAGAAAACTGCTGAATGAAAACAATTCGCGAATAACTCGGAAATCGCAGTTGAACGAAAGTCGCCACGAGTTGAAACTCCATAAAATTGCCACCTTCACTGCCGGCAACAATACCATTTGCCATGCCAATGCCCAATAACCCCAGCCTGTACATGCCATGGTTACCGAAACTGCGCAAGCTACGATTGCCGAAACGATGTTGGCAATACTCATCAATTTGAATGATAATTTGATGCTCAAAATAATATTTTGAACAATGCCCAGCGAGTTGAGAATAATAGACAGGAATAAAAAGCGCGACAAACTGCATAATTCGGGCATTCGGAAAAATTCGGCAATGGCGGGAGCCGAAAAAAACAGCATAAGATACAATAGAATACTAATGCCGAGATTGAAAAAAAATACAGCCGAATATTCGGCATCGGTATTGCCTTTGCGGCGAATCATGGCTACCGAAAACCCGCTCTCTATCAATACCGAACTTAAGAGGGTGAAAATAGCTAATGCGCCTATTAATCCGAAATCGCGCGGACTGAGCAAACGCACATTGATTATGCCTACAATCAATAATACTATCTGCAGTCCTATCTTGTCGATAGCACTCCACACAAGAGCCGAAGCCGTTTGGCTTTTCAGTGTTTTTTCCGCCATGTGCGTGTGCGAGTAATGTTATTTTTTTGGCTTGAGAATTTCGTCGTATTGCGTTTTGTCGCCCAATATTTCGATGGCTTTTGTTAATTCCGGGTCATTTTTCAAATTGTATCGAATAGCTCCTTTCTGATAATAATATCGCTTGATTATCTCCGAATTGAGCAAATCTTCGATGTCTTTTTTAAACAGTTCCAAATCGCGGTCGGTATCTGCGGTAAGTTTTTTATTCAAAGCTTCAAATTCATCTTTCGCCATTTCACCGTATCCTTCGTATTCTGCCATTTCTTTGAGCCTTTTCAAAAACTCTGCGCTTTTAAGCGTATAGGTAAAATCTTTTTCTTTCAAAAAAGCCTTGAAATCGGCATAATCGGCATCGCTTACCGAAAATTCTTCGGGCGATGCAATTTTTTTATTCGCAGCGGTATATTTTGTGGCATAATCGAAAATCATATTTTGATTGTACAAATAGTACGACACATTCATCTTCTGTTCGTTTTTTACTTCCACATCGGGAGTAATGCCTCCGCCATCTTTCACGCTCCGTCCTGCACGGGTTTTAAATTCGTTGGTCAAACTGTCGGGGATGCGGGTAATATTTCCGCTATCGTCTCGATGCGCATAATCAATAGCTTGAATACAGCGACCGCTGGGAGTATAATATTTGGCAGTTGTAACTTTAAGATGCCCGTTGTAACTTACTTCGCGCGTGGCTTGCACCAAGCCTTTACCATAGCTGCGAGCTCCTACAATTACAGCGCGGTCGAGGTCTTGCAAGGCTCCCGAAACGATTTCGGATGCCGATGCCGACATACCGTTTATCAACACTACCAGCGGCATATCGGGCAAGAGGGGTTTTTCTGTGGTTTTGTACGAAGCATCCCATTGTTTTACCTTGCCACGCGTGGTAAGAATTTCAAGTCCCGAAGGAATAAACAGGTTGGTGATACTCACCGCCTGGTCGAGCAATCCACCCGGATTACTGCGCAAGTCGAGTACCAGCGAAGTGATTTGATGTTTATTCTTCAAATCCAAAATAGCGGCTTTCACTTCGTCGGTAGCTTTGTCGGTAAACTGGTTGAGCAATATGTAGCCCACATTATTATCCATCACACCGTAATAGCTCACAGGATTTATTTGGATTTTGTCGCGCACGATGGTTTTCTGTACAGGATTTTTTTCGTACGGGCGTTCAAGCGTTACCTTTACGCTTGTACCTTGTGTGCCTTTGAGCAGGTCGCTCACATCGCTTACCGACTTATCTTTTGTTTTCACTCCGTCCACTTCGCGGATAATGTCGCCCGCACGCAATCCCGCTTTGTCGGCAGGCATACCTTCGTAAGGCTCGGCAATGTAGATGTCCTTATTTTTGTTTTGCGAAATTATCGACCCGATACCGGCATATTCGCCCGTAGTCATAAATTTCAGGTCTTTGGTTTCTTCCTCGGGAATATAATTGGTGTAGGGGTCAAGACTTTCGAGCATGTCGTTTATGCTCTCGGTAATGAGTTTTTTTGGATTAATGCTGTCTACATAGAACAAATCCAGCTCGCGAAATACCGAATTATAAATATCGAGGTTTTTACTGATTTCAAAACTCCGGTCGGACGGTTGTTTTTGGGCAAAAACATTTCCAAACAAGCAACATACAGCGAGTATGGAAAGGATCATTTTTTTATTCATTATTCATTTTATTTTTTAATTGATTTTCAGCATTGGCAATACGGTCTTCGGCGTATCCCTTTTTATATTTTTTGGCTTCTTCAATTGTTTTCAAGGCTAAAGGATAATCTTTTAACCCATAATATGAATTTGCTAAATTCAATAACAGCATCTTTTTATTCAATTCGGGCAACGAATCTATCGCTAAACCTTTTTGTCCCCAAATTACAGCTTCTTCAAATTTATTTTGCATAATGAGCAATTTGGTGTAATTGACATAAGTTTTTGAATAGCCGGAATCAATGGCTAAAGATTTTTTGTAATATTCAACAGCTTTTGCCATATCACCACTTTCAGCATAAGTCGTTCCGATATTAGTCAATATCGCAGGCGTATTGGGCGAAATGCTGTCTGCTTTAAGCAATAATTCAAATTCTTTTTGGGGATTTTCTTTTTTTGCGAATTCTATCGCTTCGTAATACAATTGCTTTGCTTTTTCGTTAGGTATATTTTCTTCTTCTTCCGAAAAAACAGAAGAAGAACTTTGTTGCGTTGGATTATTTTTATTACATCCAAACAAACAAATTGCAGCGAGTATGAAAAGGATTTTTTTATTCATCTTTTTCTTTACGAACTAAATTATCAGCATCGCATCGCCGTAGGTGCCAAAACGATAATCTTCTTTGAGTGCCACCGAGTAGGCATGCATGATATGGTCGTAATCGCCAAAAGCACTTACCATCATCAACATGGTAGAGTATGGCAGGTGAAAATTGGTTATCATAGAATTGGCTACAGAGAATTCGTAGGGCGGGAAAATAAACTTGTTTGTCCAACCTTCGTATGGTTTCAAGAAACCCATACTGCCTGTACTGCTCTCAATAGCACGCATGGTGGTGGTGCCTACAGCACAAACATTATGCCTGTTTTCTTTTGCTCGATTGACAATTTCTGCCGTTTCATCGGTAATTATCATTTGCTCGGAATCCATTTTGTGTTTTGTGAGATCTTCCACATCAATTTCGCGGAAGTTGCCCAAACCTGCATGCAGAGTAATGAATGCAAAATTGATACCTTTTATCTCGGCGCGCTTTATCAATTCCCGACTGAAATGGAAACCTGCCGTAGGAGCAACTACAGCACCTTCGTTGCGGGCAAAAATGGTTTGATAGCGTTCGGCATCTTCGGGTATTACTTCGCGCTTGATAAAGCGGGGAAGCGGCGTTTCGCCAAACTGATAAAGAGTCTTTATAAACTCGTCGTGGTCGCCGTCGAACAGGAAGCGCAATGTGCGTCCACGCGAAGTCGTGTTGTCAATCACCTCAGCTACGAGCGAATCGTCCTCACCGAAATAAAGCTTGTTGCCAATACGGATTTTGCGTGCAGGGTCAACCAATACATCCCACAAACGGTTTTCTTGATTTAATTCGCGCAGGAGAAAAACTTCGATGCGCGCTCCGGTTTTTTCCTTGTTGCCATACAAGCGGGCAGGAAAAACCTTTGTATCGTTGAGTATAAAAACATCATCATCGTTGAAATAATCAAGTACATCGCGGAATATCTTATGTTCAATTTCGCCCGTTTTGCGGTTTACCACCATCAGGCGCGATTCGTCGCGATTTTCCACAGGGTGCAACGCTATTTTTTCTTCGGGTAAATTGAATTTAAATTTTGAAAGTTTCATAATATTTTAATTTTTGATTTTTTCTATAAAATGTTCTACCGTTTGACATTTTTCCGGCGTAACTTCGCCAATCCGAGTTCTGACTAAAGCTATTAAATGCGCCCCCGAACCAAGTGCTTCACCGATATCGCGAGCCAGCGCGCGAATGTAAGTACCTTTGCTGCACACTACGCGGATTTTCAATATCTTGTTTTCGTTGTCGAAATCCAGCACTTCGATTTCGTCAATAACCAGCGGCTTTGCTTTCAGTTCTACTTCTTCGCCGTCGCGGGCATAATTGTAGGCTCGCTTGCCCTGCACCCGCACTGCCGAATAAACAGGCGGTATTTGCATTATTTCGCCCACGAATTTCGGCAATGTTTCATCAACAAGCGCTCTTGTAATGTGTTCGCTTGGGTAGCGCGCGTCTATTTCGTGTTCCAAATCAAACGAAGGCGTTGTTGCGCCAAGTTGCAAAGTAGCAATATATTCTTTTGTTTGATATTGAAATTCTTCAATCCGTTTTGTTGCCCGTCCGGTACAAACTATCATTACGCCCGTTGCCAGCGGGTCGAGCGTGCCGGCATGTCCTACTTTGAGCTTTTTTATTTTTTGACTTTTTGTAATGGCGTATTTCACCTTATTGACTAATTGAAACGATGTCCAATACAATGGTTTATCAAAAAAAAGTATTTCGCCTTCGATAAAATTCATTTTTTACACAATACTCAAACTAACATCACACAACAACAACACGATAATCACTCCGCCCACTACAATACGATACCAGCCAAAGGCTTTGAAGCCGTATTTTGTGAGGAAATCAATAAAAAATTTAATTGCCAGCATCGCCACCACGAAGGCTACAATATTGCCTATAAGGAATTTATCCCAATGTTCGGCAAAAACCTGCATGCCGTTGCCTTTGATAAATTTCATCATCGAATAGCCTGCTGCTGCTGCCATCGTGGGCACAGCGAGGAAGAACGAAAATTCAGCCGCATTTTTGCGTGTGAGTTTCGTGCTCATACCGCCCACAATGGTTGCCATCGAGCGCGAAACACCCGGTATCATGGCAATGCATTGACAAAAACCGATTTTCAACGCGCGTTTCCAATCCATGCGTTGATCTTCGCTCGGTTTGTTGAAGATTGCATCGACAAAAAGCATAAAAATGCCGCCCACAACCAGCATCACGGCAACCACCGCAACACTTTCGAGCAGCACATCTACATAATCACCGAAAACAAAACCGAGAACGGCAGCGGGAAGAAATGCTATCAGCAGTTTCCCGTAGAAATCAACGAATTTTTCTACCTGAAAAAACCGTTTCCAATACAAAATAATGACCGATAGAATGGCTCCGAATTGAATGCTTACGGTAAACATTTTTACAAAACCGGTGCTTTCTATTCCAAGCAATGCCTGCGCAAGAATCATGTGCCCGGTCGATGAAACGGGCAAAAATTCCGTTAAGCCCTCGACAATGGCAATGATGATGGTTTCAAATATATTCATACTTTTATTAACTATCAGAAAATGACTATTTACTGTTTTTTCGTTATCCGACAGGAAAATAGGAAATAGTCAATCGTCAAATTGTAAATTATTTTTCTTTCGGTTTCCACATAATGGCAAACACCATTGCCGCAAACCCGAAAAGGGAAATCATTGGACCTACCGTAATGCGGCGCGTGCTGAAAATATCGGGGTTGAATGTTTCACCCGAAGGCTCGCCCAGCATCAATACGAAACCGAGGATAATAATTAACAGCGAAATTGCCATCAGGGCAAAGTTCGTTTTGCCCAACACAAAGCCTTTTGTTTTTTCTTTTGAAGTCATATTTTTTTCTTTAAAGACAGTTTTAGCGGAAAAATTACGCAAAAGTAGCAAAATATTTTGTGTGCTAAGGTTTTTAACAAATAAAATGTCGAAAATGTTTTTTATTATGCAGCATAATAAACACCAAATAAAAAAGCCCTTCGTGAAAAACGAAGGGCTTTTTTATTTCCCGTTTGCCTTGTGTAAAATGCGTAACCACGCGTAGCGTATATTCTCCGGCAGACAAAGCAGACATACGCCCCTACGCATAAAAAAATAGTATGATTATCCCATTTTTGCCTGTTTATTTTTTTTAACCCCTCCCCTTAAAATGAGGGAGAGCTGTTGCACAAAGGAGGGATGGGTTAATAGTTAGTACCGCACTCCAAAGAGCACGCCCCGTCTCTATTTTTTAATTAAAACAAATTCGCTTTTTTACTGCGCGCTTCTTCAAGCGAAACAAGATTGCTTTGTGTTTCGTTGCGTTGCCGGCGCAAGGCTTGGTATTCGCTTTGCAGGTCGGCAACAAAGCCGTCGTGCGTGGCAGGATTCAACAGTTTTGACAGCACGGTAACATTTTGCGACGCATCTTTTACATACACCACCGGTTGAGCATAGTTTGGCGCAATTTTTACCGCCGTGTGTATTTTCGAAGTCGTTGCCCCGCCGATAAGCAGTGGCACAGAAAGCCCTGCGCGTTGCATTTCGGCAGCAACGATGCTCATCTCTTCGAGCGAAGGAGTAATAAGTCCGCTCAAACCCACGGCATCTACCTTTTCGTCGAGAGCGGTTTGCACAATCTGCTCGGTAGGCACCATCACGCCGAGGTCTATTACTTCGTAGTTGTTGCATGCCATAATCACGCTCACAATATTTTTCCCGATGTCGTGCACATCGCCTTTCACGGTAGCTAAAAGCATTTTGCCCGCTTTGGTGCTGCCGCCCTGTGCATTTTGCGCCTCGATAACAGGTTGTAGAATGGCTACCGCCTGTTTCATCGTTCGGGCAGTTTTTACCACCTGCGGGAGAAACATTTTCCCTTCGCCAAAAAGCGCGCCCACCGTATTCATACCGTTCATCAGCGGCTTTTCAATTATTTCGAGAGCCGTAGGATATTTTTCGAGAGCCTCTTTCAAATCTTCTTCCAAATAATCCGAAATGCCTTTTACAAGGCTGTACGACAAGCGTTCGTCGAGCGAGCGCATGCGCCATTCGTCCTTACGGATTTCTTTGACTTCGCCGGAAGCATTCGCTTTAATTTCCTGCGCTTTTTCAATAAGCCGCTCGGTGGCGTCGGGCTGCGTGTTGAGCACAACCGCCTCGCAAAGAGCCAGCAAATCGGCAGGAATATCTTCGTACACCTGCATCATACCCGCGTTTACAATGCCCATATCCATACCTGCCCGCACGGCGTGATAAAGGAAAACCGACTGTAACGCTTCGCGCACCGTATTGTTGCCTCGAAACGAGAAGGACAGGTTGCTCACCCCGCCGCTCACTTTGGCATGCGGCAAATGCGCCTTTATCCATTCCACCGAGCGAATAAAATCTACGGCGTAGTTATTATGCTCTTCAATACCCGTTGCAATGGCAAGGATATTGGGGTCGAAAATGATGTCTTGCGGCGGGAAGTTTAGTTTTTCAACAAGCAGTTTGTATGCCCTTCCGCAAATTTCTATTTTACGCTCAAAGCTGTCTGCCTGTCCCTTTTCGTCGAAAGCCATCACCACCGCGGCAGCTCCATAACGACGAATTTTTTCCGCTTTCCGCAAAAATTCATCTTCTCCTTCTTTCAAACTGATGGAATTGACCACCGGTTTGCCTTGCAGGCATTTCAAACCTGCTTCAATAACTTCCCATTTCGACGAATCAATCATCACCGGCAAGCGGGCAATATCGGGCTCGGATGCCAACAGGTTGAGAAACACAACCATTTCATCGCGTGCATTAAGCATCGCATCGTCCATATTCACATCAATAATCTGTGCGCCGTCTTCCACCTGTTCGCGGGCAATAGCGAGAGCCTCGTCGTATTTCTTTTCGTTGATAAGACGAAGAAATTTGCGGCTGCCCGCTACATTACATCGTTCGCCGATATTGACGAAATTATTTTCGGGTCGAATTTCGAGTAAATCCAATCCCGAAAGTTCGGTAACAAATGTTTTTTCAACCGGTCGACGAATAAATTTCGCCGTTTCAACAAGGGTTTTATACGCTGCAATGTGTGCAGGAGTGGTGCCACAGCAACCACCGATAATATTGATTAAACCTTCGTCAAAATATTCCTTAACCTGCTCTGCCATACGGGCAGGAGTTTCGTCGTAGTCGCCAAACTGGTTGGGCAATCCCGCATTGGGATAGGCACTTACGAAACAAGGCGCGTTTGCAGCCATTTCTGCCAAATAAGGTTTCAGGTCTTTTGCCCCAAACGAGCAGTTCACCCCGATGGAAAGGATGTTTTCGCTCAGCATCGAAGCCATAAACGCCCGAACGGTTTGCCCCGACAAGGTACGCCCGCTCTTATCTGCCACCGTAACGGAAAGCATTACGGGAACGCGCTTTTTCTGCGCTTTCATCGCCTCTTCGGCAGCAAAAACGGCAGCTTTGGCGTTAAGCGTATCGAAAATTGTTTCGATAAGCAACGCATCGACACCGCCTTCGATAAGGGCTTCCATTTGTTCCTGATAAAAAACCGCAAGGTCATCGAACGAAATAGCGCGAGCAGCGGGGTCGTTCACATCGGCGCTCATAGAGGCAGTTTTGTTTGTCGGACCTACCGAACCTACTACGAAACGCGGTTTACCGGGAGTTTTTTGTGGATACTCATCGGCAATTTCGCGAGCGATGCGGGCAGCGGCAAGGTTTATTTCGCGCACGAGCGACTCCATACCGTAATCTGCCATCGATACCGCTTGTGCATTGAACGAACAGGTTTCGATAATATCGGCTCCCGCTTCGAGATATTCGCCGTGAATGGCGCGGATAATATCGGGGCGTGTGAGGCAAAGCAAATCATTGTTGCCTTTCACGGGCGTATGCCACGCAGCAAATCGTTCGCCGCGATAATCGTTTTCATCGAGTTTGTAGCGTTGAATCATCGTACCCATCGCACCGTCAAGTACGAGGATTCGTTTTTCGAGTTCGGATTGTAGTGGAAATTTCATTTTATGAAAAAAAATAAGAAACGCAAAGATACAACGAAAAAACGGATTAGCGCAATCGCATCGCCATTTCCCAAATTACAATACCCGCAGCAACGGATACATTGAGCGAATGTTTGGTGCCGAATTGCGGTAGTTCTACGGTTTCATCGCAGAAGTCAACTACCGATTGCTGTACGCCTTTCACTTCGTTGCCAAGCACAACGGCGTATTTTTTATCTTTTTCAACGGATAAATTGGGTAACATAATGCTGTTTTCTGCCTGTTCGACAGCGAGAAGCGTATAGCCTGCTGTTTTCAACTCGGCAAGGGCATCGAGCGTTTCTTCAACATATTGCCATTGTACTGTAAATTCGGCACCGAGAGCCGTTTTGTGAATTTCGGCATTGGGCGGAGTAGATGAAATGCCGCAAAGATATACTGCCTCAACCAAGAAAGCGTCCGAACTGCGAAATACGGAACCGATATTATGCAGGCTGCGCACATTATCGAGCACCACCACAAGAGGTGTCTTTTTCGCTTCGCGAAATTCTTCGGGCGAAATACGATTCAGTTCTTCGATTTGCAGCTTGCGACTCATGCCATAATATAATTTACTCGGTCAATAATGCCCTCCCATCGTTCGTCGTCCATTTTTGCACCGACTACTTCAACTACATTCCCGGCAAGAATAGAGCCGATTTGTCCACATTTTTCCACCGATAAACCATGACACAAACCGTAGAGGAAACCCGAAGCATAAAGGTCGCCCGCACCGGTAGTGTCCACGCAGTTTGCCTCGATGGCTTCGATTGCCGTTACCTCACCTCGAGTTTTTATCAACGAACCGTTTTTGCCGGTTTTCACCACGGCTATTTCACATATTTCTGCTATTTCATCGAGCGATTCTCTTACAGATTTTCCCGTAAGAGCCTGCGCTTCTTCTTCGTTGGCAAATACGATATCGACGAAATCACGAATAATTTCGAGCAGAAATTCACGATTCTCTTCCACTACATTGAAACTCGCCATATCGAGCGATACCTTTAATCCTTCCTGTTTGGCAAGCTGTACGGCACAACGAATAAGGTCGTGATTTTGAACTAAATATCCTTCAATATGAAAATAATCGTAGCCGCCAAAATCGTGTACGGAAAGGTTATCGGCAGTGAGTTCGCAAGCTGCGCCGAGATAGGTACACATTGTACGCTCGCCATCGGGCGACACGAGCACAACGCATTGTCCGGAAAGTAAATCGGACTGCATGAGATGCGTGCGTACACCATTTTCCTGCGAATCGTTTTTGAAAAATACGCCTACCTCATCGTCACCTATTTTCCCGATAAACCCACAACGAATACCGAGTTTTGCCATACCCGAAATTGTGTTCGAAGCAGAGCCGCCCGTAATCATATATCGCTCGCAATCGACCAAACTGTCGGTAAGGTCGCCGAGCATTTGTTTGTCAATCAACTGCATGCTGCCCTTTGACACATTCAAATCGCACAACAATCGGTCGTCGACGATAAACGACAACACATCGGTAATGGCATTTCCCAAGCCTACTATTTTTTTCATTTGCTTTTGATTTAATTTTTTAAGATTAAAAAAATCCCGTTACAACGATTTTTTGATTGTTTCATAAGTTTTTCACGGGGGGGGAACAAAAATAATATTTTTCTATGGTTCAACTACATTGTCTTTGAATAATATTTTCTAAATTCTATGAAACAAACAACAAAAAGGCTATTTGTTGCAACTTAATTGTAATTTAATTCTATCTTTGTCTCCATTATATTTATGTTGAACACAAAAAATACAACAGAAATGACCTCGCGAAAATATACCAACGGTGAAATTACCGTAGAATGGACGCCGCGTTTGTGTGCACACGCGGCTCTTTGTTGGAAAAATTTGCCCGAAGTATTTAATCCGCATGTACAGCCATGGATAAATATGGAGGGAGCAAGTTCGGAACGCATTGCGCAGCAGGTGGACAAATGCCCGTCGGGAGCTTTACGATGGTATCGAAACGATGGAAAAACCACAGAATCAACGGCGGAAACGCCTAAAGAAACCGTAGTGGAAGTACATGAAAACGGACCGTTGATTGTACATGGAAACATTAAACTGAAAAAAGCCGATGGCAGCGAACAGCAATTGTTTAAATCGGTGGCGTTTTGTCGTTGTGGAGCTTCAAACAACAAACCGTTTTGCGACGGCTCGCATGTGAAAATAAATTTTAAAGGATAACATGAAAATATTACACGAGAAAGGAACAACCGGAGGGGCATTTATTGCCTATACCGACGATGACAACGAAATAGGCGGAATGACTTATATGTGGCTCAACGAGCGTCAATTTGCCATCGACCATACTTTTGTATCGCCCGAATACCGAGGACAGGGAGTGGCTGATCTGCTTTTGAAGGAAGCGGTGGATTTTGCCCGCAACGAGGGTTTAAATATTCGTCCGATATGTTCGTTTGCCGTAAAAAAACTTACCGGTAAAAGCCAATATGCCGATTTGATAGTGTAAGGAGAAATGATATCAGGTTCGATTTATGTCAAAACGAATTATTATTCTCTTCTTTGTTGGGTTATTGGTTGGAGCAACGGCAAATTCACAGTCACTTACTGTTGAGGTAGGCGGTTGGGATTCATTGCCCCGCTTACATCCCGAATATCAACAAAAAATTTACGCTACATTCGATAAGCCTTATTATGCAGCCGGCGAGCCGATGTGGTTTCGCTTGCATTTGCTCGATGCTTCCACCCACCGTGCCGACACAATGGGTGCTCCTGTTTATGTAGAACTCATTGATGAGCGCGATTCGGTAGTGCGCCGTATCAAACTGCAAAGTCTCGGCGGGGTATATTGGGGCAAATTCGACCTCAATGCCCTGATGCCCGAAGGTGTTTATACCGTGAGAGCTTATACCGAATGGATGCGAAATGCGGGTAGCGATTTCTTCTTTCATCGTTGTTTTTTTATTGGTAACAGCGTGTCGAGTCAATTGAAAACGAATGTGGAGTTTGCTTTTGTTAATGACCGAAAAGGAATTGCTTCGGTGCGTTTTATGCAAAAAACAAAAGCTTTTTCGGGGAAGAAAATTCGATGCAGCATTGAAGGAATCAGTAAAAAACCCAAACGGCTCACGCTCGAAACCAACTCGCAAGGGGCTATTTATATTCCTTTTTCACCCAAAAAATTGAAAGGGAAGCAACCTGCAATTCGTCTTTTTTACGAAGATTCTTTGAACCTTTACAATCGGGCAATAGCCATTCCGTCGAAAAATGATTTTGATGTACAACTTTTTCCCGAAGGCGGCAATATAATTTCGGGCACCACCAACTGTGTGGCGTTCAAAGCCGTGGGAGTCGACGGATTGGGTGTTGATGTACAAGGCGCACTTTACAACGACGAGGATAAAAAAATAATTGAATTTACAAGTACGCACCTTGGCATGGGCAAATTTTGTTATTTCCCCGACAATACGCGCCGTTATTATACCTTGTTTCGCACTGCCAAAGGCGAAACCAAACGGGTGAATTTGCCGCGTCCGTTGGAAGAAGGTTTCGGCTTGGCTGCGGTGCAAAAATACGACCGGATTTTGGTAAGCGTGAAATCGGTAAAAGGGCGTATGGTGTCGCTTGTCGATTCGCTTCGCTTGGTGGGACATATTCGCGGCACTGTTTTCTACGATGCGCCGATAAGCGGTACTACTCCTGCGGTAATGTTTCATACTACGGAACTTACGCCCGGCATTGCGCATTTTTTGTTGTTCGACAAAAAGAATAAACCCGTTTCTGAACGGCTTGTGTTTGTGTATCCCGCACAACCGGTGCCTCAGTTTGAGGTTGATTTTATCCCCCTGGTCAATGCTGCTCGCGACCATGTAACCGGTATTTTTCAATTAACTGATTTTGAAGGTAAACCTCTTGCCAATGCCGAAATATCGGTAGCAATAACCGACGATTCGGTGGTGCCACGCGACTCTACTGCCGAAAATGTATTTAGCGGCTTATGGCTTTCGTCCGATTTGAAGGGGTTTGTGGAAAAACCCGGATTGTATTTCGACCCTGATTATCCTGATGCTCCCGAAGCCTTGGATTTGTTGATGCAAACTCAGGGTTGGCGCAGATATTCGGTTGAAACCGAATTGGCTGAAATGGGAAACGAAACGGAAGAAAAAATTCAACCAAACTATGAAGAGGAGAAAACCGTAGCTGTGAGCGGGCAACTTACCCAAGAGGGAAAGACGGATAAACCTCTCGCAGGGGTACAGGTGCTTGCCTATGCCCCCAAAACAGGTTATTTCAATACGCAGGAAACAGATTCGGCAGGCTATTTTTCGTTCAAACATTTGGCTTTTCTCGAAAATACGCAGTTTACCTTGCAGGCACGAATGGATTCGAAATTGCCGCTTGCTAATGCGCACTTTCGAATTGATGAACAGAACTTCCCTAAGCCCGATAATAAAATTCCTCACGCTGCCGCTACGCCTGTGCCCGATAGCTATCTGCAAGCTGCTAACGAGAAATATTACAGCGAAAACGGAGGTATTACTCGCTATTTGCACAATGGTCAGGTAGTAGCTTTTGTGCCCGAGCGACCGATAGAAGAAACTCTCGGGCTTGATTATCGGGGTAGTGATGAAATATTCGTGCTCGAGGGACAAACGCTCGATTCGCTTAAAGGCATAACTCTTGCCGAATTACTCAAAACCATTCCCGACCTTGCTGCGTGGAATGAACATATACAGCCTTCTGCGGAAAATCCGCACCGTGAACCTATTGTTGGTTTGCGTTTTGTTGTCGACGGTAATATTTATTCTTTCAACGAAGTAAAAAATATCGATACCAAACAACTGGAAGCGTTGAGTGTACGCAAGCCTATTTATGGTCGCGATTTGCGCGAGAAACTCGACAATACGCTGATAGAATTGCATTTTACAGCTAATAATCCTTTGGCTGCTGCTGCCGACAAACAAGTTGTGGCTACTACGATGCCGCTTGGCTATGCGGTAAATGTGTTGTTTTATCAACCAAAATATGAATTTCTTAATATACGCGAAAGCCTCCAGCCCGACTTGCGTAGTACCATTTATTGGAATCCCGATGTGCGTACCGGTGGTAGTGGGCGTGGCATGTTTTCGTTTTTCATGGCAGATAAACTTTCTGTATATCGTATTGTAGTGGAAGGGATTACTGAAAATGGCGAACCTTGCCGCTACGAAACTCGACAGATGCTTTTTTATAAAGATTATGTGCCCGAGATTGGGAATGAGTAATTGATGAAATTATTTCTTTGTAGTAATTATTGATTCGAACGGATAAAGCGTACCTTCCGTTTTGGTGAGCATTGCTTTGATAGAGCCTACGCGAATTTTCGATTCTATCATTATTGGTATGCGATTCCGGTCGTCGGAGAGATAAATTGTCATGCCGTCTTCTTCTTTAAATACCTTGCCTTTTACCAATAACGGACGCAGTTTGATGCAATTGTAGCGTTTGCCGTTTTTGAGTTCTACTTCACCTTTACCAATGTATTTAAAATGGAGGTCGAGAGGTTTTTTATCGTCGTCGTACACAATGGAGAAAGAGTGCTTTTCATCAATTTTCATTTGGTTAAAATTGAGATTACGCACCCGATAAAACACCGTTACAAGATCGGTAACAGTGCTGTTGAACGAAAGGGTATCTATTGCTTGATATCCTTTTCGCCGGCGACAATCGGTGATAAGGGTAGTTTTTGCTCCGGTTGCGGTGAAAAAATATTCATCTTGCGCCCAATAACTATCTTCGTGTGTTGCGCGTTTATAGTAATAAGGCAAGAGTGTATTTTTATCGGCAACACTATACAGCGTGTCGCGCACTTTGTAAAATTTATCGAACGATTTGAGACTGTTACCTGTAGCGGAAAAACGATACGAAGGCTTGCCTTTATACATCATATCGTGTACGGAAAAATTCACAAATCCGGCATGAATCCAGATAAAACCCCAATTGTAGAACAAATCGTAACTTACCGATTCTCCTCCTTTGAATATGGTATTTCTTACAGCTCCGTTGCCGGTAACTTTACCACTTGCAAGAATAAGTATTGCAACTAATATTCCAAAAAATTTTGTTCTCATGGCTTTCATTTTTTTCAATGATTAGTATTGAGCTTAGAGTCGCAACAACCGAAAAGGTTTATTTTTTACTGTTATTATCTTTTGGAAGCAATTCTACAGGTTTCTGCCGGCTAAGTAAATTGGCTCGATAATCCCAGTCTTGTTCATAATCCCAATTTGCTCGAAGATGTATTTTTTTGCTGAAATAAAATACACCTTCCGGTTGTTGGCGTTCAGCATAGTTGCCCGTTGTCCACTTTCCGTTATTGTCGTTGTCGATAAACAGGCGCAGATAATAATCGCCCGGATTAATATGGTTAAAAACCGTTCCGTTTATTTCTGCCGGCAGCTGTTTAATCACATTATCTTTATCGTTAAGTAATTGAATAATGGCTTTGTCGTTGAAATTTATCAAGTTAACTTTTAAAACAGCGTATTGGTCGAGAGCTTTTACGCGAAATTTTGTGCTTAATTTGTTGTTATGCAAACCATACAGGCTTACTGCGGCAGCAGAATCAACCTCAAAGCGATATTCCAATTCAGGATTCCATGGCAGCATTATTTTGTAGCTCATTCCCAACGAATCATTTTTTTGTGGCTCAATGGCAATTTCGTCCCATACCGAATCGGGAGTAGCATAAAGGTGTATTTTATCCAATTCTATTTCCGAAAGAGGCACATCAGTCGAGAGCAAAATAGGGTCAAAAATATCGATGAAAGGTCGCAAATTTGTTTTCAGTGAGAGAAATTTTATTTTTTCGTCTTTCTTTTTTTCTGGTTTTTTGGCATTGATTTTCGGATGACGGAAAAATGCTTTTACCGTATCGGTAGCTGCTATTAAATTGCCGATGGAATCGGTTTTTTTATAATCAAGTTCAAATGTGAGCGTATCGGCAGCAATCGAAGCAGAATCTGCTACCCAATAGCTTATTGTATCGGCATAAGAAGAATATTGCACAATATCGCGTTCGGAAACAGAAAAGTTTAACGGTTTTACCGAAGGTTTTTCAGCATTTTTGTCCAAAAAGAAGAAGGAAACGCGATAAGCTTCCTTGCGTTCGGCTTTTACAAAGTGTTGTTTGTAAACATCTTGTTTAAAAGCCCTTAACACGATACTATCGGGCAAAAAACGGGTTTTGTTCAAAGTTTTTATACTGTCGATTTTTGTACTGTCGGTACTTGAACGAATGGTATCAAACACCGTTACAATTTCCGAAGAAGGAACTTGCCAGCTATCGTCAAAGGCTGCTTGTTCGGTTTCAGGGTCGTAAAGCAGGTTGCCGTTCATATCTTTGAGTGCAACAATACGATATTTGCCTGCCTTTATATTTTTTATGCAAAAAAAGCCTGTTTCATCGGTTTTTGCAATACGCAGCGGCTTAGTTTTAAAAAATGCAGTGTCGTTCAACTCAATATAAATTCCTACAACAAATCCGGCAAGAGGATTGAGATTGGACGCGTCGAGTAACTTTCCCGACATTTCCAGCGAATCTAACCCGGCATCGGTAGCAAACGAAAAAGCATAATTTTTCAGGGCATTTTCTTCGTTGAGGTCGGTAATAGCATTTCCAAAATCGATGGTGTAAGTAGTGTTTTCGAGCAATGTATCGATCAATTCAATCTGAACCTGTTGTCCGCTTGCACCGATAATGGGCGGCTCCTTTTGTGGCGGTGAAACAACAACTTGTTCGAGCGGATTCTTTACATTGACAAATTCATCAAAACGGATTGTAATTTTATTGCCTTTAAAATTAACGGCACCGTTTTCGGGGGTAGATTTAAGTATTCGGGGCGTAGCAATATCTTTTGGTCCACCCTGTGGTCCACCGCCACGATTGGCACAAGCCGCTAACAGCAGTATAAAACTTCCGATGAAAAGGCGAAAAATTATTTTCTTCATTACTAAATATTACAGTTTTATAAATTGACAACAGGGCTTATCGGCTCAACCATTTTTCAGGGTCTTGCGGTGTTGAATTTTTATATATCATGAAATAGAGTTCGGTTTTGTTATCGTTTTCTTCGTCGACAAAAATTTTACCCAATTTTTGTTTGGCAGTTACCTTGTCGCCTACTTTTACATAAATGTTTGTAAGATTAGTGTATACAGAACGGTATGTACCGTGTTTGACAATAATGGCGTTGTTGCTGCCCGGAATGGAAAAAATCTGGGTAACCTCGCCCTGATATACGGCTGAAGCTTCGGCGCCTGCTTCGGCTTGAATATAAATGCCTTTGTTGTCGACTTCTACATGGCTGAGTACCGGGTGCTTTTGCAAACCGAAACGACCTATTATCACCCCACGCGTAGGGAAAGGCAAGCGTCCCATATTTTTTTCAAATCCGCCCGCAATCAATTCTTCTTGGGAGCTTGGTTTAGCTGCAGATGTTTTCTCTACCGGTTTGATTGGGATTGGTTGATCTTGCTTGTCTCTTTTTGCTCGCGCAGCGGCTTCAGCAGCTTTTTTAGCTTCGGCTGCTTTTCTTGCTTCTTCGGCTTTTCGTTGTTTTTCTATTTCCTTGGCTATCAGTTCTTGAATTTTGTCGTTAAGTTGCTTTGCCTGCTTTTGCTGTTTTGCAAGGTCGGCACGCAGTTCTTTTTCTTTCTGACCTAATTTGGACAACATTTGCTGCTTGTTATTGCGCGATTTCTGTAATGCCTGATTTTCTACTTCTTTTCCTTTCAATACTGTTGATTTGGAATTGATAGTAGATGCCAACTCGTCTTCTTTGCTGCGCAGCTCGTTTGTAATCTGCTGAATCCGAATGCTTTGTTCTTTTCTGTAACGCGAATATTGTTCTACATATCGCCAACGGCGAACCGCTTGATTGAACGACGAAGCAGAAAAAACAAACAAGTATTTGTTGTATTCTGTTTTGAAAAAATAGGCATGATACAACAAATTTGCATATTCGTTTTTCAGGCTTGAAAGTCGATCTTCAAGGACATTAATTTCCGTAGAAAGCTTATTTAAATCGTTGTCGAGTATTCCGATTTCAGAATTGAGAGCATTGATAAGCGTTTCGCGTTCTGAAATTTGTCGTTGGAGCACAGTAAGGCTGTTTACGGTCGATTTCTGATTTTTTTGCGTTTCGTTAAGCAATTTGTTGGTCAGGTCAATTTTCTGCTTTGCCTGCTTTTGCTGCTTGCGTAAACTATTGATATTTTGAGCTTCAATGCTCAGCAACATCAATATCAATGTAATAGAAAGAAAAATATAACGCATCATACTTTTGTTTTAATTCGGTATTAACTGTTCTATATTGTCTACTCGGCGGTAATTGGATAAATTCGTAGGATTTATTTTCACTGTTTTGTTAAACAAAGCATCGGAAAGAATTACCTCGGCGCCGTTGTTACGATTACCGCTGCTGAGTTCGAATTTGTATCGAAAAGGAAATGTTATTTTATCTTTTTCATTGAAATCGCTGTACGAACAACGCAATATCGCTTTCGGGTGCGACACCACAGTCATGGAAATTTGTTTATCGTCGTTTATTAAAAAATCGACCGAAAAACCGTTTGCAAATCCTACGCTACGCAACATTGTTCCTCCCGGATAAGGCAATGCTTTAAACAGGTTGGGCAAATCTTTTTCCGTAAGTTCGGGCTGCGGAATTGTAAATAAACGATTGAGCAACAAGGCTTGCAGATGTTTGAAATTCAGTTCAATACCTTTTTTTATCAGAAGCGAATCGTAACGGGTAGAAAAATATTTTCCGTTGAATTTATCAACCAATATTGCCGTTTCGGGAGTAAGGTCGATGCGTGCAATTTCGATGCCAAGTACCGGTTGCACCGAAACTTGAATAATGCTATCGCGAATAATTTTTATCGACGCACGACTGCTTACTTTTTGTCCGTTAATATTGATATTTACGCTTACACGGTTAAATTCGGCGGTTTGTACATCGGGCTGTTTCACCTGCATGCCACCTTTAGGTAATACTACATCGGTTGCAGTGCCGGTTGTTTGACGCGCAGTGCGACACGAACATATAAGTATTACGGCAATGCACAGCAGAGTTCCAACTGTTGCTTTTCCTTTATTCGCTAAACGGTTCATGTTCGGGAATGTATTTTCGAGTTTCAATTTTTTGCTCTAAAACAGATGAGGTATTTCCTAACTCTTTCGAATTTTGCCACCAGCGCAGTGCTTCTTCGGGCTGCCCGTTTTGATAGAGAATATCGCCATAATGCTCTGCCACCACCGGATTTTTATCGCCACCTTTGTCGATAGCCTGCATAATATACATGCGCGCCAAAGTCATGTTTCCCTGTTTGAAAAAAATCCATGCGTAGGTATCGAGAAACGACACATTTTCGGGATATGCTTGAACGGCTTTGGCACTCATCAACTCGGCTTTATCGAGGTCGCGGTCGGCAATGGAAAGATAATAGGCATAGTTGTTGAGCAATCCTGCGTGGTTAGGATTGAGTTGATATGCTTTTTCATAATAGAAAAAAGCTTCTTTCAGATTATTTTGCATGGCATAAATATCAGCAATCTGCATGTTGAATTCGGCAACCATCTCCAAATTTTCCAAAGCAAGCGTATCCCTATTGTTTTCCAAAGTATCCAATCCCGTTTTGTAGTTTTGCAGAGCTTCATCGAATTTTTCCTGCTGAACAAGAGCTATTGATTTGAGCAAATAAAATGTTGGCTCGCGGGGCAATTGAGCAATGGCTCGATTCGTCGTTTCGAGCAGTTTTTCCACATTTTCTTGTGCAGCATAGAGTTTTATCAATTCTTCCCAAGCTTCTTTATTGGTAGGATTGTTGGCAATAAGGAACTCCAGTTCCGGCACAGCGTCGTCGAAACGGCGTTGCATCAACAGAAAAGATACATAGTAGGTATGCAAAATTTCATTGTCGGGATATTGATTTAATAAATCATTAAAATGCCCTTCGGCTCTTGTTACGCTTAAATCTCGAATAGAGAGATATTGTGTAAGCGCGCTCAACTTATCGTCAATATCCGTTTGCGGATTTTGGAAAACACTGCCAAACACATTGTCGGCAGCTATCGAATCGCCCGTTGTTATATAAAAATTATACATTGCCATCAACAACGCAACATTGTTGGGGTCGGCACTTCGCACCTGTTCAAAACATTCGAGGGCTTTTTTAGGCTGCCCTTCATCGACATAAATTTCGCCGCGCAAAATTTGATACTTGTATTCCATGGGATATTTAGCAATAAGCCGGTCAATTTCGGCATTTGCTTTTTTATTTTCGCCACGCACTTTGTATAAGCGGAATTTCTCGAATGAAATAGCTTCGTTTATCCCAAATTTTTTTTCTACAGCATTAAGCGATTTGATGCTTTTTTGAATTTCGCCCGTTTGTTTGTAAAGCGAAGCAAGCATGTAATCGACATCGTCTTTTTCGGGGTGATTTTTGGCAATATTTTCGTACACAAGAATGGCTGACTGATAATCGTTATTTTTGATAAACAACTCGGCAAGCCCCATTTTGTACCAGCTGTTCGATTGGTCGAGCCGCGAAGCCATTGTCATAAACGACAGAGCTTTGGGCACATCTTGAATGGCGGTATAAACCATCGCAAATTCGTAGGCTACCGCACTGCTGCGCGGATTGATGTAGTAGCACTCGGTAAGCAAATCGACCGAAGCATCAAAGTTGCGTAACTGTCGCTGGCGAATAGCTTCGTAAAAATAGTAGTCGAATTTACGCCGGTCTTCTGTCGACAGTTCGGTCTTGGCTTTCGCCGCTTTGTTATCTTGCTTTTTATCGACTTTTGCGGCAAATGCACACAAAATACTCGCAAACAACAACACGGTCAAGAAAAATATTTTTTTCATAAAAAAGGTTTTTAACTTTTAGTTCTTAATTTACAGTCCCGTGTGTCCAAAACCACCCGCACCGCGCTTGGTATCGGTGAGAGCTTCTACCTCTATCCATTCTGCCTGCGCATGTTGGGCAATCACCATCTGACAAATGCGCTCCCCATCGGCAATTTCAAAATCGTCGGCAGAAAGATTTATCAGTATCACACCTATTTCGCCGCGATAATCGGCATCAATCGTTCCGGGAGAATTGAGCACCGTGATGCCTTTTTTCAATGCCAATCCGCTGCGCGGGCGAATTTGTGCCTCGTAGCCTTCGGGCAATTCGATGAATAATCCTGTAGGAATCAATTTGCGTTCCAGCGGTTTGAGGATAACAGATTCGGCAAGGTTTGCCCGTAAATCCATACCTGCAGATAGGGAAGTGGCATACTCGGGCAACGCGTGCTTGGATTGGTTGTTGATTTTGATTTTCATAGAAAAAATAATAATGTTTTGCAGTGTACTTTTCCAACCTGCGAAAATAGTCATTATTTTTCTATCTTTGTGCCTCAAAAATATTTTTTAGAAAAAATCATGTCGAAACAGGAAGTTATTATCTGCAAAGATTTCCGTTCGGAGCTTGAACAGGTTGTAGGCAATCAACCCGCCGAACAGATTTTTATCCTCACCGATACACTTACGCGCAAATTTTGTCTGCCGTTGCTGTTGGAGAGCGAGAAGCTTGCAGGCGCGCATATTTTCAGCATCGTAAACGGCGATGAGCACAAAAACTTGGACAGCCTGACTGCCGTGTGGCAGTTTTTGAGCGACAACGGTGCCACCCGTCGCTCGTTGATGATAAACCTCGGCGGCGGCATGATAACTGACCTCGGCGGCTTTGCGGCATCAACTTTTAAGCGCGGAATGCGTTACATCAACATTCCTACCACCATTCTTGGCGCGGTGGATGCAGCGGTGGGCGGCAAAACAGGCATCAATTTCAACGGTTTGAAAAACGAAATAGGAGTAATCAATCCTGCTGATTTTGTGCTTGTCAATGCGCGGTTTTTTAACTCGTTGAGCACGGAACAAATCCTTAACGGCAGTGCCGAAATGATAAAAACGGCTCTTATTGCCGACGAAAACTTGTGGAGCGAAATGCGTCAAAGCCCGCCCAAAGGTGGACAACCGGGTTTTAACGATGCGTTTGTGGAGCGCTGTATCGAGATTAAGAAAGATATTGTGGAGCGCGACCCGTACGAGCAGAATATTCGCAAGGCATTGAACTTCGGGCATACGGTAGGACATGCTTTCGAGAGTTTTTCGTACGAAAAAAATACGCCTGTGCTGCACGGCTATGCGGTGGCATGGGGTATGATTTGCGAGTTATACCTGTCGTACCGTACATTGAATTTCCCGAAGGAAAAATTGCAGGAAATATGCTGTTTCATCGGGAAAAACTACGGCAGTTTTGCTATCTCGTGCAAGGATTACGACCGCCTTTTCGAACTAATGACGCACGACAAAAAGAACGACAGTAAGGAAATAAATTTTACCTTGCTGGGCGATATCGGCGACATCAGAATAAACCAGCATGTGTCGCAAAATCTTATCTTCGATAGCTTCGATTTTTTCTGCGATATGTAAAAAAACAGGAAGCTGTCTAAAAAATATTTTTTAAGCATCCGTCCTTATACTTCCTTTCGTTGTTTTTATAACTCCTCCCCTTCGGGGTACTCAAGGGGAGAGTCTACACAAACTATCTTTTTGTACAAACATTGTCCCCTTATTTTAAAGGGGCGAGCGAAGCGGAGGGTTTTTTGTATAAAATATCCTGAAGGATTATATTAAAAAGACAATATTGTATTATTAAGAAATAATATTATACTCTAAAAGAGTAATATAATATACTAAAAAGGTATTATTATATTTCTAAAAGAGCGGATTTGAATCTTGAAAACATAAATTTTTAGTGTATATTTGTGGTTTTTAATTTTAAACAAACCATATTTTTTATGAAACAAACAACGAAAGATATGCCTCACAATGGCAGCTTGCTGGAAAAATATATTGCCGAACAACACACGGTAAAAGCAGGGTTGGCACGCGCCATGGGCATTACACCGTCGGGCGTGAATGTTTATTTTACGCGAAAATCGCTTCAAATGGGTATTTGGTGGCGTGCATCTTTGGCTTTGCGGCATAATTTTATTTCCGAACTTGGCGAAGCGTTGAATATAGATTACGAAACTCAAACCGAAGCGAAATTGCGCAAAGAAATTGCTCTTTTGCAAACAGAACTTGATGAATTGAAAGTGAAACTTTCGGTATATGAAAGTATTATGAAGAAGTAACAAGATAGATAAATATGACAGACGAAACATTAGAGGAAACCTACAAACTTATTGAAAAATACCACAACAAATATTTGAAAGAGAAGGGAGTGCGTTTGCCTAAACTGAAAGATAACAATGGTCGATATACAAAAGATGCTTTGGTATTGGTGAAATTGGCAGAAAATTATCCAAATACTAAAATCATTTCAAAACAAGAATTAACTTCTTTCGTAAGAAAATATTATCCTGATGTTTCCGATGTTCAACAGGCAAGACATCTTGGAATGCAGAGGGGATGGAATATTGTATCAGGAACGCGTGGAGATAATGGCGAAAAAGTTCCAAGCGGCTCATATAAATTGATTGATTTAGAAAATTCCTACCCAGCCTTTGCACCAAAACGACGCGTCGGTTTTGATACTGATGATTTTGAGCAAATCAAAAAAGAATACGGCTACAAGTGTGTTTCATGTGGCACTAAAGAAGGCGAAGAACATTTTTTTCGCAAGGGTGTAATTGTCAAATTGCAAAAAGGACACATGAATCCATCAAAACCACTTGTCGCCGGTAACATCATTCCACAGTGTCAAATTTGCAATCGTGCAGACAGAAACAGATGGATTTATGATAAGACAGGGAGAGTTATAGAAGTAGCAGAAACATCTGATGGAGTAAGAATTGTTAAAGCGTTTTTGCAAAAAGCATCAAATAAAGTCAAGTGGGAAATTTTTCTTTTCTTAAAGAATCTTCTTAGGTAGTTTCCTGCAACCTTTTTAAAGCAATTTCGTAATATTTTTTCTCTATTTCAAAACCGATGAAATTTCTCTTAGAAACTATCGCCGCAACTCCGTGCGAACCACTTCCTGTAAAAGGGTCTAATACAGTCTGTCCTTCCTTAGTAAAGAGTTTAATTAAATGGGAAATCAACATAACAGGTTTAACGGTCATGTGGTCTATTTTTTCAATCGTTTCATTTTGACGAACTTTTTTAGATACTTCCATTATTGTTCCAGGGAACATTCCGTCTAATGATTCTTTAGTATTAATCAAGCCCAATTGGTATTTTTTCCAATTTTCAATAAATGTACCCTCTTTTGGCTTCTGTGCCAATGTCATTGGTTCTATCTGAGGTTTCAGTTGAGGAGTTTTTAATCCGTCAAGTTCCTTTATTAAAGTTTGTTTTTCTTGTTCGGACATTGTTTTGTTTTTTTCGATGAAGTGGTTTTGTGAAAAAGCTTTTGCCTGCCCTTCATATTTCCAACCAAGCATATCTCTAATTTCAAATCCTGCCAAATCCAATGCCATCGCAGTTCTATGATATAATCTGCCTAAGGAAAAAACAACACAAAATCCACCCGGTTTTAACACTCTAAAAAATTCATCACATATTGGCTCTAAAAAATGTTGTAACTTTTCACCTTGTTTTCTATCAAATTTCATTCCCACAGGCAATCCGCCAATAACACCCTGTTTTAATTTGGATTTTAATTTAGTATCGTTCCATTTATCATCCATTCCATCTAAAAAATAGGGTGGGTCAGTTACGATGAAATCTATTGAATTATCGCTTAATTGATTTAATCCAACTCTACAGTCAATATTTGATAGAGAATAATTCATCTTTCTAAAATTTCAGCAAAGATACAAAATACTTCAAATATAAATAGAGGCTAATTCAAGACAAATTCGGCATTTAAAAAAGGTTCTAATACTCAAAAAACTATATCTTTGTACAAATCAAAAAACGAACACATTTATGATTAACACGAAAAAAACAGGCTTGCTTTTGGCAGTATTTTGTATATTTCTTTTCATACAGCCGATATGCACACAAACAGGCAACAGTAAAATTCCCGTTATTTCAGCAAAGGATTTTTATACGGGGCTGAAAAATAAATCGTTGAAATTCTCTTATAACCAGGAAATTATAATCACAGGCGTATTGAAAGATACAGGCAGCAGTTTGATTTACAATTCGTCGTACTTGTTGATTTCGGACAAAAAAGACGGAGGCGTATTTGTAAAAGCTGTGCTTGCCGATAAAAACAAACGCAGCGAATACAAAAACGGTCAAAACATACAAATATATTGCCGTTTTTACGAAGAAAGAGAACATGTTGTTGTTGTAAAAAACGCCAAGAACAACTAATTTGCAAGGGAACGGAAACAAAAGCAGTAAGCCCGATAGAGCTACTGCTTTTATTTTTTTATACCTTTGCGAGCAAATTTTTTCTTTTTATGGCAAAAGGGATGAAATCTTTGGCGAAAGATACCGCCATTTACGGAATCAGCAGCATTGTTGGCAAATTCCTCAACTGGTTGCTGGTACCGTTGTATACTTATGTGTTGGCTTCTCCGGCAGATTACGGTGTGGTTACCAACCTGTATTCGTGGACGGCTTTGTTGCTTGTTATCCTGACCTACGGAATGGAAACTGGTTATTTCCGTTTTGCAAATAAGCATTTGGACGAAGCCGATTCGGTGTACAGCACTTCGTTGTTTTCGGTTGGAAGTACTTCATTGTTTTTTGCTATGTTGGTGGTTATTTTTTCTAACCCGATAGCTCGCGGCATGGGTTATGCCGAACATCCCGAATATATTTCGATGCTGGCAGTTGCTGTTGCTATCGACGCTTTTGCTTCTATTCCGTTTGCATACCTTCGTTTTAAAAAACGCCCGGTACAATTTGCGACGCTCAAAATGGTATATGTGGTATTGAATATCATTTTCAATATCTTCTTTTTGATTGTCTGCCCTTGGCTGATGAAGCATTTTCCGGCTTCTGTCAACTGGTTCTACAATCCCGATTATGGCGTTGGCTATGTATTTGTTTCAAACATTATTTCTACTGTTTTGCAGACGCTTATTTTATTGCCGTTTGTAACTGTCAAGAAATATTCGTTCAACAGCAAACTCTTAAAAGAAATTTTGGCGTATTCGCTTCCTTTGTTGATTTTAGGGATAGCGGGTATTATGAATCAAACATTGGACAAAATCCTGTTTCCATTTTTGTTGCCGGGCGAATATGGCGCTTCACAACTCGGTATTTACGGAGCGACATCTAAAATTGCGTTGGTGATGCTGATGTTTACACAAGCTTTCCGCTATGCCTACGAACCGTTTATTTTTGCACAGAATAAGGATAAAGACAGTTTGAAATCGTATGCCGATGCGATGAAATATTTTATTATTTTCTCGCTGATTATCTTTTTGGGCATGGTGCTTTATATTGATATTTTTAAGCTTATTATCAAAGAAACTTACTGGGTAGGGCTTAATGTTGTACCGATTGTGTTGTTTTCGTTTATCTTTCAGGGTATTTATTTCAACCTTTCGTTGTGGTACAAACTGACGGACAAAACGATGTACGGCGCATGGTTTTCGATGCTTGGCACAGTGATTATCGTAGTGGGCAATATACTTTTAGTGCCGCAATTCAGCTATATGGGATCGGCATGGGCGGCGTTTACATGTTATTTTGTAATTATGCTTGTGTCATATTATTTCGGACAAAAATATATGCCGATAAAATATGAATTGAAACGCATCGGGATTTATGCCCTTTTGGCTTTGGTGATATTTTTTATAAACAATTATTTATCAACTCCTTACCTGTTGCTAAATTACTTGATGAAAACGATAATTTTAGTAATTTTTGCGGCATATATTTTGAAGAAAGAAAACCTGTGGGAGGCAATAAAAAATAGAATTAAAATTTTTCGACTATGATAAAATCCTTTTTCGACCGACACATTAAAAATAATATTTACACCGTTCTCGTCTGTAATTTGCTGCTTGTAATGATAATTTTTTCGCTTTGCCGATTAGTATTTTATGCGATAAATACGGAATTTTTTCCCGATATCACAACAGCAGGTTTTGTCAGTATTTTTGCAGGAGGTTTGCGTTTCGATCTCACAGCAATGATTTACACCAATCTCGTGTTTGCGGCGATGATGATTTTACCTTTCCGATTTCGCTACAATATTATTTACCAAACTATTGCGAAATGGATTTTTATTGTTTTCAACAGTGTGGCGGTTTTGCTAAACTGTATCGACATGGTGTATTTCAAATTCAGTCAGCGACGGACAACAATGAGCGTTTTTTCCGAATTTCAAAATGAAGATAACCTGGCAAAGATTTTCCTCGATGGGATTGTTAATTATTGGTTCGTTTCGCTGTTTTTCATTCTATGTATACTTTTATTTATAAAATTTTATCGCAGCGCAAATTTTGCACAATATGTTAATAACAAAGGGGGAAATATCCGGTATTATGTGAAAAATACAATTGCTCTCTGCCTCACGGTAATGCTTATAGTATTTGGGGCACGGGGCGGTGTGGGCGATTTTGTACGCCCAATCACGCTGAGCAATGCCAATCAGTATGTAGAAAAGCCTTTGGAAGCGGCAATTGTGCTCAATACCCCATTTTGTATGTTTCGCACCATTGGCAAGCGACCGTTTAAAAATCCGCATTTCTTCAAAACCGAACAGGAACTTGCTGCTGTGTACGAACCCATTATTAAGCCTCAACCAAAAGGGGAATTTCGCCCGATGAATGTGGTGATTTTTATCATGGAAAGCTTCAGCAAAGAGTTTGTCGGCGAATTAAATAAAGAGTTGGATGGAGGAAAATATAAAGGTTATACGCCTTTTCTCGATTCGCTTATCCGCAAGGGATTAACTTTTGAATATACTTTTGCCAACGGGCATAAGTCAATCGACGCGATGCCATCGATACTTTCGAGTATCCCGCGTTTTTACGAGCCGTATTTTCTCACTTCGTATTCGAACAATAAAGTGTCGGGAATTGCCGGTGAATTGGGTAAAAAAGACTATTATACCGCATTTTTTCACGGCGCGCCAAACGGCTCGATGGGCTTCGAAGCATTTGCACGGGTATCGGGTTTCAAAGATTATTTCGGGAAAAATGAATATAACAATAATGCCGATTACGATGGTACTTGGGCTATTTGGGATGAAGAATTTTTTCAGTTCTTTGCCAATAAAATGGGAGAATTTAACCAACCGTTTATAACCACCATGTTTTCTGCCTCATCGCACCATCCGTTTAAAATCCCCGCACGCTACACCGAGCATTTCAAAGAAAGCGGCATACATCCGCTGCACAAGGTTATTGAATATTCGGACAATGCACTGCGCCTGTTTTTTGAAAATGCCAAACAACAATCGTGGTACAAAAACACGCTTTTCGTAATCACTGCCGACCATACTAATGCGCTCTCCCGTCCGGAGTATTTGAACGATGCAGGGCGTTTTGAAGTGCCAATTGTATTTTTCCATCCGAGCGACAGTTCATTACGCGGTCGAATAAAAGATATTGCCTCGCAGGTGGATATTATGCCAACCGTGCTCGGCTACCTGAACTACGATAAGCCTTTTGTAGCATTTGGACATAATTTACTCGATGATGCTTATAAGAATCGTTATGCGATAAATTGTAATAGCGAAACTTTTCAGTTTTTTACCGACAGCACTATGCTACAGTTTGAAGGGAAAAACACGAAGGCGATTTACGATTTCGTACACGACATTTCGCTGAAACACAACTTGAAATCGTCGTTTTCATCGGAGAAAAGAGTCGAAATAGAAACGCTCGTCAAAGCCATCGTTCAGCAGTATATGGAACGAATGTTGGAAAATAGATTAAGCTACGAGGAGAAGTAAAATCCGTTCAAGCATTTTACCTGCTTTCAGTTCGGCAGAGATAGTTTTAGCGTTATTTTTCAAAATTTGATATTCATCATCGGTCATCGAAGAAATTTTTTCCTCAATTTCTTCGATGGAATCTACAATTATCCCAATATTTCGTTCTTCGACAAAACTGCGTAAAGAGGACTGCGACCAAATGATAAGCGGCAATTCGGCAACAAGGTAAAGCGAACTCTTATGCGAAGAGTTATAGCGCAAATAATCTCCCAAAATACCATCGCAAGTTTCAACTGACGAACCATCCCATACCAAACCCCAACCACCTTGAATATCGGAAATATGATTCGCCTGAAAACGACCGAAATAACGCAAGTTTTCGTTGGTGATAAACGCAGGTTTTTCGAATCCGTAAAGATTGAATTTTATTTTTTCAAAATGATAATTATTCAAAAGTTTCAAAAATTCGCTTTTACCTAAATTTCCGGCAAAAACAACTTCATTTTTTGCTACTATTTGATTAGCAGGAGAATTATCGGTATAATAATCGAATAAATATAACGGATATTGCTTGGGCGTAATACCTATTTCCTTCATTTTTTTGCCCATTGCCGGAGTGTGAACAATGAGGCTATCGGCTAAATTAAAATTTTTTATCTCCGACAATTCGCGTTTTGTACCTTTATTTTTGTCGAAACGCAAGCAATTAATATCATGAATCAGAATACAAAGTTCGCTATGTTTTAATTTTAAAGCCTTGGAAATAAGTAAAAGTTTGATATGCGAAAATCGCCGTTGCAACAACAACACGCTGTTTTGTCGCACCACAAATAGGATTTTGACAAATAACACTACAACCCGCAAAAAATCGATTACCGTGTTGACAAACTTATAAGGCGTTGTATTTTTACGAACGATGATTGTTTTAATCCCCAAATTTTCAATTGTTTTACGAACATCAAATTTAGCTTTGGTTGCGGCATTGAACAAATCGCGCTGCGCAATGTTACCTTCTTCTACATCTAAAAAATAAAGCGTTTTCATCGTATTTCAACCGTTAATGCTTTTTGTATCACTTTATCCATGTCGTAATATTTGTATTCTGCCAACCTTCCGCCAAAAATTACATTTGTTTCCCGGTCGGCTAATGCCTTGTATTTCAAATACAAATTTTCATTCCCTGCGTCGTTTATCGGATAAAACGGCTCGCTGCCTGCAATCCATTCCGAAGAATATTCGCGCGAAATAACGGTTTTTTCCTGCTCGCCAAATTCAAAATGCTTGTGTTCGATAATACGCGTATAGGGCGTTTCGGCATCGGTATAATTAACTACCGCGTTGCCCTGATAATTAGCACAATCCAATATTTCGTGCTCGAAACGCACCGTTCGATATTCTAATTTCCCAAAACTATAATCATAAAATTCGTCGATTTTCCCGGTGAAAACGATGTTTTTAGCCAGGCTCTCCCAATGTTTTCTATCAGCAAAAAAATCGGTGTTACACTTTATTTCCGATTTTTCCAATAATTTGTTAATCAATACATTGTACCCTCCAATAGGTATACCTTGATAACGGTCGTTGAAATAATTATTATCGAACGAAAAACGCACCGGCAGCCTTTTGATTATAAACGCAGGAAGCTCGGTAGCTTTTCTACCCCATTGTTTTTCGGTATATTCTTTTACCAAAATACGGTAAATATCCTCACCAATAAGCGAAATAGCTTGTTCTTCCAAATTTTTCGGCTCGGTAATATTTGCCTGCTTACGCTGTTCTTCAATTTTTTTGCGAGCTTCTTCGGGCGTTTTTGTGCCCCAAAGCGCGTAAAAAGTATTCATATTGAAAGGCAAATTGTAAAGTTTCCCTTTGTAGTTGGCTATCGGTGAATTGACATAATTGTTAAATTCCACGAATTGATTGACAAAATCCCACACCATCCTGTCCGATGTATGAAAAATATGCGCTCCATATTTATGCACATTTATCCCCTCAATCGTTTCGCAATAAATATTACCGCCGGCATGTGGTCGCTTCTCTATCACAAGGCATTTTTTCCCCGCTTGAGTAGCTTTATGCGCAACAACCGAAGCAAAAAGCCCTGCACCGACAATCAGATAATCATATTCGTGTTTCATTTTTTATCGAAATAAATAGTGTTTAAATCATAATATTCACACAAAGCCTGCCATTGGTCGTTGTTTCGATTAGAACTACTGTTGTTTATTTTTTGCAATCGTATTTTTTGCGAATTTGGAATAATAACGGGATGGGCAAAATATTCACCACCGCTTGCGATAGTTATTTTCATTCGCAACTCGTTAGCTTTCAGCCACAAATCGTCGGCAAAAAAAGCTTTTGTTTTAATTGCCTGTATGTTGAAAATTTCGTCATCGAAACAGTTGGGTGGATATAATACGCCTCCGTAACCAATTGCCGTATATTCCAACGACTCGGACAACGGGCTTGATAATAATTTTTTCCAGCGTTTGTAGGGTAAAAATTCGTGCTCTTTAACGGCTATTTTTCTTATAACATTTGCACAAACTGATTTTGGAAAAATCTGATTTATTTTAATCAGTCTTTCCAGCGTATCTTCGCCGTAAATAAGGTCATCATCGACAGTTACAACTTTTTTATCACGATATTTTTCAAAAGAATAAAAATATTTTTTGTGCGAACGAAGATTATCGGACACAAAAAATATTTCCAAACCATTTTTGCAAAGATTTTTCAAATCTTGCGGTAAATCTGCCATTTCATCGGGAAATTCTTCTTTCGATAGCCAAAGAGTTATTTTTTCGGGTAAAATTGTTTGCTTCAACAACGATTTAATTACCAAATACAGCGTTGGGATACGCGCCGGAAAAGAAGTAAGCGAAACTACAATTCCCGAATTATTTTTCAATACCGGGAAATCTTTTTCCGCTACGAAGAAAGACAATATTTTACACTCATAATACTTGCGCAACCATTGATAGGGAAGTGAAAAAAGATGCTTGTATATTCCTCCCTTTTGTCGGAAAGTAGCAATTCTTTCTTCGTAGTGGCTGTATTTGGAATAATATGTTGTCATGAACTTAATAGATTCTGTTTCAGAGATTTGTCATTTTCTTTCGACAAAAATACTGTGAGCAACAACGCAAAAATTGTGAGCGGGATTGCACTGACATAAATATCGGAAGCCAACTGTACAATATTTACGAGCACGAAGAGAAAAACGAATAGTCTTCGTTTTCTGTCGGCAACAAAAATAGGCGCAATATTAAAAAATAACAAAACAAGCAACCCAATAACGCCAAATTCTATTGTGGTGTGCAAATATTGACAATGTGAGTGTGCACAAAGTATTCGGCGTATTTCAACGGCATGAAGCACCGTAGCATCTCCGGTTTGGATAATTTCCACATTGTTGGTTATTTTATCCATAAAAACCTCGTTTCCCGTGCTTGCACCATAACCAAAAACCGGCTTGTCGGTTATTACCTCAACGGCTTGTTTCCAAATTACCAAACGAGGGTCTTTCCCAATATTGTTTCCATGACCGGCAATTTTGTCGTGGTTATATATCAGTCCGCCAACGGCTCCGAGCAACAAAACGGCAACAATTACGGCAATTGTTTTCCCTCTTTTCCATATTTCGTAAATTATCATTATCAACAAAAGAACATTCGACGCGATAAAACCCGCCCTGCCTTCGGAAAGCAACAAAATAGAATAAATGACAAGTATGAAAAAAATGAGCAATGGCTTAATCCATTTATTTTTAATTACATAAAACAAATAATATGTAAGAACCAAAGCTACATTCAAATAATAATTGAATATCATGTGCGAATTAACAAACTGTACTCTGGCAAACGAAAACAACTCGGCTCTATCTGAACGGGAAATAAATTCGGTGATACCAATTCTATAAAAAACAATATAAAATATTGTGGCAATACAAGTTACAAGTATTGTAACAGCAAAATATTTCAATTTATACAGTTTATTCACTCCAAGCAAACCTATAATACCAAAAGCCAAAAACGGCAATCGATATTCTGTTATTTTACCGATGTGTTTTGTTGTTTCTTCAAAAGGCAAGTATATGTAAATGAGTGCGAAAAATAACAAAAATGCAACAAAAACCCATTTTTTTCTATCCCATGCAAAATTTCTCCAGCGTTGTTCCAAAATTACCTCCAATCCAAAGGAAATAAAAAACACATATCGTGTGATATTTTGCAATTTTGTTTCACCAAAAATTGCCAACACAACAATAAATAAGGCACTTGCTAAATTTATTAGATTTACTGCGTTGATTAATTGTTGGAGAAAATTTTTTGTAACTAAACTTTTCATTTCTCGTGTTGTTTTATTCCGTGTAGTGTTTCCACAATTCCACTCTTACGAGTATTACGCCGAATAGCAATATTTTTCTCGATAGATTCTCGAGTTTTATAAGGTCGCTTATGATCGAGATGCAGGCAAATTGCCGAATAGCGAATTTGTTTCGGCTTAATGCCAAGGTTAAACAGCCGCTCGCCAAACTCACGGTCTTGTCCACCATATTGCATTTGCTCGTTGAATCCATTGATTTTCAACATATCATCGCGCCAACCCGACGAATTCATACCGTTCCAAGTAGCTCGTGTTGGCGTAACAAAATTCATAAACGCCGCAAACGCTCGATTGCGAAAAAGCTTCGTACATTTAAACGAACATTTCAAACCTTGTGTTTTCAGCCATTTGAGTGAAAATACATTTCCCGAAATAATATCTTTTTCATTTATTTTTAAGCTAATATCCATCGGCAATTTGAAATATCCACCCGAAAGCAAATAACCCTGTTCAGCAAAATGAGCGTGCATTTCTACAAAATCTTCGCGCGGAATACAATCCTGATCGGTAAAAATAAGATAATCGGCAGTAGCAACAACAAGAGCCTTGTTTAAAATTTGCGATTTTTGAAATCCGCGGTCTTCGTGCCAAACATGTTTAATGGGCAATTTCTCCTCAAAACTCTCGATAAGAAAGCGTGTTTCTTCGCGCGAACCATCGTCGGCAATCACGATTTCATCGGGCTTTTTAGTCTGATTACAATAGCCCCACAACACCTTTTCAAGCCATGCAGGATTATTGTAGGTAGAAATTATCACTCCAATAGAAAATGTTTTTCGCATAACGACATTTTTTCGGCTCCAAAATTACAATATTTATCTTTACCTTTGTCCTCAAAATTCAGAAAACATGAAAATTTTATATTACATTATTTTTTCGCTTTTGTGGTTATTCACACTGATACCACTCAGGGTACAATATTTGTTTTCCGACGCACTGTATTTCATTATGTATCACTGCATTAAATACAGGAAAAAAGTAGTACATCAAAATCTAATCAATTCCTTTCCCAACAAAACAAAGGAAGAAATTTCCGCTATCGAACGAAAATTTTATCGTCATCTTTGCGACTATTTTTTCGAAACAATAAAAATTCTCAGTATGAGCAAATCGGAAATCAAACGCCGAATAGAGATTAAAAATCCCGATGAACTCGACAAATATTTCCAAAATAAGCAAAGTATTTTTCTATATCTATCGCATTATGCAAATTGGGAATGGCTTGCCTTTTCATGGTCGGTGGCTCATCCCGAACAGAAGAACTACAAACTTTATCCGGCGTATTTCCGTCCGACCAATAAATTGGTGGAAAAAATCATTCTTCATCTGCGTGAAAAAGCAAACAGTGTACTTATCGAAAAACGAAATATGCTGCGTAGTGTATTGAAAATGAACCAAGAAGATATTCACGGAATATTTATTTTCCTTGCCGACCAGCGACCACATCGCACAAGTGTTCAGCATTGGATGCCTTTTCTCAATCAAGATACGCCAACCATTATCGGTCCCGAAAAATTGGCTAAAAAACTTAGAATGCCCCTTTTTTATTATCGCATTAAAAAACTCCGCAGGGGTTATTTCAGCGCCGAGCTTGTAAAACTTGCCGAAAACCCTGAAGAATTCAGCGATTTTGAAATTACCGAAATGTATATGCGAGAACTTGAAAAGCAAATAAATGAAGAACCTGCTTATTGGTTGTGGACACACAAGCGTTGGAAATTCAAGCACAAGAATTTCGAAAATTAATGCTTTCATCGAAAAAGTGTAGAATGCTTGGCATTCTGCACTTTTTTATTTTCGCCCAAAATCGGCTGGAATTTCACCCCAAGCCTTAGTATTCCATTTTAAAATTTGAGTTGTGTAATCATTTTCTCGAAGCCAAGTTTCGGCACGATCGATAAGCTCAAAAAGATCGTGATTCTCATCATTTTCTTCGAGTTTAGTTTTGCATTTTTTTGCTTTTACCCAACTTATCGCACTAACACTGTCGGAATAAATCGGAATAGAACTTCCTTGCTGTTTCAACAACGCCAAACCATGTACCAGAGCAAGAAACTCGCCGATATTATTCGTTCCCTGTCGAAATGGTCCCTGGTAAAAAATCTGCTCACCGGTGCGTGAATAAACTCCACGATATTCCATCACACCGGGATTACCGCTACATGCAGCATCAACAGCGAGGCTTTCTATATTTTTAGGTGTAAAACTTCCATTTTCTCCCGATGAAACAGCATTTTTTTTATCGCCCCTCTCTCCTACTACACTCCAATAATTTTGACGGGAAGCCCGTTTTGCTTCCTCTTCGCTGTCAAAACTTTTGTATTGCGCGCCATCGAAACCGGACACTTGAAGTTTACATTCTTCCCAAGAAGGAAACACGCCTGTTTCCCTACCTTTCCACACAGTGTAAAATTTTTGTTTTTTTTTCGACATAGTTCTATTTTTTTGATATTTTCACAATGTTTCATGTGAAACATTTAAGTTCGCAGGATGATATTTTAAAATCGTTTCGCGTAGAAAATCCATATCCAAATGAGTATAAATCTCAGTAGTAAGAATAGATTCGTGCCCAAGCAACTGCTGAATAGCACGCAAATTAGCTCCACCTTCGAGCAAATGCGTGGCAAAACTGTGGCGAAAAGTGTGCGGACTGATATTTTTTGTTATCCCCGCCAATTCTGCCAATCGCTTAATAATGGTAAAAATCATCACCCGAGTGAGCCGCGCCCCGCGGCGGTTAAGAAAGAGAAAATCTTCGTGCCCTTTTTGTATCGAAAGCTCATTGCGGTCGATGAGCCAAAGTCGAATTTGTTTCAGCGACTCGTCGGAAAGCGGCACCAACCGTTGCTTGCTTCCCTTACCTTCCACTTTCATATACTTTTCGGTAAAATAAATTTCGGATAGTTTCAGGTTTATAAGTTCCGATACCCGCAATCCCGAACCATAAAGCGTTTCTATAATAGCTCTATTTCGTTGTCCTTCATTGGAAGAAAGATCAATGGAATTGATAATTTTTTCAATTTCAGGCAAATTGAGTACTTCGGGCAAATGCTTGCCAAGCTTTGGCATTTCGAGCAATTCGGTAGGATCTTCTTCAAGATGCTCTTCGTATTGCAAAAAGCGATAAAATGATTTCACACCCGAAATAATCCTCGCTTGCGAACGCGGACTGATGCCAAGGGAACTTAATTCGATAAGAAAATCGCGTAGATGCTCAATGCCGACATGACGAAAATCAATACGGGCTTCGTATAAATAATCGAGCAACTTTTCTAAATCTTTTTCGTAGGCTTGAATCGTATTTTTAGAAAGCGATTTTTCAAGCAACAAGAAAGAACGATATTTTTTTAAAATTGGGTCGGACATTTTTCTGATTTTTTCAGACAACAAAAATACGACTTTTTTACAGGGAAAAAAAGATTGCCGAAGAGCCTTAATATTTTTGTATCTTTGCGGGAAATTTTAAAAGGATGAATTTCAACTACGATGTGATTGTAATTGGTGGCGGACATGCAGGAAACGAAGCCGCTTGTGCGGCAGCCAACATGGGTTCGCACACGGTGCTTATCACAATGGACATGAATAAAATCGGGCAAATGAGTTGCAATCCTGCCGTGGGCGGAATTGCTAAAGGTCAGATTGTACGCGAAATTGATGCATTGGGCGGACAAATGGGTATTATCACCGACCGAACGGCTATTCAGTTTCGACTGCTAAACCGCTCGAAAGGTCCTGCTATGTGGAGTCCGAGGGCACAAAGCGACCGGGAAAAATTTATCACCGAATGGAAACGCACACTCGAAAACACTCCAAAACTCGACATTTGGCAAGATACAGTCACGGAACTTATAATAAAAAATGGGGAAGTAATCGGGGTAATTACTCGTATGGGCGTTGAATTTCGAGCAAAGTCGGTGATACTTACCGCAGGCACTTTCCTTAACGGACTGATGCACATCGGCAAAATACAAATTGAAGGAGGACGAGTGAGCGAACCTGCTTCGTATCACCTCACCGAACAAATAAAAAGTTTGGGTATCGCTACCGACCGCATGAAAACAGGTACGCCTGTAAGAATTGATGCGCGTTCGATAGATTTTTCAAAAATGGAAGAACAGCGAGGCGACGATGATTTTCACAAGTTTTCGTATCTTGACTACCCTCCTCGCCTGCTGCCACAACTAAGCTGCTGGATAAGTTATACCAATTCTAAAACACATGAAGTTTTACGCAGTGGACTGGAAGACTCTCCTCTTTTTAACGGACAAATTACAAGCATCGGTCCAAGATATTGCCCAAGCATTGAAACAAAAATCGTAACCTTTGCTGAACGCGAGCGGCATCAACTCTTCCTAGAGCCCGAAGGAGTAAACAGTCAAGAGTTTTATCTGAATGGATTTTCATCGTCGTTACCATTAGAAATTCAGCTCAATGCTCTGCGCACTGTAGCCGGATTGGAACAAGTAAAAATTTACCGTCCGGGTTATGCTATCGAATACGATTTTTTCGACCCGACACAGCTAAAACATTCGTTGGAAACGAAGAAGATTAAAAACCTTTTCTTTGCCGGACAAATAAACGGAACTACCGGTTACGAAGAAGCTGCCGGACAAGGACTCGTTGCCGGAATTAACGCGCACATTAATTGTCATGGCGGTGCTCCATTTACTCTCGGAAGAGATGAAGCCTACATCGGCGTACTGATAGACGACCTCGTAACCAAAGGCGTTGACGAACCTTACCGAATGTTTACTTCGCGGGCGGAATATCGAATTCTACTCCGACAAGATGATGCCGATATGCGCCTTACCGAAAAGGGATATCAACTCGGGTTGGCAACAAAAAATCGCCACGATTTGTTACTCGAAAAAAAGGAATATCGCGACCGCTTGATTTCCTTTGTTAAAGGAAGTTCGGTAAAAATGGCGGAAGCAAATTCGTTGTTGGAAAAAGTCGGCTCCTCTCCTATTCGACAAGGCACAAAAATGATTGACTTGCTTCTGCGCCCCGAAATAAATGCAGAAATGCTGATTGAACATTTCGCAGAATTGAAAGAAGAAGTGGAAAAAATACCGAACAGACGGGAAGAAATTGTTGAAGCAGCAGAGATTTTGCTTAAATACGAAGGTTATATCAATCGCGAAAAAACGATTGCCGAAAAACTGCAACGCTTGGAAAACATACAAATTAACGGCAAATTCGATTACAAAACTATTGCATCGCTTTCTACCGAAGCTCGACAAAAACTCGACAAAATAAATCCGGAAACAATTGGACAAGCTGCCAGAATACCCGGCATTTCGCCAAGCGATATTAATATTTTATTGGTACTTTTGGGAAGATAAATGTTCCTTGTGGAACAAAAATAATTTATTTTAAATTCAACAAGCAGAATAAATTGTTCCTCGTGGAACATTACAAAAAAAAGAAATGACAATAGAAGATGTAAAAAAAGAAATCCGAGACATTCAGGATTTTCCGAGTAAGGGAATTGTGTTTAAAGACCTCACCACAGTTTTTAAAAATGCACAATACATACAATTTCTTTCAGACATGCTTTACAATCAATACAAAGATTATGGCATTACGAAAGTAATCGGCATTGAAAGTCGCGGATTTATTATGGGTGCCATTCTTTCCGAAAAACTGAACGCCGGATTTATACCTGTGCGCAAAAAAGGCAAACTTCCTGCCGAAAGTTACGAAATGGAATATCAACTCGAATATGGCTCGGCAATTATTGAAATGCACAAAGATGCGCTGGACGAAAACGATGTGGTACTTATTCACGACGACCTCTTAGCTACAGGCGGAACTTTGGCAGCTTCCATAAGCCTTGTAAAAATACTCGGCGTGAAAAAAATTTACTGCAATACTATTGTGGAGCTCACAGCATTGCATGGACGAAAACTGATAGAAAGTGATGTGGAATTTATATCGTTGATAAAATATTAAAACCTACTCGAAAATATTATGTATAATCCTCCCGACAATATCAAGCAAATTTTGGACAGATTGCCCGAAAGCCCGGGTGTATACCAATATTTCAATCGAGAAGGAGCAATAATTTATGTAGGTAAAGCAAAGAATTTAAAAAAACGGGTTCATCAATATTTTTACAAAGATCACAGCGATTATCCCAAAACACAACTACTGGTAAAACAAATTGCCGACCTAAAATACATCGTAGTAAATACCGAAGAAGACGCATTATTACTCGAAAATAATTTAATAAAAAAACATCTGCCTCGCTACAATGTGATGCTCAAAGACGACAAATCGTATCCGAGCATTTGCATTGCAAAAGAACATTTTCCTCGCGTTTTTAAAACCCGTAAGATTATAAAAAACGGTTCGGAATATTACGGACCATACAGCAATGTTCACACTATTGACTTGTTGCTGGAATTAATTTCAGAATTGTATAAAACGCGTTCGTGCAAACTTGCCTTAACGAAAGAAAATATTCAACGAGGAAAATTCAAAGTTTGTTTAAAATATCACATCAAAAATTGTTACGGACCCTGCGAAGGCTTACAAAGCGAAGAAGAATACAAAAAAAATATTGCCGAAATTCGCGAAATAATAAAAGGAAACAGCCAAAACATCAGCGACCATTTGATAAAAAAGATGAAAAAATTGGCTGCAGAATATCGATTTGAAGAAGCTCAAAAAATAAAAGAAAAATATGAGGCAATTGAAAATTTCAAATCGAAATCGATTGTTATCAACGATGTATTAAGCAATATAGATGTATTTTCATACGATGAAGACGAGCATTCGGCATATATTAATATTCTCCGAATTTTGAAAGGTTCTATTGTGCAAGGTTACACCATCGAATATCGAAAAAAACTGGAAGAACCGAAAGAAGAACTTCTCGCAATGGCTATCGTAGAACTTCGCCAACGCTTCAACAGTAATTCGAAAGAGATATTAGTACCGTTCGAATTGAATTTGGAACTAAAAAATGCCAAAATCAGTATTCCAACCCGTGGAGCTAAAAAAAAGTTGGTAGAACTATCTACTCAAAATGTGCGACAATACAAACTTGAGAAATTAAAACACGCCGAGAAATTAAATCCCGACCAGCGTGCCGTCCGTATTTTGTCAAATTTACAAAAATCATTACAAATCAATGAGTTACCAATGCATATTGAGTGTTTCGATAATTCAAATATTTCCGGTAGTGATGCGGTAGCAGTTTGCGTTGTTTTTAAAAAAGCCAAACCGGCGAAAAAAGAATATCGAAAATACAATATAAAAACCGTAGTAGGTGCCGACGATTATGCGTCGATGCGCGAAGTTGTGCGTCGACGATACAGCCGAATGATTGAAGAAAGTTCTTCTTTACCCAACTTAATTATTGCCGACGGAGGAGTAGGGCAAATGGAAGTAATTCGACAAGTGGCTGAAGACGAATTAAAATTGAATATTCCCATCGCCGGACTTGCCAAAAACAGCCGGCATAAGACGAATGAAGTTTTGTTCGGATTTCCTCCCAAAGTGATAGGATTGAAAGCCACCGATGAAGTATTCAAATTTTTAGCTTCGATACAGGAAGAAGTTCACCGTTTTGCTATTTCTTTCCATCGAGATAAACGAAGCAAGTCGCAAGTGAAATCGGAACTCGACGATGTGAAAGGAATAGGTGAAAAAACAAAAAAAGAACTCATTTCGCATTTCAAAAGTGTAAAACGCATTAAAAATGCCGAGTTTTCGGAACTCGAAAAATTGATAGGAAACAACAGAGCATCAATTATTTATAATCATTTTCACAATAATTTAACTCGCTGAGAATTGCACGAAAAATTTTATCCGCACTCGGATAAGTGAATAATAAAATCTGAAAGACTTAAATAAACAATGAGAACAGTTATTCAACGAGTAAACAAAGCATCGGTAACAATTAATCAAGAAATTAAGTCGGAAATTAAAAAAGGTTTACTAATTTTGGTTGGCATAGAAAATTCCGACAACGATGAAGACATTGAATATCTGTGTAACAAAATTTCAATGCTTCGGATTTTTGACGACGAAAACGGAATAATGAATAAAGCGGTAACAGAAATTGATGGAGAAATTTTAGTAGTGAGTCAATTCACACTTTTTGCACAAACAAAAAAAGGTAATCGTCCGTCGTATATACGAGCATCTAAATCTGATTTTGCCGTACCGATATATGAAAAATTCTGTAGAATGCTCGACAGTAAAATCAGTAAAAAATTACAAACGGGCGAATTTGGTTCCGATATGAAAATAGAACTTTTAAACGATGGACCTGTAACAATTATTATTGATAGTAAAAACAAAGATTTTTAATAACCAAAAAACATACGGCTATGAGTAATTTTGACAAAACGATGAAATTGTACAATCGTAAATTTTCAGACAATGAAGTAAAAAACGAGTTGGAAAAAATAAAAACGAAAAGCGAAGAAAATAAAAACAAAGAAATATATAAAACCTGTTTTAATTGTATCGACCTCACTTCACTCAATCATACCGACAGCGAAGAAAGCATTGCAAAACTTACACAAAAAGTAAATAATTTTGAAGACCAATTTCCCGAAATGCCTTCGGTAGCTGCCATGTGTGTGTATCCAAGCATGGTAAAAACCGTGAAAGAAACTTTGACCGAAGATATTGGAATAGCTTCCGTATCGGGAGGATTTCCTTCGTCGCAAACTTTTATCGAAGTAAAAATTGCCGAAACAGCCATGTGCGTTCTCGAAGGAGCAACAGAAATAGATGTTGTAATTTCGATAGGCAAATTTCTATCCGGCGATTACGAAAGCGTAGCCGAAGAAATTTCGGAAATAAAAGCATCGTGTCGCGGCGCACATCTCAAAACAATTATCGAAAGCGGCTCACTTCAAAGCATCGATAATATTTACAAAGCATCCATCATTTCGATGATAGCCGAAAGCGATTTTATAAAAACTTCTACCGGAAAAACCGAACCTGCAGCAACACCCGAAGCAGCTTATGCAATGTGTTATGCAATCAAAGATTTTTACGAAAAAACAGGCAAAAAAATAGGTTTTAAAGCTGCCGGTGGAATTGCTACTCCCGAAGAAGCTGTTTATTATTACAGCATTGTAGAAGAAATTCTTGGCAAAGAGTGGCTCAACAACGAATTATTCAGAATAGGAGCAAGCAGACTTTCAAACCATTTATTATCAAGTATTTACGAAAAAGAAATAAAATATTTTTGAATAAAATAATAAGCTAAAAAACTGTTGATAAAATGTTATCTATATCTAACAACATCTGAAAGTTTACAGTTGGAAAGTTGAAAACAGGTATGCTTAATTATTAATTTTAATGTAACAAAAAAATAAGAACATTTTTACATGATTTTTTTAAGCAAAAAAACCTGATTTATCAAACTTGAAACTAAAAGAAATTATTAACTCAAACCTGAAACATAAAATGTTTATAAAAATATAAACAAACTTATTTTTAACCGTTTAGCAAAAAATAAATTGTTTATAAAATAAAGCAAAATGTGAAAAATTCAATTATACAAGAAAAACCGTAAAATTTTATCCGTATTATTAACAGACTATTATCATCAAAATAGAAGTTTTAAATTTTTTAAAAAAGAATAATTATAATATTCAATATGTTGAAAAATACATCTATCGAAATTTCTGAAAAAAACAATTTAAAAGAAAAAATACAAAAGCTGTGTAAGGAAAAAAACGCCGTAATAATGGCGCATTATTATCAGCCGAATGATATTCAGGATATTGCCCATTTTGTGGGCGACAGTTTGGCGTTGGCACAATGGGCAAAGCAAACAAATGCCGATATAATTGTGGTTTGCGGTGTACATTTTATGGGCGAAACGGCAAAAATTCTTTCACCCGGCAAAAAAGTATTAATACCCGATTTAAATGCCGGTTGTTCATTGGCAGACAGCTGTCCGGCAGACAAATTTGAAGAATTTATCCGTCAATACCCCGGTTATAAGGTTATTTCGTATGTAAATACTACGGCTGCTGTAAAAGCTCTGACCGATATATGTGTAACTTCTACCAATGCCCGAAAAATTGTTGAGCAATTTCCGAGCGATGCCAAGTTAATTTTCGGTCCCGATAAAAATCTCGGCGATTATATTAACAGCACCACCGGCAGAAAAATGATTCTTTGGAACGGAGCCTGTCATGTGCACGAACAATTTTCGCTCGAAAAAATTCTTGAATTAAAAGCGCAATACCCCGATGCCTTGGTACTTGCACATCCGGAATGTAAAAAGCCGGTATTGATGGTAGCCGATTTTATAGGAAGCACACAAGCCTTGCTCAATTATGCTACCCAAAGCGAAAAACGGCGGTTTATTATCGTAACCGAAAGCGGAGTAATTCACGAAATGAAGAAAAAAAATCCCGGAAAAGAATTTATTCCCGCTCCGCCAATAGACAGTTCGTGTGGATGCAGCGAGTGTAATTTTATGCGTCTAAACACGATGGAAAAGCTCTACAATTGTTTATTAAACGAGCAACCTGAAATTTTGATAGACGAAACACTTCGCCGGAAAGCCGAAAAATCTATACTGCAAATGTTGGAAATGAGTTGAAAACTGCTCGTTATTCCGACCGAATTGGAGGAATCTCACTAAATCAAGGCTGCTTTCGTCATTGCAAAGAACGAAGCAATCCATTTCTGTACTGAGATTATTTCGTCGTTCCTCCTCGTAAGACAAATAGCTTTTCTCAATAAATATTGTATATTTGCAAATTCAATAAAAATTACATAACTATGAACACATTATTATTTGCGCTCGGTGCGCCCGAAATTATTATAATAGCTTTAGTGGTATTATTACTTTTTGGCGGAAAAAAAATTCCCGAACTCATGCGTGGTGTTGGCAAAGGCGTAAAAAGTTTCAAGGAAGGCATGCACGGAGTTGAAGACGAAATAAAAAAACCCGTTTCCGATACCGACACAAAAGAAAAAGAATGAATCGCAAAAACGAAAAAGAACTTTCGTTTTGGGAACATTTGGAAGACTTGCGCAAAACCATTTTCAGCATCTTGGTAGTGTTGATTGTGGTAATGATAGTGATATTTGTTAACAAAGAACTCATTTTCAATATTGTACTTGCGCCGCAAAAGGACGATTTCATTATCTATCGTCTGTTTTGTCGTCTTGCCGAGTGGACTTCCATTGCCGAAATTTGTCCCGAAAGTTTCCGCGTGGAATTAATTAATACACAATTAGCTTCGCAGTTTTTTATCCATCTCAGCGTATCGTTTTGCATGGCGCTGGTGCTGTCATTTCCCTATATTCTGTACCAATTGTTTCGCTTTGTATCGCCTGCATTGCGCGACAGCGAGCGGCGATATTCCTTTGGAGTTATATGCTATTCGTCACTGTTATTTTATATGGGCGTATTGCTCAATTATTTTCTTATTTTTCCGCTCTCCTTCCGTTTTTTAGGCACCTATCAGGTAAGCAGCGAAGTGGTAAATTTAATAGACCTCAGCTCGTATATCAACACACTCATACTGCTTTCGCTTATGATAGGCATTATGGCAGAACTGCCCGTATTATCGTGGTTGCTTGGTAAATTAGGGCTGCTTTCGGCTGCTTTTATGCGCAACTATCGTCGGCACGCAGCAGTGATAATCTTAATTATAGCTGCTGTAATTACCCCTACGGTAGATATTTTCACCCTCTTCCTGGTATTTTCGCCCATCTATTTGCTCTACGAATTAAGCATTTTTGTAGTAGCCCGCACAGCAAAACAACACACTGCAATTACCGCTTAGCACCCTCCTGTTTAAAAATAAATCTATTAGTTTTAAACATCTTTAACGAATCATTTTTTAATAATAAGTGGCAATTTCCTTACTATTACTGCCCTTATCTTCCTCATTATTAGGCAATAACTTGCAATCATAAATTTTTTGATAAATAATTTTTTCTTTATGTATTTTTCTGTTAAAAAATTTGGTAAAAAAAGAATAGTTATTTTTCTTTGTCATGTTTAAAAATACGGAATTATTTCCTTGAGGCTTGTCAAGCAATACAGTATCCGTCATTGCGAGAAACGAAGCAATCTCTAATACGAGCTACTTAAAGATTGCTTCGTTTCTCGCAATTAGCAATCACGAACAACGGGGATTCAAAATCACTGAACGAAGGGAAATAATAATGGCAAAGCAAGTCGCAAAGAAGTAATTCCGAAAAAATAAACTAAATGCATCAACCCGCTTAGATAAAAACAAACATGACAACTCGAAAAAAAACAAGCTTCACAGGCGTTCGTACCGCTTGTGAAGCTCTAAAAGAAAGGAGGAAACATTAACGAATTACACGCTGCCTGACTCTCTTTTTTATTCCCCCGTAAAGAATAAATAGGGAAAGAAGCAAATATACCACATTACACCCGGGTTGTTTTTATCTCCTGCAGGAGTTTAACACACTCTAAGGTTTTTTATGCACGCCTTACCGACAAGTGCATACAGTTTTTATCTTACCGATAGAAGTACAAATACAAAAAACATACTTCTATCAAATAATAAATTAATAAATATTTTATAAAATGATAAAAAAATATTTTAAAAAAGCCTTAGGGCTTATGGCTCTGCTTTGTTGTGGAGTGTGGAGCACGAATGCGCAGTTAAGTGTTTCTGGTGGTGGAGCGAATGGTTGTCATTGTATGGGAACAAGTGGAACTTTCACAGTTTCTTATACTGGTAGTGACGGATATGTAATTGAATCTACCTCTTGGACAAAAATAGGCGGTGGCGTAGATATTACTGCTGGACACAATAGTACTACTGTTAGTGTAGCAACACAAACAGACACAGTTTATAACAGTAAATACAGTAGATTTGCTCCTGCAAAATTAAATGTATTTTGTAGATTGAAAAAAGATACTACTATTGATGTTACTGATTGTAAAACAGGTGTGGTTACAAAACACAAAATTTCTTCTTTCAAAGAAGTAGATATGGATGTAAAGATATGCAAATCTTTCACCTATCCTTACGAAGGGCTTCAAAATAAAATTGTAGGTCCCGAATGTGTGGCATTAGGAGAACAAGTAACATATTCTATCAAGCCATGGGTAAGTATGAAAGATGCTAATTTAATTGGTTTTGATAGCTATGGTTGGAATTTGGATACAAAAGAAGATTACTATTCGTCTGATGAAAGTTCCATTACATTTACAGTTAATGCAGATTTTTTAAAACATAAAACATTGGCTGTATCTATGGGAGCTTGCAATGGGAATGATTCCATTAAGCGTACATTAGGCATCAAGCCTGCCAAACCCATCATTAGTATGGAAGGAATCGTTATAGATTGGGAGGATGGTTTGTGTTTATCGCCTGGCGAGGGATCGAAAACGATTACGATTGATAATGCCGATTTAGGCAACTCCGAGGTAACTTATATTTGGGACGAGGCAACATTAAACGGTTGGATGTATAGTACAACTCCAAATACATTAACATTTACACCTACGAATGCTCGTACTATTAAGTTGACGGTGAAAAGTGCTTGTGAAGATGAAACATATAGTTTGAAGATAAATAGTGCCTTTGCAAGCAGTAATACAATTACCAATAATGCAAAAAATCCAAACTGTTTGCCTGCTGGTCAATCGTTTAGATTTAAGGTAGATGGTGCTGCCAATGGTACGCCTATGACTTGGGCATTGGAAAGTGGTAGTGATTGGAGTTTTGAAGATAGTCCAACTATAGCAGAGCCTATGATAAGAGTAGGAAGCCGTCCTTGCCGAATTACGGTAACAGATGATTGTAGCAATTCGATTTTTGCTGATTTTTCTATTAGTCCAAATACACCAGAAATTAACGAATCAAATCAATGTATTGATGCTAAAGACAATACAACGCCAATAACCTTTACCGTAACGCCAGACGATAATGCTACAGGTTATCAATGGGAATTTCCTGCCGAATGGAGTTCTAATGCAATCAACAACACCACAGAAGACCCAACCATTACAATTACGACTGACGGTACCACCTCTGGACAAATTAAAGTAAGAGCTCTTGGTTGCATTGATAGTGATTTGAGTACAGCAGTAGATGTGAATATTGCTCCTGAAACTCCTAAAGCAATAATCAATACCAAAGGTTGTATAAATTATAATATTGCCGACCAAGTAATATTCAGTGTACAAGATGCGGACCCTGATAAGTATACCTATTCTTGGATTATTCCCGATGAATTTGGAACACCTGTAGGTAGTCCTGATGGAACAGACGGAACTATTACTGTAGATACAAAAGGAGTTAGTGGAACTATCAAAGTACAGGTAGATGCTAAAGGAGCTTGCGACCCAAGTCCGTGGAAAGAAGAACCAATTACCATTGACGCAAATGGATTTGGTTTATTGTATAATACTGATTTAATTTCCGTACCCGCATATAGACTTATAAAAAATAATTCTATACCTGCAACATTTAATTACAGATTGTTTAACAATGGTAATATTGTAACCAACGGAGTAGCTCCCTATCCTTTTGACCAAGAAAACTTAATGTTAAACCTTCCGGGTATGGGAGATATAGCAGGAAGTAGCATTTATACTCTTGTCGTAGATGTTTATACAAGCGATTGCGATTACCGTCTAATAGTAGGAGCACCTATTGAAGATATTGATGGCAATTCGTCACGCATAGCTAAATCTATGTTTTCGGATGATGAAGAATCTTTAATGACGCTTCATTCTGCAAAAACAGAATTTGCCAGCATCTACCCAAACCCTGCAAAAAACAGTTTAAATATTGAAATTTTGGAGGCTGTGAATTATCCTGCAAATATTTATGTGATGGACACAAAAGGAAGTCTTGTTTCACAAACAACCACAAATACTGTAAACACGCAAATAGATTCGTCGTCTTGGGTGACAGGTAGTTATATTGTACTAATTGTAGCAGGCAATCAGACATATAGACAAGTGATAATCAAAAACTAATTATTAACTGACAAGGTGTCTTGTCCCTCATTAATTGCAGGGACAGGAAACCTTGTCTTTGATAAAATATTATGAGAAAAATAATATCCATTATCATATTGTTACTGTTTACTGCAATAAATATAAATGCCAAAACCATAACCGTAACAAGTAGTGCCGACACAGGTACAGGTACATTACGCCAAGCCATAACCGGTGCCAATAATGGCGACATTATAGTTTTCGACAATAATATCACAAGCATTCATTTTGCTGGAATAATAACAATTGACAAAAACATTACTATTAGCGGAAACGAAACAAACAACACCGTTTGTCAAAATGCTGCTATATGGACAGATACCCGACCACAACGAAAACGCTATTTTGAAATCTTGGCAAATGCAGAAGTAACATTCAATCATTTGACATTGCAAGATAATAAGTCAAATTGCAGCGGCGGAGCAATTACAAATTATAGCAAACTCACTCTCAATAACTGTACTTTTAGCAATAACAGAGCTTTAGACTATGGTGGAGCAATTTATACTATGCCCGGTAGTACCTTAAAAGTAAATAATTGTATTTTCACTAAAAATTATGCTCCATCATCAGGCGGTGCAATTATGAACAATGGAGATTTAAGTATAAATAATGCTGTTTTTAGTGAAAATTACGGAAATAATGCGGGAGCAATTTATACCTCAAACACTTGTGTAATTGAGAATTGTATATTCAGTAATAATTCAGCAGTATATGATAGTGCTATTTCAAATTATAGCGACTTGCAAGTTATAAATTCAATATTTCGAGAAAACAAAAGCACCGAAAATGCAACGATAGACAACAATAAAAACACAACAATAAAAAATACTTTATTTATACAAAATAAAGTAGCCGATAGTCTTAATCCGGAACGAGGCATTATTACAAATAGTTTATCATACACAGTTTCAGCCACAACTATTATAAATTCTACTATTGTAAATAACTACGGAGGACACGGCATTTATATAAGTCGAAACAACTCATTATCTATTTATAATAGTATTATATTTAATAATGCGAAAAATGACATTCATCATCTGTTGGGAAATTTAGTTCTACAAAATAGTCTTATCGGCACAAGCAATATTGATTTAACCGGCAATAACAACATCATCGGTGAAGACCCGCTTTTTGCCGGCTACGACGATTACAGCCTGCAAAAAAACAGCCCCGCAATTGACAAAGGCAACAATGTACACATTGCTGGCATAACAACAGACCTGCTCGGCAATCAGCGCATCAGCAACGGAACAGTCGATATAGGCGCACACGAATACCAGGCAAACACATCAGCAATACCCCCAACCTCTGCCACAGCCTTAAAAATATACCCCCAACACCATAATATCATAATAGAAAACACCACCGAAACCATACAAGTATATAACATCGCTGGTCAATGCGTAGCACAAGGCACCGGAGCCGGCAGCTACAATGTGTCGCAAGCAGGCATATATATCGTGCGCGTAGGCAGCGAGGCAAGAAAGGTAATCGTACCGTAGGGGTCGAAAATCTTCGACCCTTGTAGGGGCAAAAAATCTTTTGCCCTTAAAAACCCAATCAAATTTCATATCAACATTATTTAACCATTTTGAATCAAATATTTTAACAATCAAATTGTGATTATAAGCAAATAATAGCTTTCCTTTGCGCTTTAAAAACTAAGTAGCGTCATTGCGAGGAACGAAGCAATCCAGACTTAATGACTGCACAACATATCATTAACAATACCTAAAATTAAAATAATTCAATAAAACAAAAAACCCTGTTTTTATCTTCTACAAAAATGAAAAAGAAAGTATTTGTTTTTTTAACCCTGTTGTTTTCAACTATTCTCTCA
>JAISVR010000024.1 GCA_031271465.1 Prevotellaceae bacterium | reverse complement strand
AAATTGCTACGCGATTTGCCTGCAATGCTCGGCATAGTTTCAAACGAGTTTGAACTCTGCTCTCGGCATTTTGCCAAATTGCCATTTTGGACATTTGGCAATTTGGATATTTCCGAAATAGAAATATTAACACCTGCGGACTTTGCTAAATGATACAAGGTTTTGATTGTAACGCCGTGTCCGTGAGCTTTCAAGCAATTATTATATTGTTTGTCTGTTTCGGTTTGATTGTATTTAGGGTAAAAACGACTTAAACGGTGGTAGTAGTTACGCCCGCTTTCGCCCAAAGCGTCAGCGAGGGCAAAGCCTAAATCTCGCCAATCGGCGTAATTTGGGGCTATGTCGGTGTTTGTTTCTTCTATTCTTTTTGTGATTATTTCAATGTCGGTGCGTGGATTGTTTGTCTGAACCGTGATTTTATCAAGATTTTTATGATTACCTTGATTTGTATTCTGCCATTCGGCAGGATTGAATTTCTTTTTACTCATAGTGATATAAAATTTAGATTGCTTCGTTCCTCGCAATGACGGGATTGATATATGCTTGCGGGTCGTGTGGCAGGAAACAAGCGCGGGAAATATCTTTGCCCGATTTATCAACCTCAACATTATAGGTCGCTTTTAGGTAATTTGATACAGACAAAAAATAATTGGCGTGCGTGGCTTGGGTTACATCAATAGGGATTATCCATTTTAGCCCATTGCCTGATGGACTGCGGAATAATAAAAGGGTGTCGAAATATTCGTCTTGCAAAAGTTGAAAACGCAGTTTTTCAACGCTTTGCAAGTGGTCGAAATCAAGGCACAACAAGCCCGAATGTTTAATGAGGGCTTTGTCGTTTCGGGTTGTGAATACGCCCGAAAAGGTGCAGTAATCAAAGTTGGCGGCTTTAAATAGTCGGGCTTGCCGGACATCGGAAATTGCTCGCAATTTCTGTGTTCGCTCTCGGTAATAGTTACCTTTGATTGCATTGTAGATTTGTAATAAACTAACCGCTTTATGCGGTTTAGTATTGGTTATTGGGGCGCGAAAAAAGGAAAACAAGGGAATGTAAGGAATTTTAAGAATATTGGGACTTGGAGGACAAATGGGACTATTTTTGTAGAAACTCCATTGTTCGCCGATGTGTAGATTTAGTTCTTTATTGAGGGTTTGCAGTAAGTTGTTGCCGCTTTGCTTGTAGTGTAGTTCTGCAAAGTCGAACGCATCGCCTGCGGGGATAGCGTTTTCACTATCTTCGTGGCGGGCGTTTTCTTTATCAAAGGCGTTGCTCAAAATATTTTCTTTTTCAATGAAAATATGCAATGTTTCTTTATTGGAATTGAAAGGATTACGGCATAAGCCGCAATCTCTTTCAACCAATCGCAACACAATTTCATCGGGGTAATACTGCCGCAAAATGTGGCTGTAAATTCCTAATCCGTAATGCGTTTTGTTCAAAATACTTTCGCTTAGCGCAATATCGGCTGCACTTGGCATAACCTCAAACAAGTTTGAGTTCTGCTCTCGTTGGCACAATATTTCCTTACTTATCGCTTTCATAGTCCTTGATTTTATTCATTGTGTAGTTGTCTGAAAGGATTTTGATAATGTCGCGACGCAGGTAATAAATTTTATTACCGATGCGGGAAAATGGCAAAATGCCATTTTTGCGTAAGGTCTGTAATGTACGCGGGCTGATGTGCAGGGCTTGCATTACATCTTGGCTGTCAATCCATTCTTCAAGGGAAGCCCCTCCAACCTCCCCAAAAGGGAGGCTTTGTAACAGCGATTGCATACAAGGCAATTGTGCAATGGCTTTTTCAAAGTCGTTTCGCGGATTTTGTGCGATTTCTCGCAAAATTTCGCTAATGTGTTTCGGATTGCTCATTTGTTACCTCCTTTTTTGTTAGCGGCTACAAACTGTTGGGCTTCGGCTTGGATTTCGGCGGCGGTTTTGCGCCTGCCCTCTTTCAGCCAAGTGTCGATTTCGCTTTTCAGGAACATCAACTTTTTACCTTTTTTGTGATAAGGGATTGAACGCTGACCTATCCACGCATAAACCGTAGGTTTTGCGGGGTGGTCGGGGTGATACTTGCACAAGTCGTTGAGGTTTAGCCATTGGTCGGCTTCCTGTGCCTGTGATTGCTTTGCGGTTAGCAAGGTTTCGATTTTATCGACCTTGTCAATTAAATGTGCTACGGCTTTGGGCACATCGTTAAAAGAAAGTTCGTCATTTGAAAACATAATATTTTTTAGTTTTCGGCGGTTGGATTTTCTTTTGTGCCAATAAAAAGAAAACCACGACTTCAATAAAAATCGTGGTGCAAAAGAATAAGTATAAAGACCTTACAAGGGGTTGCACAAGGGGGTGGAAATTTAGTATTGTTTATCCTTTTCTATTGATATTGGGGCGTTTAATTCTTCGAGAATTTTGTTTGCCTCGTCTATTTGTTTGCTGTGAAACTTGGAAAAATATATGCCCTTTTGTAATTCATTGTAAATGCTGTTGTAACTGTTTCCTGTCAAAAATGCTATCAGTTTACAAATTTTCGTGAGGTCGTTGTGTGCTGTACCTAACTGCATCAATTTAAGCATTTCCAAAATAACAACGGAACGAACTTTGACACTTGCCGCATCGGGATTGTCTTTTTCGGGCGTTTCCATCGCTTGTTGAAGGAGTTGTGTTTTCTTTTCTATAATTCCGCAAATGTCTTGTGGATAGTGTTTTGTGTACAAAGCATAATTGAGAACTTGGAGTAATTCAATTTGCTTTTGATTTGAGAAATTGTGTTGTGCCAACACTTCTAAAATGTCGTTTACATCAACTGTTGAGGTACTTTTTTTGTGTTCTTTCTTTCATTTTTTCTTTTATTTAAATGTTATTTATTGATATTCAATTTTATAGCGTGTGCCGCCTTTTCTTTCTTTTCGTCAACCACCTTTGCATATACTTGGGTGGTTTTTACATTGGTGTGTCCCAACATTTTGCTGACGGTGTAAATATCGGTACCATTGCTTAATTGCAGGGTTGCGAATGTGTGCCGGAAACAATGAAATGTAATTTTTTTTGTAATACCTGCGGCTTCAAGCCACTTTTTTAGCGGGCGTGAAATCCACGAGGGATTGGGCAAATCTTCAAAAACTAATTGATTGGGCTTGCGCGGCTCTCCGCAAAACTCCAACGCCTGCGGCGAAATTGGCATATATTCAACTCCCTTTGTTTTCTGTTGGGTAAAATTGAGGCGGGCTTGGTCGCCGTCAATTTGTAATTCTTTCCATTGCATTTTTTGAATATCGCAATGGCGTAAGCCTGTGAGTGCCGAAAATAAGGCAGCTCTTTTCAAATCTTTGTACTCGCAAGGTGTGGCAACAAGCGTATTCAATTCTTCTACCGTTAAAAATTCTCGACGGGTTTCTTGTTCCGGTATGCCTTTGATTTTGGCGGACAAATCAACAGTCAAATATCCATCAACAAACGCCTGCTTTAATCCTGCCTTGAAAATTGAAAAATAGGTTACTGCGGTATTTCGTGAAATTGTGCCGCTTTTGTTGCCACCGCAGGGGGCTGTCACTAGGTACATTCTGAAATCTTCGGCAAAGCGATTGTCTATTTTTGAAAATGGCAGGGTGTCGCCTGCAAAAAGTTTTATCAATTCAAGTGTACGTTTCCAATTTACACGGATTGATTCGGAACTGCGGGCGTGGCGTTTCTTTGCCACCTCGTCAAAATATTCAATGAAATTTTGTTGTGAACGCTCTTTTTGTTCGGCTTGAGCGGTTTCGGTATCGCTGTATAAATCGGCGTTGTCATATTCTCGTTGGCGGAGTTTGCGAACGCCATCAGCGTACAAACACGCCTCTTGGTCTATTTCTGTTTTGCACATTATTATACCGTTTTCGTCCCTTTTGGGTTTGAATGTTTTTGAGGTTTCGGTTGTGCGAGCTGTGCGTTTCTTATCCCAAATTATGCTTGTAATAGTGCGGTTTAAAGCCTCGACAATGCGTTGAGGCTTTTTCTTGCCAAGAACAAACACAGGATAACATTCTATGCACAAATACCATTCATTACGAAAAACGGCTTTTCTTACCCTAACGGTTACTTTGGTGCGGTTTAACGTATTCTGAAATAATGGAAAAATTGGATCATTTGCCGAAAGAAATTTCTATAGTTGTTGTATGTGATGACGGAACACGTGGAACCAAAGTCGCAAATATGCTAAATTGTCAAGGCTATAAAGATACGGCTAATCTTGACGGAGGTATTAAGGAATGGAAAGCCAATAACCTTCCTATAATTGAAACGGGATTTAAGCCGGATAATCATTCCGGTTGTAATGGTTCATGTTCGGGTTGCTGCTAAAACAATCATAAAAGCTATTATAAAGATTCCG